>JASGEE010000111.1:0-19654 GCA_047606715.1 Microbacterium sp.
CCGGCGCCCTGCTCGCCCTCGTCGCCGCCCGCGCGCTCGCCGCCGGCCGAGAGCTCGCCGGGCCCGAGCCGCTGTACTTGCGCGCGCCGGACGTCACCGTGTCGACGAAGCTCCCGCGGCCGCACGCCGCTGCGAGAGGGGTTCCGGCGTGAGCCTGCGTCGGGCGGAGCGGGCAGACCTCGCCGCCATCATGGACCTCGAGCGCGCGAGCTTCCCGACCGACGCGTGGAGCAAGCCGGTGATGCGCGAAGAGCTCGCCTCGCCGCACGGCCGCTACCTCGTCGACGTCGAGGCCGGCCGACTGCTCGGCTACGGCGGTGTCCGGGCGGTCGAGGGCGCCGCGGACGCCGACATCCAGACCATCGCGATCGCCGAGGCCGCGCGCGGACGCGGACGCGGACGGGCGCTGTTGCACGCCCTGCTGCAGACGGCCCGCGAGCGCGGTGCCCGCGACGTGTTCCTCGAGGTGCGGGCCGACAACCCGACGGCATCCGGGCTGTATGCCTCGGAGGGCTTCGTCGAGATCGCCCGCCGCCCGCGCTACTACCAGCCCGACGACGTCGACGCCGTCGTCATGAAACTCGACCTCGTCGGCTGGGCGTCGGCTCGCGATCGCGCGACCGATGCAGGGGTGTGCTCGTGAACGCGTGCCAGAAGCAGGGCGAATCGCACCCGACCCGCCGCCACACCCTCGGAGAGGCCGGTTCGCCCTGCTTTTGGCACGCGAACCGTGCGCGACCGACCGGTGCTGCGGCCATGGAGGGGGCCGGATGAACCGCGATGAGCCCCTCGTGCTCGGCATCGAGACCAGCTGCGACGAGACCGGCATCGGCGTCGTGCGGGGCCGCACGCTCCTGAGCAACACGATCGCCAGCTCCATGGACGAACACGCCCGCTACGGCGGGGTCGTGCCCGAGGTCGCGGCCCGCGCCCACCTCGAAGCGCTGCAACCGGCGATCGAGGCGGCGGTGGCCGAGGCGGGCATCGCGCTGACCGACCTGGATGCCGTCGCCGTCACGAGCGGCCCCGGACTCGCCGGGGCTCTCATGGTCGGCGTCGGCGCGGCCAAGGCCCTCGCCGTCGCCCTGGACACACCGCTCTACGCCGTGAACCACCTCGTCGGGCACATCGCGGCGGATCTGCTGACGGGGGAGCGGGTGGAGTATCCCACGATCGCGTTGCTGGTCAGCGGCGGCCACACCTCGCTGCTGCTCGTGCGTGACCTCGTCGACGACGTCGACCTGCTCGGCGAGACCCTCGACGACGCCGCCGGCGAGGCGTTCGACAAGATCGCCCGGATCCTCGGCCTGCCCTATCCCGGCGGGCCCGAGATCGACCGCGCCGCAGCCGCCGGCGACCCCGGCGCGATCCGTTTTCCGCGGGGGCTCTCCCGCGCCAGCGACCTGGCCGAGCACCGCTACGACTTCTCCTTCTCGGGGCTGAAGACGGCGGTCGCGCGGTGGGTGGAACGCTCCGATGCGGCCGGCGAGACGGTGTCGGTGCCGGATGTCGCCGCGTCCTTCCGCGAAGCGGTCGTCGACGTGCTCGTCACCAAGGCCCTCGACGCGTGCGCGCGCCACGACGTGCCGCGCCTGCTGCTGGGCGGCGGCGTCATCGCCAACCGGCGCCTGCGCGAGGTGGCGCTCGAGCGTGCGGCGGCGGCGGGCGTGGCGGTGCGGATTCCGCCGCTGAGCCTGTGCACCGACAATGGAGCCATGATCGCCGCTCTCGCCGCCGAGCTCATCTCGAGCGGGCGGCCCCCGTCGACTTTCGACTTCGGCGCTGACTCGACGCTGCCGGTGACCGAGATCCAGGTGGCCGTCTCATGAGCGACGAGCGGATGCCTGGCGTTCCGCCCGCCGAGCCGGTCGGCGAGGATGTCGAGTTGGCCGCGACCGCAGCGCTGCCGGGCGAGCACCGCGGCGGATTCCAGCGGGAGCTGACGGAGCCGGTTCCGGTCATCGCGTCGGTGACCGCGGATGAGGCGTACGCACCGGTCAGCCCGGACGTGCGCTGGGCGCCTCCGGTGCCCGCGGCGCTGCCGCGCAGCGCCGGGTGGGCGCTGACCTTCGGCATCCTGGGTCTGGTGGTCTCGCTGCTGGTGGGGTGGGCTTTTCTCATCGGCCTGCTCGGTGCGGGCCTGGCGATCGTCGCGCTACGGCGCCCGTGGGAGGCACGCGGGGTGGCCGTGTGGGCGCTGTGTCTGAGCGTGCTGTCGGTGATCTACAGCGTCGGGTGGCTGTGGTGGGCCTCGACGCAGGGGCCGCTCTTCGGCTGACGGCAGGCCAACTCCTCCGATCGGTGGCGTTGTTGCCCGGTTGGGCGGGTTCAGGGCCCCGCGGGGGTCGGATGGGAGGAGTTCGCCGCGGCGCGACCGGCGACCGTGGTTCAGACTCGGTCGGCCAGCAGCGCGATGCGCTTGCCGCTCACGCGGGTCAGGATCAGCGTCGCCGAGTGCGGCCCGCGCAGTTTGAGCGTGGTGCGCAGCGCGGCCGGGTCGACGTCGACGCCGCGTTTCTTGATCTCGAGCGTGCCGATCTCCCGCTCGCGTAGCGCGCGGGAGAGGGCCTTGACGTCGGCCGGGAGCTGTTCGCGCACGCGGAACGACTGGACGAAGGGGCTCGTGAGGGGGGCATCGGAGGTCAGGTAGGCGATCCCAGGCGCAAGCATGCCGGCCTCGAGCTGTCGGGCGACCTCGCCGATCAGGCGGGCGCGGATGACGGCGCCCTCTGGTTCGTGCACGAACGCGCCGAGTGCGCGCACCGGTGCATCGGCGGCATCGCTGCCCGCGGTCAGCTCCGCCGCCGTGTCGCCGCGGACGACGAGCGCGGCGCGCCGCACGCCGGGGCGGGCGAGGGCACCCGTCCACACGACGAGCTCGATCGTCGACCCGTCGACGCTGATCCACTGCGCCTCGGCGTCGGGCGGGATCAGGTCGCGGTCGAAGGCGGGGCCGAGCTTGATGCCGGCGGGCAGGCTGGATGCCAGGGCGAAGACCCAGTCCAGGGCCGGCGACCAGTCGCCCGCGCCGATCCGGGTGGTCTCGGTGTGCCCCGCCGTGCGGCGGGCCGGATCGAGCCACACCGCCCCGATGCCGTCGAGGTCGACGTCTTCGGCGCGGGCGTGGCGCACCGCTGCGCCCGCGCCGAACGGGGCGAGGTTGTAGGCGGCGAGGGCGGCGGTGGTCTCGTCGGCGTCGACGGCGAGCACGTCGAGCCCGAGTCCGGCGAAGGCGAGGGCGTCACCGCCGATGCCGCAGCCGAGGTCGGCGAGGTGTGTGATGCCCGCGTCGCGGAACCGTCCCGCGTGGCGGGCGCCCACGCTCAGCCGCGTGGCTTGTTCCAGCCCGGCGCGGGTGAACAGCATGCGGTCGGCGAAGGCGCCGAACTTCGCGCGCGCCCGGGTGCGCAGGCGCGCCTGCCCGATCGCAGCCGAGACCAGGTCGGGAGAGAGCCCGGCGGCGCGCAGCCGCGAGACGGCGGAGGCGACGGCATCCGTCGATTCCAGCGCACCGAGCTCATCGACCAGGCGCAACCCCTCGGGGGTGAGCAGCGCGGTCAGCTCGGCGTGGTCCATCCGCCCAGCCTACGGCCGGCGACGCGGCCCGCATTGGCACTCGCGTTGCGTGAGTGCCAGCCGCGCCATAGACTTGTGTTAGCACTCCACCCCTTCGGGTGCTAATGGCCCCGGTGCTCATGAACCCTCATGAAATCGGCGTCAACGAGTCTTGAAGCACAACGCCCAGCAAGAAAGAGGTAGACCGTGTCGGTTTCCATCAAGCCGCTCGAGGACCGCATCGTCATCAAGCAGGTCGAGGCTGAGCAGGTCACGTCCAGTGGCCTCGTCATCCCCGACACCGCCAAGGAGAAGCCCCAGGAGGGCGAAGTCGTCGCCGTCGGCCCCGGCCGCATCGACGACAACGGCAACCGCGTTCCGCTCGACGTCGCCGTCGGCGACCGCGTCATCTACAGCAAGTACGGCGGCACCGAAGTGAAGTTCGGCGGCGACGAGTTCCTCGTCCTGTCGGCTCGCGACGTGCTGGCGGTCGTCGTCCGCTGACGCTCTCCGCGCGCAAGGCCCCCGGTTCGCACTTTGCGGACCGGGGGCCTTCGTCGTGGATGCCGCCGCGACCGGTCAGGACCGTTCTAGGCTTTCTCTCATGACATTGCGCGACGCATCCCCCCGCGAAGTCGACGAGTCGCGCCAGAGGACGCTCGGCGTCGTCTACGCTTTCGCCGCCTACGTCCTGTGGGGTGTCTTCCCGCTCTACTTCATCGCGCTGGCCCCGAGCACCCCCGCCGAGCTCGTCGCCTGGCGGGTCGTGCTCTCCCTCGTCGTGTGTGTCGTCCTGCTCACGCTCACCCGAGGCTGGGGCGCGTTGCGTCGCATCGCCGGGCAGCGTCGGCTGCTGATGTTGACGGCGCTGGCCGGCATCCTCATCTTCGTCAATTGGGGCGTCTACGTCGTCGCGACCGTCACCGGGCACGTCATCGAGGCGAGCCTCGGCTACTTCATCAACCCGCTCGTCACGGTGCTGTTGGCCGTCCTCGTCGTGCGCGAGCGCCTGCGACCGGCGCAGTGGGCGGCGGTCGGCATCGCCCTGGTCGCGGTGCTGGTCATCGTGCTCGGCTACGGTGCCTTCCCCTGGATGTCCCTGACCCTGGCCTTCTCGTTCGGGCTGTACGGACTCGTGAAGAACCGCATCGGCCCCGCCGTCGACGCCGTCAGCGGGCTCACTCTCGAAACGGCGTGGCTCACGCCGGTGGCGGTCGGCATCCTCTGCTGGTTCGCCGCCACGTCGGGGCTGACCCTCGGCACGTACGGGGTGTGGCACACCGTGCTGCTGTCGGCCGCGGGTGTGATCACCGCTGTTCCGCTGCTGCTGTTCGCTTCCGGTGCGCGCCGCGCTCCGCTGAGCCTGGTCGGACTGCTGCAGTTCCTCACCCCGATCATGCAGTTCAGCATGGGGGTCTGGGTTCTGCACGAGCCGATGCCCGTCGAGCGCTGGATCGGCTTCGGTCTGGTGTGGGTCGCGCTGGTCATCTTGAGCGTCGATTCTGTGCGGTCGAGCCGCCGCGCGGCGTCCGTTCGGCCAAGGTAACGATTGCGTCGCGATACGCCATGACGGGCGGGAAAAAAACACGCTGGAAACAAACGCTGACTAGTTTCGGACTCTAAGGCGGCCCCTCGCGGCCGCACCAACAGATCGAAAGGATGAACCAGATGGTTCACTCAAAAAAGGCGTGGCTGGCTGCGGCCGCACTGGTGGGCGCCTCGGTCCTTGCGCTCTCGGGCTGCTCCGGCGACACAGAGACGACCTCGTCCGACAGCGAGACAACGGCGGTCGATGAGACCTTCGAAAGCCTTGACTGCGCTTCGGACACCACGAGCGCCGACACCCTGAAGGTCGGCACACTGCTGCCCGTGACCGGAACCCTCGCGTTCCTCGGCCCGCCCGAGATCGCCGGCGTCGGCCTCGCCGTCGCCGACATCGCAGCCGCTGGCGACAGCGCCTGCACCTTCTGGACGGACTCGGGTGACAGCACCGACATGACCGTCTCGTCGGCCTCGGCAGACGAGCTCATCGACGCGCAGGTCTCCGTCGTCATCGGCGCCGCATCTTCGTCGGTCTCCTTGAACGTGGTTGACAAGATCACCGGCGGATCCGACCCGATCGTGCAGATCTCGCCGGCCAACACGGCTGCCGATCTGTCCGGCTACTCCGACTTCTACTTCCGCACCGCTCCGCCGGACACCGTCCAGGGCGCCGCGCTCGGCTCGCTCATCTCGAGCGACGGCAACGCGAACATCGCCTTCCTGGTGTTCAACGACACGTATGGCACCGGCCTGCGTGACGTCGTCGAAGAGACGGTCACCGCGGCCGGCGGCACCGTGACCTACGGCGCCAACGGTGCCGGTCAGGAGTTCCCTCCCGGTCAGACCACCTTCTCGTCCGAGGTCACGGCGGCCATCGCGACCGACCCCGACGCGATCGTCGTGATCGCGTTCGACGAGACCAAGGCGATCGTGCCCGAGCTCGTCGCGCAGGGCTGGGACATGGCCAAGACCTACTACACCGACGGCAACACCTCCGACTACTCCGAGGTCTTCGACGCCGGCACGCTCGAGGGTGCGCAGGGCACCATCCCCGGTGCCAACCCGGCCGACGACTTCAAGGCGCGCGTCTCGTCGTGGCACGAGCAGGTCGAGGGCTCGGCGCTGGAGGACTACTCCTACTCGGCCGAGTCGTACGACGCGGTCATCCTCTCGGCCCTCGCGGCCGTCAAGGGCGGCGCGACCGACCCGGCCACGATCCAGGCGAACCTGGCGGCGGTGTCCGGTGCGGACGGCGGCGAGGAGTGCAGCACGTACGCGGACTGCAAGGCGCTGATCGAAGGCGGCTCGGACATCCAGTATGTGGGCATCTCGGGTATCGGCCCGTTCAACGAGCTGAACGACCCGTCGAGCGCCTTCATCGGCATCTACGAGTTCGACGCGAACAACACGCCCGTCTGGGTGAGCGCGGTCGAGGGTCAGTCCTGACCGTCAGCTAGCTGATCCAAGAGACCCCCGGGGCGACCCGGGGGTCTCTTGCGCTTGTTGTGACCGGATGCCGGCGGCACGCGCATGGATGAGACGACGACGCCCGGCACCCGCAAAGGGCGCCGGGCGTCGGGCGCGTCGCGGATCAGGCCTGGGTCTGGGTGTGCGTGGTCTCGGCCTCGACGTCGGAGGCGAGCGTGCCGAGATAGAGCTGGATGACCTTGGGGTCGGCGGCCAACTCGCGCCCCGTGCCCGTATAGGCGTCGCGGCCCTGATCGAGCACGTACGCCCGGTCGCAGATCTGCAGGCAGCGCCGTGCGTTCTGCTCGACCATGATGACGCTGACGCCCTCCTTGTTGATCCGGCGGGTGCGGATGAAGGTCTCGTCCTGCCGCACGGGCGACAGGCCCGCGGAGGGCTCGTCCAAAAGCAGTACCGACGGGTCCATCATCAGCGCGCGCGCCATCGCGACCGACTGACGCTCACCGCCCGACAGTGACCCGGCACGCTGCTGGCGGCGGTCGGCGAGCACGGGGAAGATCTCGAAGATGCGCTCGAGCTGGGTCTTGAACTCCTTGGGCTTCTGGTAGATGCCCATCTGGAGGTTCTCCTCGATCGACAGCGAGGGAAACACGTTGTTGGTCTGCGGCACGAACCCGACGCCGGTGCGGACGAGCTTGTTCGGCTTCCACCCGGTGATGTCCTGACCCTTGAGGGTGACCGATCCGTGGCGGATCGACACCTGCCCGAACACGGCCTTCAGGAACGTCGACTTGCCGGCGCCGTTGGGGCCGATGATGCCGATGAGCTCCCCGGGCCGGGCCTCGATGTTCACGCCGTTGAGGATGTTGATGCCCGGGAGGTACCCGGCATGCAGATCCTTCGCGATGAGAACCGGTTCTGCGGATGCCGTAGGCGTGCTCACGAGTGCTCCTCCTCTTTGACCTCTTTGCCGAGGGCCTCGGCCACGCGGGCCTCTTCCGCTTCGTCTGCGCGGGCCACCTCGTCGGCCAGGCGAATCGCGGCCGTCTCTGACAGCATCTCGTCGTCGCCGAGGTCGGTGTCGTGGTGCGCGCCGAGGTACGCGTCGATGACGGCCTGCTGGTTCATGACCTCCGCCGCCGGACCTTCGGCGACGACGACGCCCTGGGCCATCACGACGACCCAGTCGGAGATGTGGCGCACCATGTGCATGTCGTGCTCGACGAACAGCACCGTCATGCCGTCGTCGCGCAGCGACTGGATGTGCCCCAGCAGCGACTGCGTGAGGGCGGGGTTGACCCCCGCCATCGGCTCGTCGAGCATGATCATCTTCGGGTCGCTCATGAGCGCACGTGCCATCTCGAGCAGCTTCTTCTGGCCGCCCGAGAGGGAACCTGCCAGGTCGTCCTTCTTCTCCAGGAGCTTGAAGCGATCGAGCAGGTCGAGCGCCTTGGCCGTGATCTCCTTCTCGCGTCCGCTCCAGACGGCGGGAATCAGCGCGAGGAGCATGTTCTCACCGCGCTGATCGCGCGCGCCGAGCAGCATGTTGTCGAGCACCGTCATGCGCGAGAGCGCCTTGGTGAGCTGGAAGGTGCGCACCATGCCGTTGCGTGCGACGATCGAGGCGGCGGTGTTGCCGAGCGTCTTGCCGTCGAACGACCACCGCGCGGTCTTGTCGGCGGGTGGGCCGCCGATGAGGCGGCCGGCGCTCGTGGGCTTGTCGAAGCCCGTGATGAGGTTGAAGAACGTCGTCTTGCCGGCCCCGTTCGGCCCGATCAGCGCCGTGATGACCCCGCGCTGCACCTCGAGGTGTGAGACGTCGACGGCGGTCATCCCGCCGAACTGCCGCACGATGTTGTCGACGACGAGGATGGGGTCGGGCTTGGCCGATCCGGGGACATGCTCGACGTCGCTGAGCGCACGCTGCGCGGCGTTTGCCGCAATGCCGGTGTCAGACACTGAACCTCAGCTCCTTCTTGTTGCCCAGGATGCCCTGTGGTCTGAAGATCACCAGCAGCATGAGGGCGATGCCGACCACGATCCACGAGAACTGCTCGGTCTGCTGCGTCGACATGATCGAGTTCGGCACGACGATGTCGGTGAGCCCCTGGATGAAGATGCGGACGACGAAGAACAGGATCGCCCCGAGCACGGGGCCGAACAGCGCGGCAGCTCCACCCAGCAGCAGCGCCGTCCAGATGAAGAACGTCGTCGAGCGCCCCAGCGCGTCGGGCTGCACCGAGCTGGGGATCACGTAGACGATGCCGGCGAGAGCACCGATGACGCCACCGAGGATGAGCGACTGCATCTTGAACGCATAGGCGCTCTTGCCGAGGCTGCGCACGGCATCCTCATCTTCACGGATGCCCTTGAGCACGCGCCCCCAGGGGCTGCGGATGAGCGCCCACACCAGCAGCACGATCAGGAACACGAGGGCCCAGCCGACGAACCGGATCCACCAGCCGCTCACGCCGACGTTGTCGTAGGTGAACCAGAGGATCGTCGTGCTGCCCTCGGGGAAGAACGACAGCGCGTTGAACGCGTCGCGGTACTGAGCACCGGGGATGCCGTTGGACCCGCCCGTGATGGGACCGAGGACGCTCGAGCGGCCCACCATGCGCACGATCTCGGCTGCCGAGATCGTCACGATCGCGAGGTAGTCGCCGCGCAGCTTCAGGGTCGGGATGCCGAGGATGAAACTGAACACGATGACGACGGCCAGCGAGATCACCAGCGCCCCCCAGAAGCCGACGCCCGCGATGACCGAGATCGCGAAGCCGTAGGCCCCGAGCAGCATGAACCCGGCCTGGCCCATGTTCAGCAGTCCCGTGTAGCCGAAGTGGAGGTTCAGACCGATCGCGGCGATCGCGAACGCGGCGGTGGAGGGCGAGATCGCGATCGCCGACATCTGATAGAGCAGATTCACGAAGTCCATGTCAGCCCACCCGTTCCTTCCGTCCGAACAGGCCCTGTGGCCGCACGAGCAGCAGAAGGATCAGCAGCAGCAGCGCCGTCGCGTACTTGAAGTCGCCCGGGAGCCAGAGGTTCGTCAGCTCCACGGTCATGCCGATCACGAGCGCGCCCACGAGGGCGCCGAACGCGGTCCCGAGACCGCCGAGGGTGACGGCGGAGAACAGCAGCAGCAGCAGCTGCATGCCGGTCATCCAGTTGATGCCGTTGAACACGAGCCCGAGGAAGATGCCGGAAAGTCCGGCCAGGGCGGTCGAGGCGATCCAGATGAGGCGGATGACGCCGTCCACGTCGATGCCCGAGGCTGCCGCGAGGGCGGCGTTGTCGCTGACGGCTCGAGTGGCCCGGCCGATGCGGGACTTCAGCAGGAAGATGCCGACGACCGCGAGCACGATCGTCGAGACGATCATCGCGATCAGAGAATCCTGGCTCAGCGTCACCGGCCCCAGCTGCACCGCGACGGGATTGGCGCGGACGATGCGCACCGTCGAGGCTCCGATGAAGAACTGGAAGACGTACTGCAGGGCGAGGGACATGCCGATCGTCACGATCATGAGCTGTGTGATGCTCAGCCCCCGCTTGCGCAGCGGCTTCCACAGCACGACGTCCTGCGCGAAGCCGAACAGTGCACAGATGACGACGACGATGAGCGCCGCCACCCACAGGCTGATGCCCATCAGGTTCGCGAAGACATAGGCCAGCAGGCCGCCGAGGGTCACCAGCTCACCGTGCGCGAAGTTCGAGATGCCGGTCGTGCCGTAGATGAGCGAGAGGCCGATCGCGGCGAGGGCCAGCAGCAGGCCCAGACGCAGCCCCGACGCCGCCTGCTGTGCGAAGCGATCCCAGAAGCTCGTCGTCGTCTCGGTCTCGGTCTCACCCGACACGTTGCCGTCGAGCGAGAACAGCACGGCGGTCGTCGCGCCGAGGGTCACGGGGCGCACCTGGGGGTCGTCGCTGTTCAGCGTCACGCCGTCCGGCAGAGTGTCGGCATCCACCGTGACGGTCCAGTCGCCGGCCTCTTCGACCGACAGCGACCACTTCCCGTCATCGTCGGTGACGGTGGACACGGATGTTCCCGAGGGGCTCGTGGCGGTGACGGTGACGTCTGGTCCGGCTGCGGCGAGTGTGCCGGCGAGGCATCCGACGGTCGAGCTCGGGGTGCACGACTCGGTCTGCACCTCGACGGATGCGGCGCTCGCGGGCTGCGCCAGCGTCAACAGTCCCAGCGCGACGGCGAAAGCGGCCATCAGGATCACGACCCATCGGGGTGATCGCACCCCACTGGCGATCGTTGGACTCACGGGTTCCTCCAGTCCGGCGCACCAATCGGGCGATGCGGTCGTATCGACGGTGATCAACGACGATACGAGCGTAATGTGTCGGGATTGTTTCGCCTACTCGCGCGGCATTTTCGGGGTACGCGGGAGGGGGCGGCATCCGGTCTCCGCCCGCGCGATCCCGCGCACGCGGGAATGAGGGATGCCGTCGGCGGCTTAGAATCAATACACCCGCAAGGGTCGGATGACAGGGAGAGCGCGTGGAGCACAACGACCCGTTCGGCTTCGTCGGATTGACCTATGACGACGTGCTGCTGCTGCCCGGCTACACCGACGTCATCCCGAGTGAGGCCGACACCTCCTCGCGCGCCACGCGGCGCATCACGGTTGCCACCCCGCTGCTGTCGGCGGCGATGGACACCGTGACCGAGGCGCGACTGGCGATCGCGATCGCTCGCGAGGGCGGGCTGGGCATCATCCACCGCAACCTCTCGATCGCCGACCAGGCGGCGATGGTCGACCAGGTCAAGCGCAGCGAGTCGGGGATGATCACCAACCCCATCACCACGAGCCCCGACGCCACGATCGACGAGGTCGACGCCCTGTGTGCCCAGTACCGCATCTCCGGGCTGCCGGTCATCGACGATGAGCGGCGCCTGGTCGGCATCATCACCAACCGTGACATGCGGTTCGTCTCGGGGTTCGAGCGGCAGAGCACGAGGGTGCGCGACGTGATGACCCGCGAGGGGCTCGTGACCGGTCGCGTCGGCATCGGCGCGAACGAGGTCATCGCCCTGTTCGCCCGGCACCGCGTCGAGAAGCTGCCGCTGATCGACGACGACGGCCGGCTCGCCGGGCTCATCACGATCAAGGACTTCGACAAGAGCGAGAAGTATCCGCTCGCCACGAAGGACGACCAGGGGCGGCTGCGCGTGGGCGCGGCGATCGGGTTCTTCGGCGACGGCTGGGAGCGCGCGCAGGCGCTGCGCGACGCGGGTGTCGACGTCATCGTCGTCGACACCGCCAACGGCCACTCGGCCGGTGTCGTCGAGATGATCCGCCGCATCAAGGGCGACGCGTCGTTCGACCACATCGACGTCATCGGCGGTCAGGCCGCTACCCGTGAGGGGGCGCAGGCGCTCATCGATGCGGGTGTGGATGCCGTCAAGGTCGGCGTCGGCCCGGGCTCGATCTGTACCACCCGCATCATCGCCGGGGTGGGGGTGCCGCAGATCACGGCGATCTGGGAGGCCTATCAGGCGGCGCGAGAGGCCGGCATCCCGATCATCGCCGACGGCGGGCTGCAGTACTCGGGAGATATCGCCAAGGCTCTGGTGGCGGGCGCCGACACCGTCATGATCGGGTCGCTCTTGGCGGGCACGGATGAGGCTCCGGGTGACGTGGTCTTCCAGGGCGGCAAGCAGTTCAAGCTCTACCGCGGCATGGGCTCGCTCGGGGCGATGCAGACGCGCGGCAAGCAGACGTCGTACTCGAAGGACCGCTACTTCCAGGCCGACGTGCCCAGCGTCGACAAGCTCATCCCGGAGGGCATCGAGGGCCAGGTCGCCTACCGCGGTCCGGTCTCGGCGGTGGCCCACCAGCTCATCGGCGGGCTGCGCCAGTCGATGTTCTACGTCGGCGCGCGCACGATCGACGAGCTCAAGGCGCGCGGCAAGTTCGTGCGCATCACCCCCGCGGGGTTGAAGGAGAGCCACCCGCACGACGTGCAAATAGTGGTGGAAGCCCCCAACTACAAGCGCTAGCCCGCCCGCCCCGCCGGCAACTTCGGAGAATGTCGCCGACTTCGGACTGTTTCGCGTGAGCGCTCCGAAGTTGCCGGCATTCTCCGCAGTTCGTGGCGGCGCATCGCCTCCTGCACAGGTGGCCACTTTGCGGATCTGTCCACGGATGCGCTTTTGCGGCATCCGTGCACCGCGCGAAGAGCGCAGACTGCGGGCATGGCAACGCGAACGGACCGCGATCTCGACGCCTGGCTGCGCAGCCGCAGCGGCATCGCGCATCGCGACGAGCTGCTGCGCAACGGCTTCTCCGAGCGGATGCTGCGCGACGTCGTGCGTCGCGGGCGGGCTCGACGGATCCGTCGCGTCTGGCTGGTGCTCCCGGATGCCGACCGGGACCTCGTCGCTGCCGCTCAGGCGGGCGGCGCCGTTTCGTGCGTGACGCTGGCGCGGCGACGCGGATGGTGGATGCCGGAGGGGATCGGCGCCGAGCCGCACATCCATCTGCGGCCGCACGCCGGGCCGGCGTGCATGCCCGAGGGGTGGGACGGCATCGTGCACTGGACGAAACCGCTCGCCGGGGCCGGACCAGCGCTGGAGGCGACCGTTCCCGACGCGCTCGCGCACATCGCCGTGTGTCAGCCGCGCGATACCGCACTGGTGCTGTGGGAGTCCGCCGCGAAGGTCGAGAAGATCGCGCCCGAGACCTTGCGGGGGATCGGATGGAACAGTTCCGCCGCGCACGAGCTCGCCGCGTCGGTGGTCGGGCTGTCCGATTCGGGGCTGGAGACGCTGCTCGTGCTGCCGCTGCGGCGCTGGGGTCTGCGGGTGCGTCAGCAGGTCGTGCTCGCGGGCCGCCCCGTCGACCTGCTCGTCGGCGAGCGGCTGGTCATCCAGGTCGACGGGTACGAGTTCCACTCCTCGGCGAAGCAGCGCGCGAGCGACGTCGCGCACGACGCCGAGCTGCGCCTGCGGGGGTACACCGTCATCCGCCTGAGCTACCACCAGATCGTGCGCGCGTGGCCGGCGACCGAACGGATGCTGCGCACCACCGTCGCCCGCGGATTGCACCTCGCGGCGTGAGCCGCGGCATCCGTCGCCGAGCTCGGAGAATGTCACCAACTTCGGATGATCTCCGCGAAACGCTCCGAAGCCCGTCGCACACTCCGAAGCTCGTGACGGGCTACGCGGGCAGGCGGAAGGAGGTCGCGGCGTGGGCGTCGAGCGCGAGCGCGGCGAGGGTCGCCCCCACGCCGGGGGCGAATTTGAAGCCCTGGCCCGAGAAGCCCGCGCCGATCACGATGCGGCCCACGCGGTCGAGCACGAACGCCTCGGTCGGCGTCGTCGTGTAGGTGCACGAGATCGGCGCGGCGGTGTCAGGGTCGAGCCCCGGCATCCACTCCCGCACGTAATCGCGCAGCTCCCGCTGGAAGACCGGCCGGTGCGGCCGGGCATCGGGGGCGATCTCGTCGCCGACGCCGTGGAAGCCCACCTTCACGCCCTCGCCGGGCGTCGGCATGCCGTACACGTTCGCCGGCTGCGAACCGGGAGGGACGAAGTGGTTGAACGAGGGCCAGGGGCTCGGCATGCGCGGCGCGAAGTGCGCGGGAGTCTCCTCCGTCACGCGCAGCGGCGGCAGCGGGATGCCGAGGTCGTTGCGCTCGACGAGCCCTCGCGTCCACGCGCCTGCGGCGAGGACGACGACGTCGGCGCGGAGGATGCCGGCATCCGTCGCGACCTCGACACCGTCGGCGTCGAGGGTGATCGCGTGCGCCGGGGCGCTCCAGCGGACCTCGCCCCCACCGGACACGATGCGCCGCTCGAGTTCACGGAGCGCGGCGGCGGCGCGGGCGACGCCGGCATCCGGAGAGTGCAGCACGGTGTCCTCGAAGCGCATGCCGGGCCAGCGGCGGGCCGCCTCGGTGCCGCCCAGCAAGGAGGCGGGGATGCCGCGCTCGGTCAAGCGCCGCGCGATCTCGGCAAGACCCACCGCCGTCGCGGCACCGAGGGCGGCGCCCGAGCCGTGCGAGACGAGCCCGTGCAGCCGGAGCAGAGGTTCGCCGTCGACCTCGCCGAGCGCATCCCACCCCTCGCGGGCGAGCTGCAGCAGGTCGAGGTAGCGGTCCTCGCCGTACGCGTTGTTGAAGTTGCGGGTCTCGCCGTGCGATGCGCCCTCGTGATGGCCGCGGCCGAAGCGCTCGAGCACGATCGGCGCCGCGCCGCGCCGCACTAGCTGCCACGCCGTCGCGAGCCCCATGACGCCGCCGCCGACCACCACCACCTGTGCATCCATCTCGCTATCCTCCCGCGGCGCTGACGGGCGTCGTGTCGCCAGGTTCGGAGAATGTCGCCAACGTCGGATGATTTCTCGCAAAAGCTCCGCGGTTGGCCGCACACTCCGCAGTTCGTGACGCGGGGGCGCAGGCGCGGCGCGCGGGTAGGCTGGGCGGGTGAGCATGGAGATCGAGCTCGGCCGCGCCAAGCGCGCCCGCCGCGCGTACGCGTTCGACGACATCGCGGTCGTGCCCTCCCGGCGCACCCGCAACCCCGAGGACGTCTCCACGGCCTGGTCGATCGACGCGTTCGGGTTCGACATCCCCGTGCTCGGCGCCCCGATGGACTCCGTCATGAGCCCGCAGACGGCGATCATGCTCGGCCAGCTCGGCGGGCTCGGCGTGCTCGACCTCGAGGGCGTGTGGACGCGCTATGACGACCCCGCGCCGCTGCTGGCCGAGATCGCGGGACTGCCCGCCGGCGACGCGACGCGCCGCATGCAGGAGCTGTATGCCGAGCCGATCAAGCCCGAGCTCGTGCGCGACCGTCTCGCCGAGATCCGCGCGGGCGGCGTCACCGTCGCCGGCGCCCTCACCCCGCAGCGCACGCAGGAGCTGTACGAGACCGTCGTGGCCGCCGGCGTCGACCTGTTCGTCATCCGCGGCACGACCGTCTCGGCCGAGCACGTCTCCAGCGTCGACGCCCCCTTGAACCTCAAGAAGTTCATCTACGACCTCGACGTCCCCGTCATCGTCGGCGGTGCCTCCACCTACACGGCGGCCCTGCACCTCATGCGCACGGGAGCGGCGGGCGTGCTCGTCGGCTTCGGCGGGGGGGCGGCCTCCACGACGCGCGCAACCCTCGGCATCCACGCCCCCATGGCCACGGCCGTCGCCGACGTCGCCGGCGCGCGCCGCGACTACCTCGACGAGTCGGGCGGCCGCTACGTGCACGTCATCGCCGACGGTGGGGTGGGCACGTCGGGCGACATCGTCAAGGCCCTCGCGATGGGGGCGGATGCCGTCATGCTCGGCGTCGCCCTGGCCCGCGCGACCGACGCCCCCGGGCGGGGGTTCCACTGGGGCCCCGAGGCGCATCACCGGCGGCTGCCGCGCGGGCACCGCGTGCAGGTCGGTCAGGTCGCGCCGTTGGAGGAGATCCTGTACGGACCGGCGCCCGTCGCCGACGGCACCGCCAACCTCATCGGGGCGCTGAAGAAGTCGATGGCCACGACCGGGTATTCCGACCTCAAGGAGTTCCAGCGCGTCGAGGTCGTCGTCGCTCCGTACGCGGTGTGATGAGCGACGCGGAGGTCTTCCCGCCGACGCTGCGCGAGGTCATGCTGCGGCCCTGGTGGCTTGGGATGCTCGCCCTCGCCCTCGTGGTCGCGGCGCTGTTCGCCTGGCTCGGGCAGTGGCAGCTGGGACGGGCCGTCAGCACCGACACCACCGAGCCGGGCGCGACCGAGACCGTGCTCCCGATCGCCGAGGTGACGCAGCCGGGCCAGTACCTGCCCGAGACCCTCGTCGGCCAGAAGGTGAGCGTGACCGGTGGCTTCGTCGCCGGCGACTTCCTCGTGGTGTCGTCGCGCTTCAACGACGGCGTCGAGGGGTACTGGGTGACGGGGCAACTGCGGCTCGACCCGGATGCGGCTCCCACGGTCGACGGCCCTGTCTCGCTCGCCGTCGCGATCGGGTGGACCGCCGATCGTCAGGCTGCGCAGGAGACGGCATCCGCCCTCAACGACGACCCCGGCGATACCGTCACCCTCACCGGGCGCCTCATCGCCGACGAGGGCCCGGCACTGCCGGCGCGCGACGTCGACGTGCGCACCATGACGCGGATGTCGCCGGCCGCGCTGCTCGGGTGGTGGCACGATGTCGATGCTCTGAGCGTGTACCGCCCCTATCTCGTCGCCGACGCCGACGACGCTCTGCCGGCGACGCTCGTCGCGATCGACTCCCCGGCACCCGACGAGGCGTCGAGCGTGAACTGGCTCAACGTCTTCTACGCCGTCGAGTGGGCCGTCTTCGCCGGCTTCGCTTTCTACATGTGGTACCGCCTCGCCCGCGACGCGTGGGAGCGGGAGGTCGAGGCGCTGGAGGAGGCGACCGCCGCCGCGGTGGATTAGGCTGGCCTCACAGATCCCACCGGCGCCACCGCGCCGGTGAACAGCCGGGGTGGCACAGGCCGGGGAAGGGCGGCGCCGTGGTTCTGCACGCGACACCGCGACTGCCGCGGCGGCTGCTGACCCGGCAGCGACTGTTGGACCGACTCGATGCCGAGACGCCGATCGTCGTGCTGCAGGCCCCCGCCGGTCACGGCAAATCGGTGCTGCTCACGCAGTGGGCGCAGCACACGGATGCCGACGGTGTCTTCGCGCGGGTCGAGCAGGCGCCCGACGCCGGGCGGCGGTTGCGCGAAGACCTGTGCGACGGTCTCAGAGCGATCGGTCTGTCCGTCGCCGACGGCGCATCGTGGCGCTCGCTCACCCGTGTCCTGCGCGCCGACGAGCGCTCTCTGGTGTTCGCCGTCGACGGCGCCGAGCGTCTGGCCGCCGAGGACGTGAGCGCGCTCGCCGCGCTCGCCGCCGACCTGCCTCGCGTGCGGTTACGGGTCGCCACCAGATCGCGCGGGCCGCTGGCGGATTCGGCGCTCGCAGCGAGGGTCGACATCGACATCGTCGGCGCGCGCGAGCTCGTGCTCACCGCGGCCGAGGCGCGAAAGTTCGCGCGCGATCGCGCCGAGGCCCCGGTGCTGGATGACGGTATCCCCCCTTTGCTCGCCTGGCTGGCGAGTGCGCACGGCACCGACGCGGCTCGCTCGGTGCTCGATGCCTGCCTGGCCGATGCCCCCGACGACCTCGTGGCGTTCGTGGAGACGATCGCCCTCGCCGGTTCGGTCGAGGTGCCGCTCGCGCGGCAGCTCAGCGGGTCAGACCGCGCGCAGGAGCTGTTGGATGCGGCGGAGCTGGCGGGGATCGGGCAGTGGGATCAGGCGCCGCCGCGCTCGGAGCGGGCCCGGTTCACCATCGCCAGACCGTTTCGCGAGGTCCTGAGTCGGCGCGCATCGGAGCGACTGGACGGTGCGCGGTTGCGCAAGCTCACGACGATCATCACCGATCACGAGCTCGCAGCCGGACGGGTGTACACGGCGGTGCGCGGTGCGATCGCCACCGGCGACTGGGAACTGGTCGGCCACATCGCCCGCGACCATTGGATGCAGCTCTACGTGCTCGGGCTGAGCCTTGCGCGCCTGCTGCGCCGTGTGCCGCCGGCCGCCATGCGGGAGCACCCGCACCTGCTGATGCTGCTCGCGCTGGCCTATGAGATCGACGAGGTGGAGCGCCCTCGGGCGCTGGAGTTCTTCTCTTTGGCGGCGGCAGCCGCCAAACGCCAGCGTTCGCGGGTGGGTGCCGGGGATCGGGCGTATCTGCTCGCCATCGAATCGTGTGCCCGCAGGTCGATCGGCGACTACGCCGGAGCGCGGCACGCCGCCACGCTCGGTTACGAGGGGATGCGCGCTCTCGACAGCCTCGACACGAAATTCATGCAGGACTCGATGTCGACGATCTGGGTGCAGCTCGGCTCTGGGCTGGCCTATGGCGGCGACTACGAAGACGCGCTGTCGTGCTTCCGGAGGGCAGCGGCGGATGTGGGGACCTACCGGTTGGGGCTGAAGGGCATCGCCTCTGAAGCGGGGGTGCATGCCGTGGTCGGAGACATCCCCGCGGCACGTGCGGCGATCGCTCGCGCCGACGGCTATCGTTGGCCGGCCGAGTGGGCAAGCGACCATCATGGTTGTCCCCTGGTGCTCGCGCGTGTGTGCGTCGCGCTCGAGGGCGGCGAGATCGACGAGGCGGAAGCGCAGCTGGCGACGATCGCCGCGCATCGAGACAGTTGCGAGCACTGGGTCCATGCGCTGCAGCTCGAGGTGACGATCCTGCTGCTGCGTGGTCTTCCCGACGACGCCTGGCACCGCATGAACATCGTGGTGCGCGCGCAGCGGCGGCGGTATCGCAGCACCGAGGCCGCCGAGCGCCTGCTTCAGGGCACGCGGAGCTTGATCGCGGCCGCGCGCGGCGCCGCCGTTTCCGCAGGTCATGCCGAAGGCGTTGTCGCGGCCGTCGTGCGGGCCCGTACGGCACTGGCGTCGGGGGATCTGGCGGGAGTGCTCGGGCTGCACCTGCTCGATCGCGCCGCTCTCTCGCCACGCATGAGGGCGGAGGTGGACGCGCTCGTGACCGCGGCGCTGTGCCTCATCGAGCCCGACTCGGAGGCCGCGGTCCAGTCGCTGCGCGACCTCGACGCCGAACTGGCCGTGCTGGAGTTGTGGTTGCCGCTGGTCCAGGTGCCGCTGAGCGGACTGGAGGCGATGGAGCGCGTGGGCGTTCGGTGTGCACTGCCCGGGTTGGATCGGATTCGTCGCGCGCGGGAGGCGGGAGTGCTCGGTCGCGTCGTCGACATGCCGGCGCTGACGGCGCGCGAGCGCGCCGTGGCTCGAGAGCTGGTGCGGCGGGCGGGGGTCGCCGACATCGGAGCCGCGCTGACCGTATCGCCCAACACCGTCAAGACGCAGTTGCGATCGCTGTATCGAAAGCTCGGCGTCGGATCGCGTCAGGAGGCGGTGCGTCGCCTGGCAGAGCTCGGCCTGCACGGCACCGGCATGGGGTGAAACCCAGGGTGAAAACTGATGCGATCGACCGCCCCGTATGGGCAGGATCACGCAGAGTGTGGCGAGAGGCGCGGGTACCTCGCAGCAGACGCGGTCAGGGATGGCGCGGCGGATGGGCGCGGCATCCCGGCGTGCGCGGGTCTTCTCCCAGCGTGCGGGGGGGGGGGGCGCCCCGGAACGACCCCCCCCGCCGCC
>JASGEE010000112.1:0-6366 GCA_047606715.1 Microbacterium sp.
CGGACGACGAGCGCCGCGATGAGCGGCCCGATCACCGGGATCATCGACAGCAGCGCGTAGATGAGCACGAGGATCAGCACGGCACCCAGCACGGCCAGCACCGTCGCGACCACGCGTTGCAGTTCGTCCCAGAGATCTTGCAGGAAGCCGCCGACCCATCGGCCCAGGTCTGCGAAGAACGAACCGACATCTTCAAAGAACTTGCCGACCCGGTCGAGCCAGCCCTCGTTCGTCGCATCGATCGCGCTGTCGATCAGCGACATCGCGCGCTCCGCAGCCGCCTCCATGTCGCGCCGGGCCGCCTCGTGCTCGTCGCGGGCGCCGGTGGCGGCCGCGACGTAGCGCTGCGCGGCGGCGCGGGCTTCGGCGAGGCGTTGCTCGGCGGCCCGAATGGTTCCGAGAGGTGCGTTGGCGTCTTCGAGGTTGCGCACGTACTGAGTCAGTGCCGTCACCTGGGCGTGGGCTTGCCTGCTGTAGTCCTCGGCGGTCGCCTCGGAGCTGTCGGCGCTCTCCGCGCGTTTGTGCGCAGCGCTCAGCGCTGCGGCGTACTCGACCAACGCGTTGGCCGTGCCGGAGTACCGCCCGTGGGCGTCGTCGAGGCTGCCGGCGACCTCGCTGCTGCGCTCGCGGATCGCATCCAGCGACGCCGCCGTGCTGGTGTATGCCAGCGCGCGGAGGTCGTCTGCGGCACGGTCGATGCGACTCGCCGAGGTGACGTACGACGACGCCCGTTCTGCCAGTGCGGTCGGGTTCCCGGGAAGGCTCACTTCTTCTTCGCTTCCTCGAGCTCCTGCGCTTGGGCGGTGTCACCGAGACTCGCACTCTTGGCGGCGGCGGCCAGGTCGACATCGAGGTCTTCGAAGGTGTCGATCACGGCGCGCAGATAGTCGGCGATGAAAGTGAGGCTGTCCTCGAGCTTGCCTCGGGCGATATCCCACTTGCCACCGAAATCGCGGACCCTGCCGGCGAGCCCGTCGTGCCCGGTATAGCTCGCGGTCTCGTCCGCGATGCGCTCGGCGCCGCCGAAATCGGTCGCGATGCGCTCGGCGCGCGAGGCGCTGGAGAGCACCTCGGTCACGTCGATCTTCAGACCTGCCATCTCGCTCCCTCGCGCTGTGTCACACCCAGCCTGGCATCCAATTGTGCAGTCGGTAATACTCGTACGGCACCTGCATCGCCGACCACAGCGGATACCAGAACACCGACAGCACGACGACGACGGCGAGGTAGACCCACACGACGCGCTGTCCCGCCATGCGCAGGTCGGCGGAGGCATGTCTGGGCAACGCGATCTCGCGCAGCGCGAACGTGAGCGCGAGCAGCAGGAAGGGCCAGATCACGATCGTGTAGAACTGGAACACCGTGCGCTCGGGATAGATCAGCCACGGCAGCCAGGTGGCCGCGATCCCGACGAGCGGCACCGCGTGCCGCCAGTCGCGCGAGATCACGAACCGGTACACGAGGAAGACCGCCGCGATGACCGCCGCGTACCACAACAGCGGGTTCGGCATCGAGTAGATGATCTCCCAGCATCCGGCCTCGCCGCCCGTGCAGCCGCTCTGTCCGTCGGCGCTGGACTGTGCGTACATCGACGTGGGGCGCCAGAGGAACATCCACGCCCACGCCGGACTCTGGTAGCTGTGCGGAGAGGTCATCCCCGCCATCGAGTTGTAGATCGTGACGTGATAGCGCCACAGGCTCTGCAGAGACAGCGGCACCCAGCCGAACACGCCCGTGGCGGGGTCGGCGTCGGCGGAGTGCCGGTCGTAGCCGCCGTCGGTGGCGAGCCAGCCGATCCATGAAGAGAGGTACACGACGAACGCGACAGGCACGAGCAGCACGAAGGATGCCGCGCCCTGGCGGACGGCATCCATCGGCCAGAACTCCACCCCGAGGCGCCGCCGCGCGAGCGCATCGGTCACGACGAGGTAGATGCCGATCGCGGCCAGCACCCATACGCCCGACCACTTCACCGCCGTCGCCGCGCCCGCCGCTGCCCCCGCCGCGACCACCCACGGACGGTTCCACAGCACGGCGCCCCACCGCAGCTCGCCCTCGCGGTACGCGAGCGCCACACTGGCCGCCGCCATCCGGTGAAGGTGTCGGCGCCGGTCCAGCAGTGTGAACCAGAACGCGAGCAGGACGAAGAAGGTGAGGAAGATGTCCAGCAGTGAGACGCGGCTCATCACGATGCCGAGGCCGTCGATCGCGAGCAGGAACGAGGCCATCGTCGCGAACGCCGTCGAGTTCGTCAGCGCCTTCGCGACGAAGAACAGCACGAGCACGCACGCCGTGCCGAACACGGCCGCCGAGATCCGCCACCCGAACGAGCTCTCCGGCCCGAACAGCCACATGCCGACGCCGATGAGATACTTGCCCAACGGGGGATGGACGACGTAGCTCGCCTCGGTGAGGAAGATGTCGGTCTGCCCCGCTGCGAACAGCTCGTCGGCGCCGTCGGGCCACTTCGCGGCATAGCCCAGATTCCACTGGCTCCACGCGTCCTTGACGTAATACGTCTCGTCGAAGACCAGCGCGTGCGGATGGGAGAGGTTCCACAACCGCAGGACCCCCGCCAGCAGGGTCACCACCAGCGGAGCCAGCCAGCCGTACAGGCGCTGCAGGCGCGGCTGTTGCGCGACGCGTGTGCGCCAGCGGTCGTAGAACGACACGATCTCACGCGGCGGCAGCAGCGGCGGGGCGATCTCGGTCACGCGCTCCAGCCTATGCTGGGGCGGTGATCATCCTCGCCGCGACGCCGATCGGCAACCTCGGCGACGCCTCGGCGCGGCTCGTGACAGCGTTGGAGGGTGCCACGACGGTCGCCGCCGAAGACACCCGCACGACGCAGCGGCTGCTGCAGGCGCTGCACATCGCCAACCGTCCGCGGCTGATCGCCCTGCACGACCACAACGAGAAGCAGCGCGCGGCCGAGTTGGTCGCCCTCGCGCGCGACGAGGACCTGCTCGTGCTCAGCGACGCCGGGATGCCGACCGTCAGCGATCCCGGCTTCGCCCTGGTCGCCGAGGCGGTCGCGGCGGGGGTCGCCGTCACGGCGCTGCCCGGTCCGAGCGCCGTCGTCACCGCTCTGGCCGTGGCCGGCCTGCCGACCGACAGGTTCACGTTCGAGGGTTTCCTGTCACGCAAACCCGGGGAGCGCCGTCGCGCCCTGGCGGAACTGTCGAGCGAGCCGCGCACGATGGTGTTCTTCGAGGCGCCGTCGCGGGTGGCCGACACCCTCGCCGCGATGGCCGAGGCGTTCGGGGCAGAGCGGCCCGCCGCCGTGTGCCGCGAGCTGACGAAGCTGCACGAGGAGGTCGTGCGCGGTGGGGTCGGCGAGCTCGCGGAGTGGGCTGCGGGCGGGGTGCGCGGTGAGATCGTCGTCGTGGTGGGCGGCGCTGCCGCGCGGGGTGTGTCGGCCGACGACGCGCTCGCGCAGGTGCAGCGGCTCGTGGCCGACGGCATCCGTCTGAAGGATGCCGCCGCCGAGGTCGCCCACCAGAGCGGGCTGAGCTCTCGGGAGCTGTATCAGGCGGCCCTCGCGGCGCGATGAGGGAGTCCCCGAGGCCGGTGACATCGTGCGAGAGTTGCGCTACATTGCCAGGCAACCCCGCGTCGAACAATCCGGGAGGTGCATCGTGATGGCCAGGATCTGGCGTCTGGTCGCCGCCGCGACAGCGGCGACTCTCCTTCTGACCGGGTGCTCTGAGGCCGATGACCCCTCGCCGACGAACGCCCAGTCGTCGTCGGCCGCGGATGCCCTCGCGACGATCCCGGTGCAGGCGTCGTACGTCTTCTACGGCACGCCGACGGGGGAGTATCCGTTCCGGTTCAGCCTCATCGACGTGCGCCGCATCGAGGGCGGCACGGTGCTCGACTACGCGCTCACCGCGCTGCCCTTCGGTGACGTCGGTGAGGGCGAGTCCACCTTCGGGCTGGACACCGCCGACTTCGATTTCGACGGTGAGGGCAACGCTCCGGACATCAGTCTGCTGGACATCGACGGTGAGGAGATCTACTATCCGCGGGCGGAGTATATCGGCGGTCACTGTCCGTGCACGCGGCCCTATTTCGGCGGCTTCGAGATCGGGGAGACCCAGCTCCACCAGGTGGCGTACCCGGAATTGCCCGAAGACCTCACGACGGTGACCGTGAACTTCGGCAACGGCCCGCTCGTCGAGGACGTTCCCGTGTTGGAGGAGGGAACGGTGCCCGTGGCCGCCGAGCCGTTCGACTTCAGGGCTCCTGCCGAGCCGTTGCCGAGCCCGGCCTCGACGGGTCCCTTCGACCAGCCGATCGTCGCCTTCTCTGGCGAAGAGTCTCAGCCCGCGAAGATCTCGGTCAATGCGGTGCTCGCCGGCGAAGACGCAACGACGCTGGTCTGGAGCGTCGAGGCCACGGGCGACGGCGATGGCATCGGCGATTTCACCATCGGGTCCCCGATGACCGACCCGGTGACGCTGTACACCGTGGGCATGTACCGGAGCTTCTCCGCGAACGGCCCGGGCCTGAGACCTTCCGGGGACGAGGATGCGCCGGTGATGCGCACCTGGGTGAGCACGATGCTCTCCAAGCCGGGTGTCACCCAGGCCGGAATCGAGAGCGCCGACTACCGGCGGTGTCTGTGCACCGAGTACTCCACCTACGCGTTGGACCTCGACTCTGCCGGTGACGCTCGGGTGTTCACGACCAAGCTCCCTGCACTGCCCGAGGGCACCGAGACGGTCGATGTGGTCTTCCCCGACGACGCACTACCCGCGCTGACCGACGTCCCGGTCACGGAGGCGGTGACCGCGACCGATCTGGAGACGACGACCGTGACCGTGCAGACCTGGACGGACACCGACGACCTCGTCAACTCTGCGACCTACGCGCCCGAGGACTGGCCGATCCCGGTGCCGTCGGTCGAGGCGCTCTCCGTCGCGGAGCCGTACGTCGATCGGCTGACCGCCGAATACACCCTGGGCGAGGTGGACAAGAGCGAGCAGCAGTCGGAGGTGGAACTGCGGCTGGATTCGACCATCTCGTTCAAGGCCGACTCGGCGAAACTCACCGCCAAGGCATCCACCCTCATCGAGACCGTCGCGGAGCAGATCAACGCCGACGCAGTGCCCGGAAGCATCGTGCACATCGACGGCTACGTCGCTGACACCGGCACCAACCACTCGATCGACCAGAGCCTGTCCGCCGCCCGTGCCGAGGCGGTGGCAAAGGCGCTGAGCCCGCTCCTCGACGTCGATGTGACGCTCAAGGCCGAGGGGCACGGCACCGACGACCCGATCGGGGACAACTCCACCGAGGCCGGGCGCGCGCTCAACCGCCGCGTCGAGGTCAGCTTCACGGCGACGACACCGTGATCGGCCTCGTCATACGCCGCGGGCACCTCCGTGGCCCCGCCTAGAATCGACGGGTGAGCACCGGCCCCCAGCAGTCCTTCTACATCACGACGCCGATCTACTACCCGAGTGACCTGCCGCACATCGGCCACGGGTACACGACCGTCGCCGTCGACACGCTCGCGCGCTGGCACCGCCAGGCCGGCGATGACACCTGGATGCTCACCGGCACCGACGAGCACGGCCAGAAGATGCTGCGCGCCGCCGCCGCCAACGGCGTCACTCCGCAGGAGTGGGTCGACAAGCTCGTCGCCGAGAGCTGGTTCCCGCTGCTGGAGACCCTCGACGTCGAAGGCGACGACTTCATCCGTACGACCCAGCCGCGTCACGAAGAGCGCGTACGGCAGTTCGTGCAGGCGCTCTTCGATCGTGGCTACATCTACGCTGGCGAATACGAGGCGCTGTATTGCGTGGGCTGTGAGGAGTTCAAGCCCGAGGCCGAGATCGTCGACGGCACCGGAGCGTTCGAGGGACTGAAGGTCTGCGCGATCCACTCCAAACCGCTCGAACTGCTGCAGGAGAAGAACTACTTCTTCAAGCTCAGCGAGTTTCAAGATCGCCTGCTCGAGCTCTACAAGACTGAGCCCGATTTCGTGCGCCCGGAATCGGCTCGCAACGAGGTCGTCTCCTTCGTGCGCTCGGGTCTGAAAGACCTGTCGATCTCGCGGTCGGCGTTCGACTGGGGCATCACGGTGCCGTGGGATCCCTCGCACGTGATCTACGTGTGGGTCGACGCGCTGCTGAACTACGCGACCGCGGTCGGCTACGGCACCGACCCCGATCAGTTCGCGCGCCGCTGGCCGGCCTATCACGTCGTCGGCAAGGACATCCTGCGCTTCCACGCCGTCATCTG
Organism: Microbacterium sp.; assembly: GCA_047606715.1. GTDB lineage: Bacteria > Actinomycetota > Actinomycetes > Actinomycetales > Microbacteriaceae > Microbacterium. Next base: position 6,250 of record JASGEE010000112.1, read on the forward strand.
GCCGGCGATGCTCATGGCCGCCGGCCTCGACGTGCCCCGCGGGGTGTTCGCGCACGGCTGGCTGCTCGTCGGCGGCGAGAAGATGAGCAAGTCGAAGCTCACCGGCATCGCGCCGAC
>JASGEE010000113.1:0-12439 GCA_047606715.1 Microbacterium sp.
GCCGACGGCTCCGGCAGCAGCGACCAGCGACCGCCGACGAGGGGGGTGTGGCGCGATGGGGTGCGGGGGGCGGTGGCCAGCGGTGTGCCGCGGAACATCCGGGTGCGCGGGGTGCGACGCACCGTCCGGTGGGCCTGCGTGCCACCGCCCAGCAGTGAGCGCACCGGCGCGAAGGTGTCGTTGGTGACGCGGGCGGTCCAGGTGAGGTTCCACAGGGCTTCGACGACGTCCTGCTCGCTGTCGGAGCCCGCCGCCAGTTGTGCGGCGAAGAAGGCGCCACCGGCGCCGAGGGCTTCCAGGAGGCGCCGTTCGAGGTCGCTGGGAGGGTCGGGGTCGTCGGGGAGGGCCAGGGTCAGGGCCACGGCATCCGCCGGGTGCAGCGCGATCCAGCCGTCGCGCCCCGGCAGCGAACCGTGCCCCGACCAGACGACCTCACCCGTCGCGGTGAGCTCGTCGAGCATCGCGGGGGTGTAGTCGGCGACGCGCGCGGGCAGGATCAGCGACTCCCACGCGCTCGCCGGCAGCGGCACGCCGGCGAGCTGCTCGATCGCCGCCAGCACGCCGTCGATCCCCTCGTGAGGATGCGTCAGGTGCTGCCACGCGGGCAGGAAGCGGGCGAAGGCGTCGGGGGAGACCGGTTCGACCGTGCCACGGATCGCGGCGAGCGAACGCAGCCGCAGTCGGCGGAGCACTTCGGCATCGCACCACTCGCGGTCATCGGTGCGGTCGTGCGTGCCGGTGGGTGCCTCCGCTGTCACCTCGGGCAGGAAGAATCCGCTCGCCAGGCGTCCCTGCGCCTCCAGCCGTTGCAGTGTCTGTCGGGCGACGGCGGCCCCGATGCCGAGCCGTGCCGCGACGTCGGAGGTGCGGAAGGGGCCGTGGGTCCGGGCGTGCCGCGCGACGAGGTTGGCGAGCGGCACGGAGGTCGGCTCGAGGAAGGCGGTCGGGATGCCGACCGGCAGCGCCGCCCCGAGCGCATCGCGCAGCCGCCCGGCATCCTCGATCGCCGCGAAGCGCGCCGCGCCGCCGATCGTCACGCGGATCGCCCGCCGCGCGGTGACGAGCGCGTCGAGGTGGGCCGACGCCTCCGGGGCGTCGTCGGGGTCGAGCCGGGCCGCGACCTCGTCGGCATCCAGCGGGCCGAGCAGACGCAGCAGGTCGGCGACGCCCTCGATCCCCCGCGCGTGGCGCGCCGGATCGAGCCGCTGCACCTCGCGTTCGAACTGCGCGATGACCTCGGGATCGAGCAGCTCGCGCATCTCGACGGTGCCGAGCAGTTCGCTCAGCAGCGCCGGATCGACCGAGAGCGCCGCGGCGCGGCGCTCGGCCAGGGGTGAGTCGCCCTGGTACATGAACGCACCGACATATCCGAACAGCAGGTCGCGTGCGAAGGGCGAGGGCTGCGTCGTGGTGGTCTCCACGAGCCGGATGCGGCGCTCGCCGATCGACCGCGCGATGCGCAGCAGTGCGGGCAGGTCGTAGACGTCTTGCAGCACTTCGCGCAGCGTCTCCAGGATGATCGGGAAGGTCGGGTATCCCCGTGCGACCTCCAGCAGCTGCGCCGATTTCTGCCGCTGCTGCCACAGCGGCGAGCGCTTGCCGGGGTGCAGCCGCGGCAGCAGCAGCGCTCGCGCGGCGCACTCGCGGAAGCGCGAGGCGAACAGCGCCGACCCGCCGACCTCGGCCGTGACGAGCTGGTCGAGCTCGTCGGGTTCGAAGACGAAGAGCTCGGCTCCGGGGGGTTCGGCCTCGGCATCCGGAACCCGCGCGACGATGCCGTCGTCGCTCGCGACGGCCGATCCGTCGACGCCCAGCCGTTCGCGGATGCGCGCGTTCACCGCGAGCGCCCACGGCGCATGCACGTGCATGCCGTATGGGGAATGCAGGATGATGCGCCAGTCGCCGACCTCGTCGCGCGAGCGCTCGACCGTGAGCGTCCGGTCGGTCGGAAGGCTCCCAGTGGCCTCCTTCTGCTCGGCCAGATACGACAGCAGGTTGCCGATCGCGTTGTCGTCGAGCCCCGAGGCCCGCAACCGGTCGGCCGCCTTCTCGGGGGTGGCTGAGGCGATCTCGCGCGAGAACCGGCCGAGCGCCGCACCGAGCTCGGCGGGCCGGCCCAGCCCGTCGCCGTGCCAGAACGGCAGTCTGCCGGGCTGCCCGAACGCCGGCAGCACGCTGACACGGTCGTGCGTGATCTCGACGATGCGCCAACTCGTCGTGCCGAGGGTGAACACGTCGCCCACGCGCGACTCGTAGACCATCTCCTCGTCGAGCTCGCCGACGCGCGCGCCGCGGGTCTCGCCGGCGACGAACACCCCGAACAGGCCCCGGTCGGGGATCGTTCCGCCGCTCGTGACGGCGACGCGCTGCGCTCCGGGCCGTCCGACGAGAGTGCCCAGGTCGCGATCCCACACGACCCGTGGGCGCAGCTCGGCGAACTCGTCGGAGGGGAAGCGCCCGGCCAGCAGATCGAGCGTCGCCTCGTACGCCGAGCGTGGCAGCGTGCGGAACGGCGCCGACCGCTTGACGGTCTCGAACCACCCCTCGACGTCGACCGGCCCGACCGCGCACGCGGCGATCGTCTGCTGCGCGAGGATGTCGAGCGGGTTCTGCGGCACCGCGATCGCCTCGATCTGGCCCGCCAGCATCCGCTCGGTGACGACGGCGGTGTGCAGCACGTCGCCGCGGTGCTTCGGGAACAGGGCCGCACGACTGACCTCGCCGACCTGGTGCCCCGCGCGCCCGACCCGCTGCAGACCGGATGCCGCCGACGGCGGCGCCTCGACCTGGATGACGAGGTCGACCTCGCCCATGTCGATGCCGAGCTCGAGACTCGACGTCGCCACGACGCAACGCAGGATGCCGCTCTTCAGCTCGTCCTCCACGAGCGCGCGCTGTTCTTTCGACACCGACCCATGGTGTGCCTTCGCGAGCACCGGCGGTGCGCCTGCCGAGGCGCCGGACTGCCCCATCATCGCCGCGGGCGCACTCCCGCCCGCTGTCGTCCGACCCGCCGGTCCGTGGGTCGCCGCGCCTCCCCCCGCCCCGTGGGCCGTCCCGCTCCTTCCCGCTCCGACGTCCCCACCACCACCCTCCGCTCCGCGCGCCGCCTGGCGATCGCCCGCTGGTTGAGCCGACGCCGCAGGCGGCGTATCGAAGCCATCGCCAGCTTCCCCCGCACCGAGACCCCGCTCCGCGTAGATCTCGTTCAATCGCCCCGTCAGCCGCTCGGCGAGCCGGCGCGAGTTGGCGAACACGATCGTCGAGCGGTGCGCGAGGATGCGGTCGACGATCGCCTCTTCCACGTGCGGCCACACCGATCCGGTGGCCGCCGGTGCGGGTGGGGCGAACCACTCGCCGGTGCCGGCGGCATCCGCCGGTGCGGCCGGGGGCATCCCCGGCGGCGGGGGCGGGTCGAGCATGTCGGCGACCGGGACGACGACTTTCAGGTCGAAGGCCTTCGTGGCGCGCGGGGCGACGATCTCCACGGGAGCCGCCCCACCGAGGAACCGTGCGACCTCGTCGATGGGTCGCACGGTCGCCGACAGTCCGATGCGTTGTGCGGGAGCATCCAGCAGGGCGTCGAGCCGTTCCAGACTGACCGCCAGATGCGCACCGCGCTTGGTCGCGGCGACCGCGTGCACTTCGTCGACGATGACGGTGTGCACTCCGCGCAGGGTCTGCGCCGCCTGGCTCGTGAGCATGAGGTACAGCGACTCCGGCGTCGTGATGAGGATGTCGGGCGGATCGGAGACCAGCTTCCGCCGGTCGGCGGAGGTCGTGTCGCCCGACCGCACGCCGACCGTGACGTCCGGCAGGGCGATGCCCAGGCGCCGTGCCGCCTGCCTGATCCCGACGAGCGGCGAGCGCAGGTTGCGCTCGACGTCGACGCCGAGGGCCTTCAATGGCGAGACGTAGAGGATGCCGGTGCGCGCAGCATCCGTCTTCTGCCTCTTCGACGGGTCATCGTGTGCCGGCCGCGCGGTGCGATCGCGGAACACCCGATCGATCGCCCAGAGGAACGCCGACAGGGTCTTGCCCGACCCGGTCGGGGCGACGACGAGGGCGTGCTTGCCCGCCGAGATCGCCTCCCACGCGCCGGCCTGCGCGTCGGTGGGCCTGCTGAAGGCGCCCCGGAACCAGTCCTGCGTGGCAGGACCGAACCGCTCGAGCACATCGACCACCGCTCCATCTTCCCGCGCACCGCCGACATCCGGCTCGCCGCTCGCGGCGGGCGAACGGAGTCGCTGCGGGGCGGTGCGCCCTCTCCCTGTCTCGGTAAGCTCCCCGTCGCGCAGTTTGAGCACGAGGTCGGGGCCCAGGCGGGCGAGGAAGCCGTCGTCGTGGCTCACGACCAGCGCCGCGCCGCGGTACGACGTCAGCGCCGCGACCAGCTGGTCGACCGTGTCGAGGTCGAGGTTGTTCGTCGGCTCGTCGAGCACGAGAAGCTGGGGCGGCGGATCCGCCATGAGCAGGCACGCCAGCGCCAGCCGGAACCGCTCGCCGCCCGACAGCGCCGCCACCGGCCGGAGCACCGCGTCGCCGCGCAGCAGGAACCGCGCGAGCCGGTTGCGCAGCTCGATGTCGCCGATCCCGGGTGCCGCCCGGCGCAGGTTCTCCAGCGGTGTGGCGTCGTCGTCGAGCCCGTCGACGCGCTGCGACAGGTAGCCGATGCGGTCGGTGTGCGCCTCGGCGTGCGCATAACTCAGGCAATCCGGGCCTTCGGAGCCCGATCCGGCACCCGCAGACCCCATCCAGCCTGAGTTGTGCGCCGCGCCGACCGCCACCGCCCGGCCCACGAGAAGCTGGACGAGGGTCGTCTTGCCCGCGCCGTTCGGCCCGATGAGGGCGACTCGCTCCGGTCCCTGGATCGTCCACGATCGCACGCCGTCGCCGAGCGTCGCGATGCGGCGGCCGGCAGCGACGCCCGGGTCGGGCAGGTCGATGCGCACCACCGTGTCGTCGCGCACGCGGCGCTCGGCGGCGTCGAGCACGGCCCGGGCCTCGGCCTCCTTTCCGGCGGCCTCGCCGCGCAGCCGCCCCGCCGACACCTGCGCGGCGCGCTTGCGCGCGTTCGCCACGATCCCGGGCACGCGCTTCTCGACGGCTGCCTTCCGTCCCATCGCGGCGCGCGTCGCCAGCACCTGCTCCTGATGGATGCGGTCGCGCTTCTCGCGCCGTACCGCCTGGCGTGCCGCGGTCTCGGTCTGCCGGGCCGCGGTCTGTTCGGCATCCAGCCACCCGCGCCACTGTGAGTACGGTCCGCCGAAGGTCGACAACGACGACCCGTACAGCTCGGCGGTGTCGTCCATCAGCTCGAGCAGCGTCGTGTCGTGGCTGACGACGACCAGCGCGCCGCGCCACGTGCGCACGAGGTCGTACACGCGCGCCCGCGCGTCGCGGTCGAGGTTGTTGGTCGGCTCGTCGAGCAGCGCGATCGGCGCGCCGCGCAGGCGCACGCCGACGAGCGCGGCGAGCATCCCCTCGCCGCCGGAGAGCTCGCCGATGCGCCGGTCCAGGGCGTCGGGTGGGAGCCCCGCCTCGGCAAGGGCGGCCACGGCGCGCGCCTCGACGTCCCAGTCGTCGCCGACGGCGTCGAAGCGGCGCTGGCCGACCTCGCCGCCGGCGATCGCGCGGACGGCATCCAGCGCGTCGCCGACGCCGAGCACCTCCGCGACGCGCCGGTCGGTCTGCAGCGTGAGCCGTTGCGGCAGCAGGTCGACCTCGCCGGTGCGATGGATCGATCCGGATGCCGGGGACAGCGATCCCGCGATCAGCGCGAGGAGCGTGGACTTGCCGGCGCCGTTGCGGCCGACCAGGCCCGTGCGCCCGGTGCCGAAGGCGCCCGAGACATCGTGCAGCGCGGTGGTGCCGTCGGCCCAGGTGAAGGTGACGCGGTCGAGGACGATCGCAGGGGTTGGCACAGGGTTCTTTGCAGGCATGAGATTCCCGTCTGTCGGTGCGCGGACGCGCGACAGCGGGATGCCTGAAGAGGGCCGGATGCCGACGGTCTGCGCGAGGGGTGAAGTGCGCAGACGTCGTCGAAGGTTCGGAGTCGACGGGAGCCGGCGCGGGATTACAGCGCGGACGCGTCGATCTTCAACGGAACTCCTCGCTCGGGGGGCAGGGCCGCTGCCACTGTACCGCAGCCGCCCGGTGCGCGGCATCCTCGGGGCCCGGGTGCGTGAGCCACCAATCCGCAGGATCACACGTGACAGAAGTGGACTCGGCGGCCCGAAATCGGCCGCCGAGTCACATCCGGTCCTGCAAACTGGCGCGGCTCGGCGAGACGAGCGATCAGCTGCCCGCAGCGAGCTGCCTGTCGAGAAAGGCGCGCACGTCGTCGAGCTCCTCCTGCGACACGCTGTGGGTGAGCCCCGGATACACGCGGCCGCTGAGCTCCACGTGCGCCGGCAGCCACTCGATCGTGTGCTCGACGCGGTCGGCGGGGATCACCTCGTCGCGCGCGCCGCGTCCCCAGAACACCGGTGGCCGCACCCTGGCCAACTCCGCGTCGGTCGGCAGGGCGCCGGCATCCGCGTACCCCGCGAGGTTCACCGCGAACGCGAACCGCTCCGGCTGCAGGCGCATCGCCTGCAGGGCGATGACGGCGCCCTGCGAGAATCCCAGCAGACCGATGGATGCCGCATCCGTCGCCGCGACGATCCCGTCGAGCCAGGCCAGGAAGCGCTCGGCGGCCGCCGTCGCAGCCGCAGGGTCGCGCGCGTACACCCCCTCGATCGGAAACCACGACCAGCCGGGCGTCGGAAACGGCGGGGCGAGCGGGGCGCGCACCGCCGCGGCGACGAACCGCTCCGGCAGGTACGGAACGAGTCCGAACAGATCACCCTCGTGCGACCCGTAGCCGTGCAGCAGCACGAGCAGCGGCCGCCCCGCGCGCTCGTCCGGCGGCACCGACCACAACACCGCGGCATCGTCTAGGGGCGGGATCTCGGTCATCCACCCATCCTTCCAGTCGGTTGCGGCACGGCGACACCGTTACCCCGGTAACGACACGCCCTCAACCCGCGGCGGACGCCGGCGGCGTCAGCCGGTCGCGACACGGCGGCGACAACCCAGGTCGCGGCGACGGGGTATACATGGATCATGGCCGTTCGCACCCCCGACCCCGACCCGAACGAGCGCGACGACGACGGGACGCCGCGCGATCCGCTGCGGGGTCTCGGTGCGTCGTTCGGCGGCAGCGGCGCAGGCGGGGCGATGGGCCATCCGCTCGGCGACGGGACGTTCGGCTCGCCCGCCCCAGGCAACGCCGCCAACCCGGCGTGGCTCACCGACATTGAGCTGGCCGAGGCGCGACGGCGGCTGCCGATCCTGTACGTCGAGGCGGTCCCGGTGCGCACCGACGGCGTGGGTGCGGTGCGGCAGGTCGGCGTGCTGCTGCGGGCGACGCCCCTGGGCGAGATCACCCGGTCGATCGTGTCGGGGCGGGTGCGCTACGGCGAGACGGTGCGCGACGCCCTGTTCCGCCACCTGGAGAATGACCTGGGCCCGATGGCCTTTCCGCAACTGCCGCCGCAGCCGGTGCCGTTCACCGTTGCGGAATACTTCCCGATGCCCGGCGTCAGCGCTTTCCACGACGACCGTCAGCACGCCGTGTCGCTCGCCTTCGTCATTCCCGTCTCGGGCACGTGCGAGCCGCGGCAGGATGCCCTCGAGGTGACGTGGATGTCGCCGGAAGAGGCGGCATCCGACGCCCTGGCGAGCGAGATGGAGGGCGGGCGTTCGACGCTCATCCGCCTGGCGCTGGCCTCGGTCGGCGCATTGCGCTGACCCGCCGTCGGCCGGGCGCGCCGCCAGCTCGGGCGCGCCAACGTGTCGTACCACCTGCACGTCGACCGGCCCGCCGATCTGCTGTCGTGCTTCGGCGGAGGCCTGATGAGCCCGGATGCCGCCGCCCCTTACCGCCGCGAGATCCTCGAGCCGGGCGGCATCCGAGATGCCGCCGCCTTGGTCGAGACGTTCCGGGGCCGCCGTACACCTTCGACGCCTATGGCTCACTCACAGGCGCCTGATCACCGCAGCGGGTATCCTGCTGGCGACCCCCCACCCTGCGCCGCCGCCGTGCGTCGCCCCGCAGAAGCGGAGAAATCGTGTCAAACCAGCAGCTTTCTCAGGACGAGAACTCCGAATCGTCGCCGTTCGACGAGCTCCTTTCGAGTGCGCCGACGGCATCCGGATCGTTCACGACGGCCTTCCGCGGATATGACAAGGCCGAAGTCGACGCCGCGATCGCCGAGCTTTCCGCGCAGCGCTCGGAGCATTCCGAAGAGGCGATGCGCGCCAAGGACAAGTACCGTCGCGCGGTCGCCACGATCAAGGCGCACCTTGCGACGATCGAAGAGCTCGAGACCAAGGCTGCCGGACTGGAGGCCGACCTCGCCGTCGAGGCCGCCAAGGTCAGCAACGCGGAGGAGAAGGTCGCAACCCTCACGGGCGAGCTTGTGAACGCGTCCGACGAGTCGGTCAAGGGACGTGAGCGCTTCGAAGAGGTGTTGCGGGTCGCCGAGGAGCAGGCCAGCGTCATCATCAAGAACGCGAGCGTGCAGGCCGACCGGCTGCTCGAAGCGGCGCGGGAGGAGATCGCCACGCGCCGTGCGCAGGCGCAGGCGGATGCCGATGTGCTGCGCTCGCAGGCCGAGTCGGACGTTCAGCAGGTGCGTCTGCGCATCGAGACGGAGTTGACGGCGCACCAGGCGCAGCTCGAGCGCGAGGCCGCGCACGCCGCCGAGAAGGTGACGCAGGCCGAGCAGGAGGCCGCAGCCATTCGCACCGAGGCCGAGAAGGGGGCGGCGGCTCTGCGCTCGCTCGTCGCGCGCGAGACCGAGCAGGCCCGCGCCGAGGCCGAGGAGGCGGTGCGCGAGCAGCGCATGCGCGCGCTGGAGTTCGAGGAGTCGCTGACCCGACGTCAGGACGATGCGCAGCAGGAGTTCCTCGTGCTGCACAATCAGGCCGTCGCGCACGCCGAGCGCATCACCCAGGATGCGAACGATCAGGTGACGGCATCCGTCGAGCACGCTCAGCGCATTACGGCCAAAGCCGACGACTTCGACAAGCTCATGCGTGCGCAGTCGCAGCAGCTCGAGGCCGACGCGAAGCTGCGCGCTCACGAGATCGTCGATCGGGCCAGCACGAAGGCGCAGAAGATCATCGACACCGTCACCGCTCATTCGCAGGCGGCGCTGCGCGACGCCGAGGACCGCGCCCGCTCGCTGCGCTGGCAGCAGCAGCAGTTGTCGAGCTTCATGTCCGAGGTGAAGGAGCTGATCCGCCCCGAGGCCCCCGCCGCGTCGCCCACGGACGTGGCCCCCGCCGCCCCCGGCCTCGACGCCTCCGCCGACACCGACGGATCCGCCGACGCCGACGCGGATGCCGCCCCCGTGGCCGCCGACGCTCCCGACGCATCCGCCACCGCCGAGGCCTGACCCGCCCCTACCCGTTCGGTCGCGGCAATTCGCGGGTGGGCCGTGCATCCACCCACATGTTGCCGCGACCGGGCGTGCCGTGTTCCCGTTCGGTCGCGGCATCCTGCCGGTGGTGGGCATACCCACCCACACTTCGCCGCGACCCAACCGCCGCGCGTCAGCGCCCGGTCGTCAGGCGTGCGAGCGCGGCCACGAAGGCATCGACGTCAGCCTCGGTCGTGTCGAACGAGCACATCCAGCGCACCTCGACGTCGCCGTCGTCCAGCCCCGTCGACCCCGTCCAGTCGTAGAACCGGAAGCTCTTGCGCAGCTCGTCGGCCACCGCCCGCGGCAGCGTCGCGAACACCCCGTTGGACTGCGTCGGCTGGGTGAATCCGACCCCGTTGATCGACCCCGCCGCCAGCCCCGCCTCGACTCCGCCGCGCAGCCGCGCGGCCATCGCGTTGGCGTGCCGCGCGCTGCGCAGGTACAGGTCATCCTCCAGCAGCGCGATCAGCTGCGCCGAGACGAAGCGCATCTTGCTCGACAGCTGCATGTTCAGCTTGCGCAAGAATGGCAGTCCCTCGGATGCCGCCGGGTTCAGCACGACGACGGCCTCGCCCAGCAGGGCACCGTTCTTCGTGCCGCCGAAGCTGAGCACGTCGACGCCGGCATCCGTCGTGAACGCGCGCAGCGGGACATCGAGCGCGGCGGCCGCGTTGGAGATGCGGGCCCCGTCGAGGTGCAGCCGCATCCCGCGCGCGTGCGCATGGTCGGCGAGGGCGCGGATCTCCTCCGGCGTATACAGCGTGCCCAGCTCGGTCGACTGTGTGATCGAGACCGCGAGCGGCTGCGCGCGGTGCTCATCGCCCCACCCCCACGCCTCCCGGTCGACGAGCTCGGGAGTGAGCTTGCCGTCGGGTGACGGCACGTGCAGGATCTTGATGCCCGCGACGCGCTCGGGCGCGCCGCCCTCGTCGACGTTGATGTGAGCGGTGGATGCCGCGACCACCGCCCCCCACCGGGGCAGCATCGATTGCAGCCCGACGACGTTGGCGCCGGTGCCGTTGAACACCGGGAACGCCTGGACCCCCGCGCCGAAGTGGTGCGCGAATACCTCCTGCAGGCGCACGGTGTAGGCGTCTTCGCCGTAGGCGATCTGATGCCCGTCGTTGGCGGCGGCGATCGCCGCCAACACCTCGGGGTGCACGCCGGAGTAGTTGTCACTCGCGAAGCCGCGGATGTTCGTGTCGTGGAGGGTGCTCACGGTGGTCCAATCTACTGGTGGCCCTGTGGCCCTGTGGCCAACTCCTCTGATCCGGACGCCCCGCCGGCGCGCACCCGTGTCTTCGCGCGGGTGGCGAGGGGGACCGCGGCGGGAGAGGAGGAGCTCGCCGCACCGGCAGCGTGCGACCACCCGCGGAGCGTCAGGCTGTGCGCCCGGTGATCCCCGAGGTCGAGGCGATCACGGGGCGCATCTTCTGCTCCAGGGCCTCGAAGAACATCGACAGGGGGAACTCGTCGTCCAAGACGGCATCCGTGTACCCGCTCGGCGCCCCCGCGAGCACCTCCAGCGGCAGCCCGCGCGCCCACCGCGATGCCGGATGCGGGGTGACCACCGACCGGACGAGGTCGTAGGCGGCGAGCCAGTGCGCGACCTTGGGGCGGTCGATCGACTCCCAGTAGAGCCGGTCGATCGCATCGGCGAGCTCGATGACGGCTCCCTCCACGCGGCCCCCCTCGTGCCGGCTCGGGTCAGCGCCGGCGTGCGCATCCGTGTCTGCCCAATCGAAGGAGAGGGCGGTGTCGGTCCAGTGCAGCACGCCGCGCCGATGCAGCCAGGCGAACAGCAGCTGACCGCCGAGCCCGTCGTAGTTGCGCACGCGGCTTCCGGTGATCGCGAACCGGAAGATGCGGTCGAAGATCACGGCATACGGCACGAGCCGCGCGTGTTCGAGCATCTCAGCCTCGATCGTCGTGAGTTCGTCGCCCGTGGCCAGCCGAGCCTGCAGCCGCGCCCGAATGGCCACGCACTCGCGGAACGCCGTCAGGTCGCAGCGCAGCTCCTCGAGCGAGTAGAGGAAATACGGCATCCGCTGCTTGATCATGAACGGGTCGAACGGCAGGTCGCCGCGCATGTGCGTGCGGTCGTGGATGAGGTCCCACATCACGAACGTCTTCTCGGCGAGGGCCTGGTCGTCGAGCATGCGCGCGGCGCCCTCCGGCAGGTCGAGCTTCGTGATCTCCGCTGCCGCGCGCACGACGCGCCGGAAGCGCGCCGCCTCGCGGTCCTGGAAGATCGCGCCCCACGTGAACGCGGGAGTCTCCCGCATCGCGACGGTCTCGGGGAACAGCACGGCCGAGTTGCTGTCGTAGCCGGGGGTGAAGTCGATCAGCCGCAGCGAGACGAACAGGCCGTTGGTGTGGGTCTGCTCCACCTGGGCGATGAACTCCGGCCAGATCGCCTCGCACAGCACGGCCTCGACGTGGCGATTGCGCGACCCGTTCTGGGTGTACATCGGGAACACGACCAGATGTCGCAGCCCGTCGACGCGGTGCCGCTGCGGCCGGAACGCCGTGAGCGAGTCGAGGAAGTCGGGCACGGCGAAGCCGCCGTGAACCCAGCGCCGGAAGTCGTGGGCGGATGCCGCCAGGTAGTCCGCGTCGTGCGGGAACAGTGGTGCGAGCGCGCGGATCGACTCCACGATCGTCTCGACGAGCGCCCGCGCCCGGGGGTGGTCGGCGGCCTCGGGCACGGAGCCGTCCTGCGCCTGCAGGTCTTGCAGAGCGGTGGCGGCGTCCTTCAGGGCGAGCCAGGCGGGGGCGGTCTCTGCCCCGCGGTTCGTTGAGCGGCATCCCGCGAGATGTGTTGAGACGAGGGTCATGCATAGATTCTACGAGAGAAATTGCTTCGATTGAATTACTATGCCGGAAATATTCCTGTATTGTCGCGATATGGCACTTTCTGACGTGGATGCCGGCATCCTCCGCACCCTGTCCCGCGACGGCCGCGC
>JASGEE010000114.1:0-23197 GCA_047606715.1 Microbacterium sp.
CTCGACGCTCGCGCACGAGGCCGCGCAGCGGACGGCCGCGCTGGCTGAGCGCGCCTGGGCCGACGGCGGCGGGCGAGCCGACACCGACGCTGCCGCGGCGGTCGAGCAGCTGGCCGGCGATCTGGCGCGCTGGCGGACCGCGGCCGATCAAGAGCAGGAACTGGCCGGGATCGAGGCGACCCTGGCCGGGTCTGCGCAGCGGGTCGCCGCCCTCGATCGCGCGCTGTCCGAGCTGGGACGGCAGGAGGGGACGATCCCCGCCGAGCGCGTCGCGATCGACGAGGCACTCGCTGTGGCAGAGTCCGGCGCCGCCCGCCGCGACGACCTGCAGCGTGAGCGCGACGCGCTGGCTGCCGCGGCGGATGCCGCCCGTGAGGCGGCGGCGCTGGAGAGCACGTGCGCGGTCGCCGAGGCTGCGCACGCGGAGGCGACGCGTGCCGTGGCGCACGCACACGAGGACCTCGCGGCGCTGTTCCGGCGCCGGCTCGCCGGGTTCGCGGGCGAACTGGCCGCGGCGCTCGTTGACGGCGTGCCGTGCGCGGTGTGCGGGTCGACGCAGCACCCGCATCCCGCCGAGCCCGCGGGTGCACCCGTGACGGACGAGCTGGTCGTCGCTGCCGAGAGCGCGCGCGACGATGCGGTTGCCGTAGAACGCGGCGCGGCGGCCGCTGTGCGGGAGGTGCAGTCGCGACGATCGGACGCATCGGCACGCGCGGGCGCTCGCCGCCTCGATGAGCTGACCGGCCTGCTGGACGGTGTCGGGTCCGACCTTGCGGCCGCCGAGGCCGCTGCCCTCGAGTGCGAGCGGCTGCGGGCGCGGCGCGACGACCTCGACGCGCGCGCAGCGGCCCTGGCGGAAGAACGCGACCGCACCGCCGGGTCGCGGGCCGAAGCACGTGAACAGCAGACGGCCGCTCAGACCGACGCGGATCGGCTGCGCTCGACCGTGCTCGCCGCGCGCGGCGGCCACACCTCTGTCGCCGAGCGTGTCGCGCAGACGACCGCCGACCTGCACCGCGCCCGTGCGCTGGCCGAGGCGCGCGCCGCGCTCGGCGAGGCCGCGCGTGCGCTGACGTCGGCCCGTGACGACCTCGACGCCCGCCGCGCCGATTCCGTGTTCGAATCGGCCGACGAGGCCGCCGCTGCACTGCTGCCGGACGCGGAGCTTCACGAGCTCGACGCCCTGCTCGTCCAGTATTCCGCGGAGCTGACGGCCGCCCGCGCCCGGCTGCTCGACCTCCAACGGGGTGCCGCCGGTGAGGAGGCGGGGGAAGGCGGCGCGGCCGATCCCGTCGAGATCGCGCAGGCGCGGCTGGCGGCGGCGCAGAAGGCCGCAGCCGCGGCCGATGCCGCCCGCACCGTCGCGATCGCGGCGCAGCGCGATGCGCAGAACACCGCGACGCAACTGCGCGAAGTGCTCCTGCAGGTCGATGACGCCGCTTCCGACGTCGCCCGGGCCGAGACGGCCGCCGCGGTCGTCGTCCGCCTGGCCGACACCGTCGCCGGCCGCCCGCCGAACACGATGAAGATGGACCTGGAGACGTTCGTGCTCGCCGCCGAGCTCGAAGATATCGTCGCGGCGGCGAACGTACGGCTCGTGGAGATGTCGTCCGGGCGGTACTCGCTGCACCACACCGATGCCCGTGCGGCGCGCGGTGCCGCCTCCGGACTCGGGATCGAAGTGCTCGACTCCCACACCGGACGTCGACGCACGCCCGACTCGCTCTCGGGGGGCGAGACGTTCCTCGCATCCCTCGCTCTCGCCCTCGGTCTCGGCGAGGTCGTCACGGGTCGTGCCGGCGGCATCCGACTGGACACCCTGTTCGTCGACGAGGGATTCGGCTCACTCGATCCCGAGACTCTCGAGTTCGCGATGCGCACCCTGGACGAACTGCGGGCGGGCGGGCGTACGGTAGGTCTCATCAGTCATGTCGAGGCGATGAAGGAGCAGGTTCCGGCGCAGCTGGTCGTCGAGGCGAGCGTCGAAGGGCCGAGCATGATCGCTCTGACACAGAGATAGGGGAGCGCGATGACTCTGAAAACGGTTCTGCTCGACACTCCCGAAGGGGTGGAAGCCCGACTCGGCTGGGATCCGGCGACCACGGTGCATGATCGACGCCGCATCATCGCGAAGGAGCTGATCGCGCAGCGACTGCGGTGCGAGCCCAAAGACATCACGATCGAGCGCGAGGCGCCGCGCGGCTTCGGCTACCACACGAGCCTCATCGCGTCGCGCGGCGGGCAGGACTTGCCGATCTCGATCGTCACCGCGAGCTTCCGCGCCGCGACCGTCGTCGCCATCTGTGCGCCCCAGATCGCACTGGGCATCGACATTCGGGACGTGACCCCGAACGAAGCTGATCTGCGACAGATGCGGCGGCACTCCCACCTGCTGCTGGAAAGCAGCGACAGGGACGTGCTGCAGCACTGGGTGTGCGTGCAGGCCGTGCTCGAAGCCGACGGTCGCGGAGTGCGCGTCGCCCCCGAGAACGTGCGGTTGGATGCCAGCCGCCACCGAGGATGGACACTGGATCGCAAGATGCGATACGCCCTCACCGACGCATCGCGCGACGGGTGGATCGTCACGATCGCGAAGGGCATCGACGACGGACACTGACGCGTCGTCGCGCACCTACAGCCCATGCTGGCGAGAGTCGCATGCCGGCCATAGAGCCGGCATGGTTATCTCATAGGTTGATCGACTGCACTGTTCTCAACAGGCGGGAACGCCCCGAAAGACGGAGAAGACGATGCGACGAATCATGCTGACCACGACCGCGGTGCTGGCCTCGGCGCTGCTGACGACGGGTCTGCTCGCCGGTTGCACGACGACGGTGAGCAGCGAGACGACCTCCGCCGCCACGAGCGCCACCTCCGTCGCCGACACGACCGAAACGGTCCAGGTGAGCGACATCAGCGGCGACATCGACTGGACCTCGCTGCCGACCACCGAGGTCACTCTCACCGACGACGGGCTCACGATCACCGAGGCGGGCACCTACGTGCTCACCGGCTCGACGACGGGGCAGATCATCGTCGACTCCGACGGCGACGTGCGCATCATCCTCGACGGGGTGGATATCGCATCCGCCGACGGGGCCGCGATCCAGGTCGACAACGCCGAGACGACCGTCATCGAGCTGGCCGACGGCACGACCAACACCGTGTCGGATGCCTCCACCCGCAGCGACGAGGAGATCGACGGGGCCATCTACTCCTCCGACGACCTGATCATCACCGGCACCGGAACGCTGGAGGTCACGGCGAACTTCGCCGACGGCATCGTCGGCAAAGACGACCTGCTGATCGAATCGGGCACCATCTCGGTGACGAGCGTCGACGACGCCATCCGCGGGAAGGACTCGCTCACCGTCACCGGCGGCACGATCACGATCGACGCGGAGGGCGACGGCATGAAGGCCAGCAACGACACCGACCTCGGTGCGGGGCAGCTCATCATCTCCGGTGGCGACATCACGATCACGACGGGCGATGACGCCATCAAGGCCGAGCAGAAGATCTGGATCACCGGCGGCACGATCGACATCGTCGAATCCGTCGAGGGCATCGAAGCGCCCGTGGTCGTCATCGATGACGGTGACATCACCGTCAACGCCTCCGACGACGGCATCAACGCCTCGGCCTCGGCGATCGTCACGACGGGCATCGGCATCACGATCAACGGCGGCAGCCTCACGATCGTCATGGGATCGGGCGACACCGACGCGATCGACAGCAACGGCGACCTCACGATCACCGGCGGCACGATCAACATCACGGGTCAGAACGGGTTCGACTGGGACGGCACCGGCACGATGACCGGCGGCGACGTCACCGTCAATGGCGAGACCGTCACGGAGCTGACGAACCAGTTCGCCGGCGGTGGAGGCATGGGTGGCGGTGGCGGTGGCGGTGACAACGGCGGCGGCATGGGCGGCGGTGGCAACCAGCCCTGAGTCCTCAGTCCCCGCGAACGCCGCGGTGCGGCTCCGGGAGCTCATCGAGCTCCGCGAGCCACACCGCGGCATTGCCGTCGCTGGGAGCACGCCAGTCGCCGCGTGGCGACAGCGATCCGGCCGGCAGCACCTTCGGCCCGTTCGGGATGGCCGTGCGCTTGAACTGCGCGAACCCGAAGAAGCGCCGCAGGAACACCCGCAGCCACCGCACGATCGTCGCCCGATCGTAGGCGTAGCGGTCGGCATCCGGAAACCCGGGCGGCCAGGCTCCCGCCTCGGCGTCGCGCCAGGCGTGCTCGGCGAGGAAGACGATCCGCGAAGGCCGCATCCCGTAGCGCAGCACGTGGAACAGGGCGAAGTCGTGCAGCGCGTACGGGCCGATCGTGTCCTCGGTGGACTGCACCTTGCCGTCCTGGCCGGCCGGCACCAGTTCGGGGCTGATCTCGGTGTCGAGCACCGACTGCAGCACCGTGCGCGCCTGCGGCGTCAGCTCGTCCGCCGAGCTGTGCGCGATGACCCAGCGGATGAGGTGTTGGATGAGCGTCTTCGGCACACCCGCGTTGACGGCGTAGTGGCTCATCTGGTCGCCGACGCCGTAGGTGGCCCACCCCAGGGCCAGCTCGGACAGATCGGAGGTGCCCACGACGAATCCGCCGTGCTGGTTCGCAAGCCGGAACAGGAAATCGGTGCGGGCGCCGGCCTGCACGTTCTCGAACGTGATGTCGTACACCGGCTCGCCGTCCGCGAACGGATGCCCGATGCCCGTGAGCAACTCGGTCGCCATCGGGCGGATGTCGACCGTCTCGATGGACGCCCCGATGGCTTCGGCGAGGGCGATCGCGTTCGACCTCGTGTGGTCGCTGGTGGCGAATCCCGGCATCGTGTAGGCGAGGATGTCGCTGCGCGGTCGGCCCATCCGGTCCATCGCACGGGCGATGACCAGCAGCGCATGGGTCGAGTCGAGGCCGCCCGAGACGCCGATGACGGGCTTGGGGGAGCCGATCGCGCGCATGCGCTGCTCGAGCCCGGAGACCTGGATGTTGAACGCCTCGTAGCAGTCCTGATCGAGGCGGGCCGGGTCGTCGGGCACGAACGGGAACCGGTCGAGCGGGCGGCGCAGCCCCAGGTCGGATGCCGGCGGGTCGACCGTGAACACGATGCGCCGCGCTGAGGGCCCGACGGCGGTGCGATTGTCGTCGAACGTGCCCTGGCGCAGCCGGTCCTGGCGCAGCCGGTCGAGATCGACGTCGGCGATCGCCAGGCGCGGCCCGTCGGGGAATCGCTCGGTCTCGGTGAGCAGGGCACCCGCCTCGTAGATCATCGTCTGCCCGTCCCACGAGAGGTCGTTGGTCGATTCGCCCTGACCCGCGGCGGCATACGCGTAGGCGGCGAGACACCGCAAGGACTGCGCCTTGGCGAGCACGTGGCGGTCGTCGGCGCGCGCGATCGTGATGGGGCTGCCGGAGAGGTTCAGCAGCACGGTGGCCCCGGCCAACGCCGCCGGAGACGACGGCGGGATCGGCACCCACATGTCCTCGCACACCTCGGCGTGCACGACCAGGCCCGCAACGTCAGAGGCCTCGAACAGCAGGTCGGTGCCGACGGGAACCTCGGCGTCGCCGAGGGTCGTCGTCGCGGGTGCGTCGGCGCCGGAGGCGTACCAGCGTGCCTCGTAGAACTCGCGGTAGGTCGGCAGGGAGGTCTTGGGCGCGACGCCCAACACGCGACCGCGGTGGATCGCGACGGCGCAGTTGTACAGTCGCGCGCCCAGCAGCAGGGGAGCGCCCACGACGACCAGGGGACGCAACTGCGCGGAGGCGGCGACCACGGTGTCGATCGCGGCGCGGACGGCGTCGAGCACGACGTCCTGCATCACGAGGTCGTCGATCGCGTAGCCGCTCAGGCAGAGCTCGGGGAACACCGCGACCGCGACGCCTTCCTCATGCGCCCGCCGGGTGGCATCGACGACGGCCGCGGCGTTGCGGGCGGGATCGGCGATCGCGACCGGAATGGTGCACGCCGCGATGCGCGCGAATCCGTGACGGTAGAGGCTCTCGAACGGCAGGCTCACCCGCCCAGTCTGTCAGGTGTACCGAGTCTCCAGCTAGGTGGCGCACCAGGGGTCGAGTGCGACCCTGGCGCCGTGCCCACGACCCGCCACCGCTACCGCATCACCGAGACCGATGAGCGCCCCCATCGCGCTCCGGGACTCCCAAGACCTGCACCACACCGGGGTCACGTCGTTCCTGGCCGAGAACATCGAGGGGCCTTTCGCCACGAATGTGCTCGCTCTGGCCGAGGCGTTGGTGCATCCTACGGCGCGCGGTGCGGCCGCTGAGCGCGAGCGGTTCTTCGACTCCCGGCGACTGCGTGTTCTCACCGCGCCGAACGATGCCGCCTGATCCGGCGTCCCGCACACAGGGGAAAACCCCACCCGCGGTCCGCTATCGGCCCGTTCGGCGCGGTTTGCCCTGCCTTTGGCACATCATCCGATGGTGCCTCCGGCGCGCGTCGGACCCCACGGCTAGGGTCGATCGCGGAAGGGTGACATGCGATACATCGAAGACGAGGCCCGGTTGGTCTGGAGTGCCAGCGACCTGAAGGCGGCGGCGGAATGCGAGTTCGCCTGGTTGCGGCGGCTCGACGCGAAGCTGGGCCGGGTGGCCGCGGTGGAGGAGCCGACCGACGCGACCCTGGAACGTGCCGGGCGCCTGGGAACGCAGCATGAGCTGCGCCAGCTCGAGGCGTATCGCGAGAGGCACACGGGCCGGGTCGTCGAGGTTCCCGCCGCGCGGGCATCCGATGCCGCCGCCGTCGCCTCGGCCGTCGCCGTGACCAATGCGGCCCTGGCCGACCCCGATGTCCAGGTGATCTACCAGGCCGTGTTCGAGACCGACGAGTTCGTCGGGTTCGCCGACTTCCTCGTCCGTGACGATGACGGTCGCTGGGTCGTGCAGGACACCAAGCTCGCCCGCCACGCGCGGGTGACCGCGCTCATGCAGTTGGCAGCATACGTCGACCAGCTCGACCGGTTGGCGGTGCTGCACAGCGATCGCGTGGAACTGCTGCTGGGCGACGGCACCACCTCGACGCACGCCGTACGCGATCTCATGCCGGTGTTCCGGTTGCGCCGCGATCGGCTGCGAGCGCTCATCCGGGATCGTGATCTCGCCGCGGGCGCGGCGGGCGCCCCGATCGGCTGGGACGACGACGCCGGCTTGCGGGTCATCGCCTGCGGCCGCTGCGCGACGTGCGATGCCGAGGTGGTCGTGCAGCGCGACCTGCTGCTCGTGGCGGGGATGCGGCCGGTGCAGCGCGAGCGGCTGCGCGACGGCGGCATCCGGACCATCGACGACCTCGCGGCGGCGCGCGAGGCACCCGCGCAGGTGTCGGCGGAGGTCTTCGCCGGTCTGCGCACGCAGGCGCGTCTGCAGCTGACGAGCCCCGCCGGCGGCCTCGCCGAGGGCGCGGATGTCCATGCTGTGCCGACGTACGAGGTGGTGTTCCCGAGGGCGATCGGCGCCCTGCCACGGCCGGACCGCGGCGACCTCTTCTTCGACTTCGAAGGTGACCCGCTGCACGTCGAGAGCGCCGATGCGCGTCTGGGCCTCGACTACCTGTTCGGCTGGGTCGATGACGACGAACAGTACAGCGCCCTGTGGGCGCACACGTTCGCCGACGAGAGGCGAGCGCTGGAAGACTTCCTCGATGTGGTGCGGTTGCGGCGGGAGCAGCATCCGGGCCTGCACATCTACCACTATGCCCCGTACGAGCCCTCGCATCTGCTCGCGATGGCCGCCCGTCACGGTGTGCGTGAGGCCGAGGTCGACGCGCTGCTGCGCGCGGGAGTGTTCGTCGACCTGTACCCGATCGTGCGGCGTGCGCTGCGGGTGGGTTCGCGCTCGTACTCGATCAAGAGGCTCGAGCCGCTCTACATGGGCGCCGAGGTGCGCACGAGTGAGGTACAGCGCGGCGACGACTCGATCGTCCGCTACGTTCAGGCGCGGACGCTCATCGAAGACGGCATCGACATCGACGCGGGACAGACGGTGCTCGACGACATCGCCGACTACAACCGCTACGACTGCATCTCCACGAGGCGCCTGCGCGATTGGCTCGTCGAGCGGGCGCGCGAGGCGAGGCTCGCCCCCGCCGCCGACGTCGAAGTCGACGGCGATGCGTATGAGCCGTCGTGGCGTGCCGAGGCGCTGAACCGGCTCGCCGATGCGGCGGCCGACCGAGACGGCGCCGACGGTGCCGCGGTGGCCGCGTTGCGCCTGGGCGCCGCGGCGATCGACTACCACCCGCGTGAGGCGAAGATGTTCTGGGCGGCGCACTTCCTGCGGCTGCGCGAACCGTTGTCGATGTGGGATGACACGCGTGACGTCGTCGCGATCGACCGTGCCCGGTGCCGCGTCGTGACCGACTGGCACTGGCCGCCGGGTGCGCGCGTGTCACGGCGCGTGCTCGAACTGCGCGGCGATCTGGCCCCCGGCACGAGGCTGGCCGCCGGGGGAGCCCCGTTCGCGGTGTACGAGTTGCCCGCGCCGTTTCCGACACCGCCGAACCCGCGCTGCATCCACGCGGCGCGCTCCGTGCGGGTGGTCGAGATCCTCGACGACGGCGTCATCGTCGAGGAGACGTCCGCGGACGGCATCACGTGGCAGGAATTGCCGATCGCCCTCACCCCGTCCGCCCCGCCGCGCGCGGGCAGTCAGCAGGTCGCGATCGACCAGTGGGCGGATGCCGTCATCGCCGCAGCGCCCGCGACCACCGCCGCGTTCCCCGACGATGCGGCGACCGACCTGCTGCTGCGCCGCACACCGCGTACCGTCGGCGGTGCCTTCACGCGCGGTGGCGCCGATGCGGTGGACGACATCGTGCGCTCGATCATCGATCTTCACGACAGCTACCTCGCGGTGCAGGGCCCGCCGGGTACCGGCAAGACGTACGTCGGCTCGCACGTCGTGGCGCGACTGGTCGCCGAGCGCGGGTTCCGCATCGGGGTCGTCGCGCAGTCGCACGCCGTCGTCGAGAACATGCTGGCGCGCATCGTGGACGCGGGCGTTCCGCTCGCTCAGGTCGGCAAGGCCGCCAAGGCCGGCTCTGCCGAGGCGGCATCCGGAGCCTTCACCTCGATCGCGAAAGACGGCTACGCGGCTTTCGCCGCCGCGCACCCCGAGGGCTTCGTCATCGGCGGCACGGCGTGGGACCTCAGCCATCCCGCTCGTGTGCCGCGGCGCAGTCTCGACCTGCTCGTCATCGACGAGGCCGGTCAGTTCTCGCTCGCTTCGACGATCGCGGTGTCGGTCGCCGCTTCGCGGCTGCTGCTGCTCGGTGACCCGCAGCAGTTGCCGCAGGTGAGCCAGGGCACCCACCCCGAGCCCGTCGACACCTCGGCTCTGGGGTGGATCATGGACGGGGCCGCCGTCATCCCCGAAGACCGCGGGTACTTCCTCGCGCAGACGTGGCGAATGCGACCCGAAGTCGCCGAACCCGTCTCACAACTGTCCTACGAGGGCAGGCTCGAGGCGCATCCGGTGACGTCGGCGCGGCACGTGGCCGGCGTCGCGCCGGGCGTGCGCGCGGTGCCCTTGGCGCACTCCGGAAACGCGACGGCATCCGCGGAGGAGGCCGATGCCGTCGTGGGCATCGTGCGCGATCTCGTCGGGCGCGCCTGGACGGCGGGCGAGGATGCGCCGCCGCGCCCGCTCGCCGTCGCAGACCTCATCGTCGTCACTCCCTACAACGCGCAGCAGGTGCTGGTTGAACAGGCCCTCGCACAGGCCGGGTTCGATGCCGTGCGCGTCGGGACGGTCGACCGTTTCCAGGGTCAGGAGGCCGCGGTGGCGATCGTGTCGCTCGCGGCATCCAGCGGGCGGGATGCGCCGCGCGGACTGGAGTTCCTGCTGCTGCAGAACCGCCTCAACGTCGCCGTCTCCCGTGCGCTGCACACCGCCTATCTCGTCTACGGCACCGGCCTGCTCGATGATCTGCCGCGGACACCGGCCGGGGTGGCCCGGTTGAGTGCGTTCGCGCGGCTCGTGGGCGCCGACGGGCGTGCGTAGACTCGCCAGCAACGACCCGAGGGAGAGGGCATGGCAGAGGAATCACCGCGCCAATTCGAAATCGACGTGCCCGCGGACGTCGTCGCCGGCAGTTACGCCGACTTCGCGAACGTGTGGCACACCCCCGACGTGTTCGTCATGGACTTCGTCTCGCTCGCCCGTCCGCCGCAGGCCTCGACCGACGCCACCGGCAATGCGGTCGCTCTCGTGTCGGGTCAGGTCGTGCAGCGCGTGCGCATTCCGCCGCACCAGGTGTTCGAGCTCGCGAAGGCGCTGACGCAGCAGCTGGAGTTCTGGGAGCAGGAGACCGGCCGCCGCGCGGGGAACTGATCCGGCTCAGACGGTGCCGTAGAGGCGGTCGCCGGCGTCGCCGAGACCGGGCACGATGTAGCCCTTCTCGTTGAGGCGCTCGTCGAGAGCGCCGAGCACGAGGGTCACGTCGCGCTCGGCGACCTGCCGCTGGATCGCGGCGACGCCCTCGGGGGCGGCGAGGATGCAGATGGCCGTCACGGATCGGGCGCCGCGCGCGAACAGGAAGTCGATCGCGGCTCCCAGCGAGCCGCCGGTGGCGAGCATCGGGTCGAGCACGAAGCACTGCCGACCGCTGAGGTCGTCGGGCAGGCGCTCGGCGTACGTCGTCGGTTCGAGGGTCTCCTCGTTGCGCGCCATGCCGAGGAAGCCGACTTCGGCGGTGGGGACGAGCCTCACCATCCCCTCCAGCATCCCGAGCCCGGCGCGCAGGATCGGGACGACGAGGGGGAGGGGCTCGCCGATGCGCACCCCGACGGTCGTGGTGACCGGAGTCGTGATCTCGACCGGCTCGACGCGCACCGAGCGGGTCGCCTCGAAGGCGAGCAGCGTCACGAGCTCTTCGGTGAGCTGGCGGAACAGCGGCGACGGGGTGCGTTCGTCGCGCAGCACCGTCAGCTTGTGGGTGATGAGGGGATGATCGGCCACATGTACGCGCATGGCGCTCAGCCTACGCGTCGGCTGTGCCAGCAGCGTCGTCGTGCGGCGCGAGCTCCCACGCCGCGGCGAGCACGATCGCATCGGCCAGGTGCTGCACGTCGGCGAACTGTTCCACATGCGGTGTCGAGAAACTCACCAGACACAGCCCCTGGCCGTCGGGCATCTCCAGCCAGTAGTCGACGACGCCGACGGGGCGGCCGGCGAGCTCGGCCGGTCCCAGCCGCCGTGAGGTCATCCGCAGCAGGCGGCCGGTCGCCGTCGTCGCCTCGACGAGTTCGTCCTGCGCTCCCGTGCCGGCGTCGAGCCGCGCCGCGAGCGCCGCGAGGTGGCCGCCTTCGGGCGCGGGTCCGAGCTGCTGCCAGTACTGGGTCACGGCGACCGAAGCGGCGGCATCCTCGGTGCGACGGGTGAGGTAGGCCATCATGCGCCCGCCGGCGCTGGCTGCCGTGCGCGAGGATTGACGCAACCAGGCCGTGAGCTGTCCGCGCAGCACCGGCGCCCGTGGAACGCCCCTCAATTGGGCATCGACGAGAGCGGCGACATCGTCGTCGATGGATGCCGGGGAACTCAGATCGATCGTCGCCCAACCGTCGTCGAGGAAGAGATCCAGGCCGCTCACCCGCTCGCCCTCGGCCAACCCAGCGCCGGGTGGCTGCGTGATCCACCCGACCTCGTCGTCGCCGGGCTGCGGCTCCAGGCTCGCACGGACGTCTTCCGGTGAGGCCTGCACGGGATGCGGACCGGCGGCGTCGAAGACGACACGGCGCAACAACGGCCCGTAGGCATCGAGCAGGGGGGCCAGGCCGCCGCCGCGCTGCAGAGCGAACTCACCGGCATCCGGAGCGTCGCCCACCCAGGCGGCGAACGTCTGCGACGACGAGAACAGGGGCAGCAGCCATCGGCGTTCGCCATCGGGGTCTTCGGCTGCGACGACGCGCGTCTGCGTCTCGCCCTGCGGGCCGCGCATGAGCGGGACGACGACGAAATCCTGACGGAGCGCTCGCCCGATCGCGACGGGGTCGCCCGCGGCGAGTGCCGCCGCGAGCCGCGCGGACCCGACGTCGGCGGAGGCGGCGGAGGGGATGGGCTGCGGGGGCTCGTCGCTCACGGGGTCAGCCTATCCGCGCTCTTGCGCTACGAACTCGACCTCGGCGCGCTGTCGGAATCGCCGGCCGAGCGGATGCCCCGGTCGTGGCGGCTCCGCAGGATCTGTCGAGGCGACGTCGTACAGCAGGCCCATGCCCCACGGCCGGCCACGGACCACGGCGGCCGCACGCGTCTGCACGTATCCGTAGTGTTCCGTGCCGTCGAGTTCGTAGCGGACGAAGGATCCGGCGCTCGTCAGCGGGTCCGTGGCCGCCATGAGCGGCATCCCTTCGAACGAGGCGGGCGCGACCGTGATCCTGAGCGCGATCGGGAACCCCAGATCGCAGATGCTCATCGCGCCACCCGCCAGGCGCCGTCGTCGCTCACGGAATCAGCCTCACGCCGGGCCGGCCGCACGAAGGACCATCGTGTCCGGTACTCGTGATCTCCACCGCGCCCGGACGCCGTCGAGCGGAGCCGACACCGGCTCGTGCAGCGCACCGACGCCTGCCAGGAGCCGGGTGGCGAGCATCGGCGGTGCCGACAGGCGCAGGCCCGAGGGGACTGCGCCTTCTGCGTCGAGCACCGTAATCGTCGACGCGGAGGCTTCATCGATCCCGTCTTCGACCAGCACACTCCAGGTCGATGCGGATGCCGAGGCCGGCGAGCCCGTCGCGGCGACGCGGCGGGGCCGGCGCGGCGTGTGCTTCGGGTCGAGCGTGTGAAGACCGGCATCCAGATCATCGGTGATCCGCATTTCGCCCCCGCCGACGAGCATGGCGGGGCCGGCGGGGCGCGCGGGTTCCTCAGCGGTGGCGTCGTAGCGCCGCACGAGCGCCCACGGATGCCCGTCCCACGCCCAGACGGCACTGCTGGACAGCCAGGCGAACCGTCCGTCGGGGTAGCGGACATAGGCGGTGTACGAGAGCGCTGCTGTGAGCGGACGCGTGGCGGCAAGCTCGAGCCCACGGGGGTTGCCACGGTCGTCGAAGGTGACGATCGCGGCGTCGAACGCGAGCGCGGAAACGGGGGTCATCGCACCGAGAACACGATGTTGTCGAGCAGGTCGAGACCCGTGCTGATCGTCCCGCGTTGCGGCCCGGGGATGATGTATTCGGCCGCGCCCCCGGGGTTTCCATCCAGCGGGAGGGCATGCCGCGTGAGCACGACCGCGTCGGGGTCGGCGATGCGAGCGATCAGCAGGTTGTCGGCGGCGTTCTGCACCGGCAGTCCGAGCGACTCGCGGACATGGCTGTACTGCCACGGCGGGGTCGGCGAGTATGACGCACCCCACGCATGTGCCGCATCATCGAACGCCACCCCGGGCGGGCGGCCGTACACCCGGTAGACGTCGTCGCCCATCGACGGTGACGACAGCGGCGCCCGCCACAGCGCCTCCGACTCGGCGAGCGCGGACGGGCGAAGCCGCAGCGCCTCGCGGACCGTGAGGAGGTTGCGCTCCGCCGTGAAGCCCTGCTGCAGGCGCGCCGCGGCGTTGATCCTCGCCGCCGATGCCGCCGATCCCACGAGGCGGGCGGCCGCGCCGAGCCCGACCACCGACAGCGCGGCCCCGATGATGCTGATGACCGCCTCGCCCCAACTGCGCTCGCCGCTCGCTGCGAGCACGACATTGCCGATCGCGTTGACCACCGCGGCGATCCCCGCCACGAGCAGGAGCGCCGCGGCGAGCACCTGCCCGATCACCGGGATCCACGACACGACGAGGGCGAGGATGCCGGCGATGCCGGCGATCGCGCCGGCCACGTCGGTGATGACGGCGAGCACATCCTTGCCCCAGTCGTCCCACCAGGAATCCCCGAGATCGTCGCCGCTCGTCGTGTTCTCGATCTGCTCCCGTGCATCCTCGGCGGCACGGTCGCGGCGTGTGGCGGCGGCGAGGATGTCCTCGCGCGCCGAGCCCGCGGCGGCGCTCGCCTGGCGGGCGTCACCGCCGGCATCGTCGGCGAGGCGTTCATAGCGCAACGCGTCGGCCGGATCGGTGGCGGCATCCGCGAGGTACAGATAGCGGCGTCGCTGCTGCTGCGCTCCGGTCGCGTCGGACTGCGCCGCCTCGGCACGCCGCAGGGCGCCCAGCGAGTCGTCCTGAGCAGCGGCGAGTGCGGCTGCGTAGCTGGTGAGCGCGTTGCCGGTCGCACGGTAGCGCGCCTCGGCGCGGGCGATGTCGGATGCAACGGAGCGCGCGGTCTCGCTGAGAGCGTCGATCGCCTCGGAGACTGTGCTGTCCAGGTCGAGGGTGCGCAGTCCGCGCGCCGTCCGGTCGATTGTGCGGGCCATCTCCAGATAGCTCTGGCCGCCCCGGCGCACCGTGTCGGGTTCGCCGGGAATCGGGTCGGTCCCGAAGCCCGCCGCGCTCCAGTCGGACGGCCTCACCGGGGCACCGCCTGGCCGGTTCGCTGCGATCCGCTCGAAGCGACCGTGGAGGAACTCTCCATCGCCGCAGCCAGCTCGGCATCCGCCTGCTCGAAGATGTCGGCGATCGCCGTCGTCGCCTCGGACAGGCCCGTGACCGACTCCGTCATGTCTGCGCGGGTATCGTCCCAGGCGTGCGCGAAGGAGCGCACGGCCTCTGCGAGAGCGTCATGACCGACAGCCTCGGCGATGTTGTCGCTGTGCACGTTGGCGCCACGGAACTCGGTCGCGATACGAGAAAGACCTGCTGCGACCGAGCGCACCCGCTGGGTATCGATTTTCAGGTCCGACACGGCTCGATTCTACGAGGCGGGTGGATCGGTGCGCGAGAGACTCCCCGCCTCTCCACGTCGTCCGCCCCGTACGCTGGGGCGGTGACCTCGCACCGACCCGCCTCTGACGCCGCGATGGGGCGCGCTCTGGTGCTGGCCGCCGAGGCGGCCGCGGCGGGGGAGATCCCGGTGGGCGCGGTGGTGACGGATGCCGCGGGTGCCGCCCTCGGAGAGGGGCGGAACCTCCGTGAGGCCACCGCCGACCCGACGGCGCACGCCGAGATCGTCGCTCTGCGGCGGGCGGCCGAGTCCCGGGGCTCATGGAATCTGGAGGGCTGCACGCTGACCGTGACGCTCGAGCCGTGCCTCATGTGTGCCGGCGCGATCTTGCAGGCCCGGGTGGGGCGGGTCGTCTTCGGGGCGTGGGACGAGAAGGCCGGCGCTGCCGGTTCGGTGTACGACGTGCTGCGCGACCGGCGGCTGCCGGTGCGCGCCGAGGTCATCGGCGGTGTGTGCGAGGTCGAGGCGGTCGCGTTGCTGGCGGAGTTCTTCCGGGCGCGGCGTGGCTGACTCCTCCCCATCGGGCCGCGGCCCGGCCGACACGCCGTGTGCCGAGCGGTGTGGCACCGGATCGGAGGAGTTGGCCACGCCCGGAGGCGTGCGGATCAGTCCGACGAACTGAGGATGATCGACTCGGTCGGCGGCGCGGGGTCGGCGGGGCGGCCGATGTAGCCGATGTTCTCCAGCAGCGCGCGGCGGAACTCGGCCGGACGCTCCAGGTGCGGGCTGTGGCCGACGCCCTCCAGCTCGACCTCGGTGACCTGGCCGCCGGCGGCGCGGTAGGCGTCGAGAACGTCGCGCGTCTGCGAGACCATCTGCTGCGCCGGTGCGACATCGTCGCCTGGCCAGCCGGGAACGATGCCGAGAGCGCCGAGGTAGTTGAGGTCGAAGAACGAGGCGTCCGAGACGATCGCGTCGGCGGTGCCGTGGATCCACAGGATCGGCGGCTTGACAGGCAGGTCGACGATCCCGGAGGTGTTGAAGTAGCGGGGCACCATCGTGTTGAGCACACCGATCGTGCCGGCGGCGAAGCCCGGCCAGTTCTCGCTCGGGGATCCGTCGCCGGGGTAGTTGCCCTCGGCCGTGGACGTCGTGTTCATCGACTCCACCCAGATGTCCTCGTGGGCGCTCTCGTAGCCCGCGGCGACGTAGCCCGACCGGAAGACGCTGCGCGGCGAGGTCTGCGACTGGTCGGTCGTATCGCGGGTCTGCAGGCGTTGCACGAAATCGGGATTGGCGCCGCCTCCTCCCGTGCCGGCGTCGTCGTCGGTGAGGCGCGAACCGTCACGTCGCGTACCGCCGAAGCCGTACGGAGAGACGGGCGACTGGAGGGTGAGCGAGAGCACCGGGTGGTCGATCGCGTATTGCATCACGACGCCGCCGCCCATCGACCAGCCCACGAGGTGGGCGGTCTCCAGACCGAGTGCGGTCAGGGTCGCGTACAGGTCGTCGCTGAAGTCGCGTACGCCGCGGGTCGCGTCGACCGGCAGGCTCTCGGTGAGCCCGAAGCCGCGCAGATCGACGGCGACGACGCGCAGATCGCTCGGCAGATCCTGCATGATCTCCTGCCAGAACAGACTCGACGAGACGTTGCCGTGGACCAGCACGAGGGTCGACTCGGGTGCGGCGGCGGTGTCGTCGTCCGCTCTTTCGAGGATGCCGACACGCAGGCGATCGGTGTCGATGATGCGGGAGGTGATGCCGTCGAGGAGCGCCATGCCCAAAGCCTACTCCCGCCGCGTTTCGCCGGGCGGGGGAGGACTTTCGGGTCGGGTGGCACGCGGCTCTCCCTAGGATGGAGTCATGTCTTCCCCCCTCCCTTCGATCGCGATTCTCGGTGCCGGCTCGATGGGCGGTGCCATTCTGCAGGGGCTCGTGCGCTCGGGCGACGCCCCGCGGGTCACGGTCACGAACCGCTCCGCCACGTCGGCCGCCGCGCTCGAGGCGCTGCCCGGTGTGACCAGTCTCGCCCTGGAACGCGACCCCGGCGCCAACGCGGCGGCGGCCGCATCTGCCGATGTCGTGCTGATCGGGGTGAAGCCCGCCATGGTGCCCGAACTGCTGCGCGAGATCGCTCCGGTGCTGCGCCCGGGGACGATCGTGGTGAGCATCGCCGCGGGCGTGACCACCGCGACCTTCGAGGAGATCCTTGGTGAGGACATCGCCGTCGTGCGCTCCATGCCGAACACGCCCGCGCTCGTGGGCAAGGCGGTCACGGGCGTCGCCGCGGGTTCGACGGCATCCCCCGACGATGTGGCGCTCGTGCGACGACTGTTCGAGACGTGCGGCGTCGTCATCGAGCTGCCCGAGGAGCAGATCGATGCGCTGGGCACGATCTCGGGATCGGGGCCCGCGTATGTCTTCCTGCTGATCGAGGATCTCACCGAGGCGGCCCGCGGCAAGGGCTTCGCCGAGGACGAGGCGCGGCTCATGGCCGAGCAGACCTTCATCGGTGCGACGGCGCTGCTGGCGGCATCCGGCGAGGATCCCGCGGAGCTGCGTCGTCGGGTCACGAGCCCCAAGGGCACGACCGAGCGGGCGATCGCCGTGCTGCAGTCGGCCGGTCTCGACGGCGTGTTCGCCGAGGCGACGGATGCCGCCCTCGCACGCTCCCGCGAGCTCGCCTCCGGCGCGTAGCCCGACTCGGCGGGGTCAGCGGTCGAGGCTGGCGAAGCGCTCGATGTTGCTGTTCGTGCCCGACACGATGATGAGGTCGTGATTGGTGACGACGGTGTCGGCCTCGGCGTAGCGGAACGGCTTTCCGGGGCTCTTGACACCCACGACCGTCACGTCGTACTTCGACCGCACGCCCGACTCGTTCAGCCCGATGCCGCGGATGAACTTCGGTGGATACATCTTGGCGAGAACGAAGTCGTCGTCGAAGCGGATGAAATCCAGCATCCGTCCGCTGACGAGGTGCGCGACGCGCTCCCCGGCCTCGCGCTCGGGGTAGATGACGTGATTGGCGCCCACGCGCGCGAGGATCTTGCCGTGCGACTGCGAGACCGCCTTCGCCCAGATCTGCGGCACCTTCAGGTCGACGAGGTTGGCCGTGATGAGCACCGACGCCTCGATCGACGAGCCGACTGCCACGACGGCGACCTGGAAGTCCTGCGCGCCGATCTGCGTGAGGGCATCGATGTTGCGCGCGTCGGCCTGCACCGTGTGGGTCACGCGCTCGGACCACTTCTGCACGAGGTCGAGGCTCTCGTCGATGGCGAGCACGTCGCGATCGAGGCGATCGAGCTCGCCCGCGCACGCGGCTCCGAACCGGCCGAGGCCGATCACCAGGACGGGGGCATCGCTCCGGATCTGCTCAACCAACGATCGGCCTTTCCACGGGCAGTGAATAGTGCTGCGAACGGGATGTCGCAGCGATGGCGGCGGCGAGTGTCACTGTACCAACGCGGCCCATGAACATCGTCAGCGCCATGACGTAGACGGCCGGGTCGGGCAGGCTCTGAGTGACGCCGGTCGTCAACCCCACCGTCGCGAAGCCTGAGATGACGTCGAACAGCACATCCTCGATGGGCTCGCGCGTCAGCTGAGCGATCGTGATCGTGGAGATCGCGATGATCGTCGAACCCCACGCGACGACCGAGAGGGCGACGCGCTGCACGTCGCTGGGGATGCGCCGCCCGAACGCCTGCACGCTCGGGCGTCCCTTCGCCTCCGACCATACGGCCAGGGCGAGCACGGCGAGGGTCGTGACCTTGATGCCGCCCGCGGTGGATGCCGAGCCTCCACCGACGAACATCAGCATCGATCCGACGATCAGCGACGATCCGTGCAACTCGCTGATGTCGACGACGGAGAACCCGCCCGAGCGGGTCATCGCCGACAGGAAGAACGCCTGGAACGTCGTGTCCCACGCCCCCATCCCGCCGAATGTCTGCGGGTTGTCGTACTCCAGCAGCAGGAAGACGCCCGCCCCGGCGAAGAACAGGATGACGGTCGTGATGAGCGTGAGTTTCGCGTGCAGCGACCACCGGAGCACGTTCAGATGGCGGCGCCACAGGGTGAAGATGACGGGGAAGCCGATCGACCCGAGGAAGACCCCGGTCATCAGCACCGTGAGCATCAAGTAGTTCTGCGCGAACGGTGCCAGCCCGCCCTCGTTGGGTACGAAGCCGGTGTTCGTGAACGACATCGCCGCGTAGTACGGGGCCTCCCACAGCGCCGTCACCGGGTCGACGCCGCTGATCAGCAGCGACGGGTAGAGCGCGATCGCGAGCGCCGCCTCGATCGCGAGCGTCGACAGCGCGACGGTCGCCAGCAGCTGGCCGACCTCACCCAGACGCACCGTCTGACCTTCGTTGACCGGTCCGCCGTGGGCGCGCAGCGGATTGGAGTCGCCCGCGGCGAGGAGCTTCGCGCGCAGCCCGAGTCGCTTGGAGATCACGAGCCCCAAGATCGACGCGAGGGTCAGCACCCCGAGCGCGCCGACGTTGACGCCGACGTAGGACAGCACGTGCCCGAACGGGCTCCAGTGCGTCCCCATGTCCACCGTCGACAGACCCGTGACGCAGATCGTGGAGACCGCCGTGAACAGCGCGTCGGCGAACGGGGTCGGTTGGCCTGAGGCAGATGCCGCCGGCAGCGAGAACAACCCGGTGAAGACGAGGATCAACAGGGTGAACACGCCGACGGCGAAGCGCGAGGGCGATGCGGTGGCAAGATCGCGCAGCCGCAGCCAGTATTCGCCGCGCAAGCCGCTTGCGGCACGCCGCGCACGGGCGCCGACGGAACCGTCCGCCATGACCGCCCCTCTCGCCGAAGAATCGTTGTCATGGTACTCCGGGGGCGGCGCGGGCTAACCTATGACCATGGCGGACATCTTCGACGTGATCGCCGACGGAACCCGTCGGGACATCCTGCAGCTCTTGCGCGAGCGCGCATCCACCGGCGACCGAGGAACGAGTGTCTCGCAGATCGTCGGTGAACTGGGCGTCAGTCAGCCGACGGTATCCAAGCACCTGAAGGTGCTGCGCGAGGCGGAGCTCGTGACGGTGCGTGAAGACGGCCAACACCGCTTCTACAGCCTGTCGGCGGCACCTCTGGATGTCGTCGACGACTGGCTCGTGCCGTTCCTCGATGACGGATTCTCCACCGATGCCACCTCGACGCTGCCGGAGCCGGCCGTTGCGGCAGCCGACCTGGTCGGACGCGCTGCGGCATCCGCGAAGCACGCCTGGGACAGCGCGATCAAACGCATTCCGGGAAGGTGAGCGTTGCGCGCCGACCGTTGCGGTTTACATGCGTCCGCTCCACCCCGTAGGCTGAGCCGAAGCTATGTAAGACCTGGGGGAGTGGTGTGGTGCCGGACTTGAATGAGGTGCGGTTTTTGACCGTCGCGGAGGTGGCCGACCTCATGCGCGTGTCGAAGATGACGGTGTACCGCCAGGTGCATGCCGGCGAGCTCCCCGCCGTGCGATTCGGGCGCAGCTATCGTGTGCCCGAGAGCGCGGTCACCGCAGCCCTGCAACGGCCCATCGCCGACGTCGGCTAGACTGTTCTGAGGGCTTTTTCACAATGCCCGCTCCCGGATGCGTCAGATGCGCATCCAGACCCCTGACTTAGTGAGGTTTTCCGTGGGTTCTGTCATCAAGAAGCGCCGCAAGCGCATGGCGAAGAAGAAGCACCGCAAGCTGCTTCGCAAGACTCGCCACCAGCGCCGCAACAAGAAGTAGAGCGGCCCTGCACACACCGAGCGCCTGTCCCCGGGACGGGCGCTTCGTGTTTGCCGGCGCGGCGCCCGGCCGCCGGATGCCAGGATGGACCGGTGACCACGTTGACGCTCATCTCGAAGCCCGACTGTCATCTGTGCGTCGTCGCACGCGAGATCGTCGACGCGGTCGTCGCCGAGCTCGACGAGGATGCCGTGGACGTGCGCGAACTGTCGATCCTCGACGATCCCGCCCTTTACGAGCTCTGGTGGGAGAAGATCCCCGTCGTGCTCATCGACGACCACCTGCACGCGCACTGGCGCGTCGCCGCCGACCGCTTGCGGGCGGCACTCGCCGCCGCATCCGCGCGCATCCGCACCGAGGAGCACCGATGACCATCCGTCACATCGTCGTCTGGAAGATGGCGTCCGACGACACCGCCACCCGCGCCGCACACGCCGTCGGCGTCGCCGAGCGACTGCGGGGCCTCGTCGGCGTCGTGCCGTCGATCCGGTCGCTGTCGACCGGACCCAACGTCGCGTATCCGGATGCGAACGCCGACGTCGGCGTCGTCATCGACTTCGATGACGTGCAGGGGCTGGAGGATTACCAGAGCCACCCCGCCCACCAGGACGTCGTCGGCTACATCCGCAGCGTCACGGGCGCCCGGATAGCCGTCGACTTCGAGGTCTGAGCTGCTTCTCGATCTTGATGACGGGCGCGTCGGTGCCGACCGGCTCGGAGGCGGGTGAGCCCGCGCGCCGTCGACGTGTCGCGGCGAGAGGCGACTACGGGGCCAGGCGCGTCGGACCACGGAACAGGTAGGTGACCTCGCGGATCGAGTCCTGACCGAGCAGCAGCATGAGCACGCGGGCCAGTCCCATGCCGAAGCCGCCGTGGGGCGGCACGCCGTAGCGGAAGAAGTCGAGGTAGTGCGCGAGACCCTCGAGCGAGAGACCCTTCTCGAGCGCTTGCGCCTCGAGAACGTCGATGCGGTGCTCGCGCTGAGCGCCGGTGGTGATCTCGGTGCCGCGGAACAGCAGGTCGTAGCTGTTGGTCAGCCCCGTCTGCGCGTTGCGCATGTGGTAGAACGGGCGGATCTCGGCGTGGTAGTCGGTGATGAACACGAACTGGTGCCCGGAGGTCTCCTGCACGTGAGCGGAGATCTGACGCTCGCCCTCGGGGTCGAGGTCGCCGTCGGTGCGCGGGATGTCGTAGCCGCGAGCCTTCACGATCTCACGCGCCTCGGACAGCGGAATGCGGGGGAAGGGGAGGGTCGGCACGACGACGTCGACGTCGAACAGCTCCTTGATCTCGGCGCCGTGCTTGTCGGCGACAGCGGCGAACGCGGCCGCCAGAAGCTCCTCCTGCATCGCGGCGACGTCCTCGTACGAGTCGATCCAGCTGATCTCGGCGTCGACCGAGGTGAACTCGGTCGCGTGGCGGCTCGTGAAGCTCGGGTCGGCGCGGAACACGTCGCCGATCTCGAAGATCCGACCGAAGCCGGCGGCTTGTGCCATCTGCTTGAAGTGCTGCGGGCTCTGCGCGAGGTACGCGGTCTGCTCGCCGAAATATTCCAGGGCGAACAGCTCGGCGTTGCCCTCGGCGGGTGTCGACATGAGCTTCGGGGTGTGCAGCTCGACGTAGTCGCGCTCGATCCAGTACGTGCGCATCGCGTGCTCGAGGGTCGTCTGCACGCGGAAGATGAGCGCGTTGCGGCGCTGGCGCAGATCGATGAAGCGCCAGTCCATGCGCTTGTCGAGGCCGCTGTCGGCGGCGATCGGGGTCTCGGGCAGGGCGGCTGCGGCGACCTGAAGCGATGCGATCTTGATCTCGACCCCGCCGAGCTTGACGCGCTCGTCGTGTGTGAGCTCGCCCGTGACGGTCAGGAAGGTGCCGGTCGTCAGCGCGGAGATGGTCCCGGTGAGGGCGAGGGCGGCGGATGCCGCGGCATCCGCGTCGTCGAGTTCCCGGGTCGCCGGGTTGACGAGCTGCACGGCACCGGTCTCGTCGCGCAGGATGACGAACTGCACTCTCTTCTGATCGCGGACGGTCTCGACCCATCCGGATACCGAGACGGGCCCGTCTTCGCGGGACTGCAACTGGCTGACGAGGGTGCGCTCACTCACGAGGGTTCAGTCTACGGGGCGGTCGGACGCGTCCCACGCTGCGGGCTCTGGTGCCCGACCTGGTTGATCCAGGACGAGTAGGTCGGGGTGAAGTGCATGTGGAATCTCGACCGCGACGTCGCGATGGTCATCGACCGCGTGTGGCCCGGCTCGGCCGCCGACTGAGCGCCGAGCCGGGTGCTCATCGGG
Organism: Microbacterium sp.; assembly: GCA_047606715.1. Lineage (GTDB taxonomy): Bacteria > Actinomycetota > Actinomycetes > Actinomycetales > Microbacteriaceae > Microbacterium. The sequence goes on from JASGEE010000114.1 coordinate 22,826, forward strand.
CGCCCTTAACGGCCCCGGTCGCGCAGATGTGCCGCGTTCTGCTGGTGCGAGTGGTGCAGAAGTGATTATTGATGTGCCCGTCCCCTATTCTCGTCCAAGAGATAACTGTGCCTCCGTGCCGATGCGGCGCTGGGGCACAGCGTTTGCCGGGTCGAGTTTTTTGACGACGAGAATGTGAGACATGCCATCGTGAGCATTGCAGGGGCGCGAGGCCAGAAGCAGAAGACGACGCGCAGTGGTTCTCGCTTCTCGCGCTTCGCCGCCTCGCTGACCACTCTCGCGCTCGTCGTCACCGGCGTCGTCGCCGGTGTCGTGACCGCCGAGCCGGCGGCGGCGGCGATCACGATCGAGTGCGGCACCGGCGCAGGCGAG
>JASGEE010000115.1:0-7286 GCA_047606715.1 Microbacterium sp.
ACCGGTGACCCCGCCACAACTGCCACATCGGCGATGCTCGACCGCCGTGTCACGTGTCGGCTCAGCTTCCCCACATTCCCAGTGCGAACTCGGCGACGACGGCCGACAGCAGGAACGAGGCGATGATCGCGACGATTCCGACGGGGATGATCTTCCATCCGATGCTGCGCAGCATGGGGAGGTCCTTGCCGAGGCTGAGACCGGCGATCGTCAGCATGACCGTGATGAGCGCGAGGAACTCGACCGACGCCGAGACCTCCGTGATCCACGTCGCAATCGGCGAGATGGGCGAGGTGAGGAGTGCCCCCAGGGTCATGACGACGACGATGCCGGGAACCTTGCCGCCCGTGCTCTTGGCGACGAGGATGCCGACGGCCACGAGTGCCACGAGCAGCACGTAGGTCAGGATCATGTCGACCGAGAACGTCTTCGAGGAGATCACCGCGACGACCAGACCCGCGACCGTCATCACGACGAGCGAGACCCACAGCGGCACGCGCACGGAGGGCTTTTCGAGCAGAGCCGCCTCGAGCACCTTGCCCTGGGCGGTGTCGGGCGTCCCCTCGGGGGACTTCCGGCCGGGCAGCACCGCATCCTGGTTGCGCGTGAGGATCTTGTAGAAGCGGTCGGCGAGCGGAAGCGACACCCACACGCCGACGTAGAGGCCGAGCACGCCGGTGACGAGGTTGGAGGTCGCCGCGACCGCGAGCACCTCGTCGCTCATGTCGGGGTGCGCCGAGATGATGACCGAGGCCGCCGCCGCCATCATCGACCCCGACCCGACGCCGGCGCCCATCGCGAGCGCGAGCGGGTCGAAGATGCCGAAGGATGCCGCCAGAGAAGCGACCAGGCTCACGATGACCGCACCGAAGACGGTTCCGAACACGTACATCGACAGCACGCCGCGGTACTGCGGCGAATTGGAGCCGTACCGCTCGCTGACCATCGCGAACGAGCCTTCGCGGTCGATCGAGAACGTCGCGCCGACCGTCGCCGGGCCCATGCGCAGCAGCACGGCCAGCGGCAGCGCCAGCACGAGCGTGCCGAACAGGTGGCCGACCTCCTGCAACAGCAGGGCCGGTCCCGCCTGGATGAGCAGCGGAATGTTGGGGCCGATCGTGAACGACATGCGAGCCACGAGGAACAGCACCGCGACGCCCATGATGGCCGTCGCCGCCTCCTGCAGATCGATCGGGAAGGGCTTGAACTTCTGACCCGACACGATCGTGCCGGCGAGGATCCCCCAGATCATCGGCAGCAGTGTGATCGCCGCGATGCCGAGGGGGATGACGACGGGCCCGATCGCCTGAGCGCCGGCGGCGATCAGGACGATGAAACCGCCCAGGACCCACATGCGCGGGTCACGGAGGGTCAGGATCAGGGTGGACGCGGGTGCGGCCGTATCGGATGTGCTGCCGGACATCGGGGTTCTCCAGTCTGGTGCGGGGTGTGGCGCCGAGGTCAGGCCTCGAGCGTGATCCGCGTCGCCCCGGCGGGGCGGGCGGCGGTGCGCCGTTTGAGCTCAGAGCGCAGGTCTTCATCGCAGGCGACGTCCAGGGCCGTCCAGGCCAGCAGGGCGGCACCGTCGATCGCGGCGTCGTCGGCGGCGGGGGTCGCCGCCGCCGCCGTGAAGTCGGGGTTGTGCGGAACGGCGGTCTCACCGAGGAACGCGATCATCGGGTGGATGGAGGGCACCACCTGCGACACGTTGCCCATGTCGGTCGAGCCGCCGCCGATGGGCGTGACATCCATCGACCGGCCGCGGGCGAGGAGGTTGCGATCCCAGTGGCGGGCGATGTCGGCGTCGGGGGCCAAGGGGGCGTAGGGGTGCTCGGTCGGACGCCACTCCCAGCGGCATCCGGTCGCGATTGCGGCGCCCTCGAAGCACGCCAGGACGCGCTTTTTCAGGTCGCGCCAGATGTCGATGTCGTACGCGCGCAACTCGACCTGGACGACCGTGCGGTCGGGGATGATGTTGGTCGCCTCGCCGCCGTAGGAGACGAAGGCGTTCATGTTCGTCTCCTTCGGCACGTTCTGACGCAGCAGGGCCATCGCCGTCTGCGCGAGCGTCGCCGCCGACGCCGCGTTGATGCCGCGCTCGGGGGCGCCGGCGGCGTGCGCGGTCAGGCCCGTGAACTCGACCTCGAAGCGGTCGACGGCCGTCGAGCGGGCCAGGGCCGCCGACGAATCTCCGCCGGTCATGCCGTGCACCATCATCGAGAAGTCGGCATCCTCCCACGCGCCTGCCCGCAGCATCGCCACCTTGCCGCCGCCGTGCTCTTCGGCGGGAGTGCCGAGGAGCTTGACGCGCAGCCCCGCCTCGTCCGCGACCGGGAGGAGGGCGAGAGCTGCGCCGACGCCGGCGGTCGCGATGACGTTGTGCCCGCACGCGTGGCCGACGCCGGGCAGAGCGTCGTATTCGGCGCAGAGGGCGACGGTGAGATCCCCCGTGCCGTACACGGCCTCGAACGCCGTCTCGACCCCGTAGGCGCCGCGTTCGACGGCGAACCCGGCCTCCTCCAGCAGGTCGGCGATGCGCGCGGCGGCTCGGTGTTCTTCCCACGAGAGCTCAGGGTCGGCGTGGATGGCGTGGCTGAGAGCGAGCAGCTGGTCGCGGCGCGCCTCCACCTCGGCGCCGATGCGGTCGCGGAGGTGCTGCGCTGCACAGGCGGGGTCTGTCGTCGTCACGGGGAGTCCTTTCAACACACGGCAAAGCCATCACGGCCGGACGGGGAGATTCTGGACGGGCAAATGTCACTGTTCTGTAAACTCGCATGAAAACTGCGGAAGCTGCGATTTTCGTGCACGCATCTCTGCGAACGACCCGCTGCCTCCCCGACACGGAACCAACCGCGGAAGGACGGGACCAATGAGCACTCCCGCACTCGATGAGATCGATCGGCGCCTGCTGCATGCCCTGCAGATCGAACCGCGCGGAACCTGGGCGGAGTTCGCGCCGGTCGTCGGAGTGGATGCCGCAACCCTCGCCCGCCGGTGGGCCCGGCTCAGCGAATCGGGGACGGCGTGGGTGACCGGGCACTCGACGCGCCGTCAGCTCGCGATGCTCGAAGTCGACTGCGATCTGGGTCGGCTCGGGCACGTCGCAGAGACTCTGCAACGCGACCCGCACGTCGCCACCCTCGACCATGTGTCCGGCTCTCGCGACCTGCTCGCCCTCGTCCACGCGCCCGATCTCGGTCGGCTCTCGGACTACGTCGTGGCGCGACTGGCACGCATCCCCGGGATCCGCGCCGTGCGCACGCACCTCACGGTGGATCTGCTGGTCGACGCGGCCAGCTGGCGGCTGCGCGCGCTCAGCCCCGACGAGGCCGCCCGCATCCGCCCGCCGCTCCCCCCGCGCGCCCGCGCACGCCGAGACGTCCCCGACGACCTGCGAACGGCACTCGAAGATCAGCTCTGGCAGGACGGGCGGATGCCGATCAGCGTCATCGCCCATCGCACGGGATTCGCCCCGCAACGCGTCGCCGACGCGATCTCGACGCTGCGCCACCGCGGGGAGTTGCGCTTTCGCACCGACGTCGCCCGCGCGGAGAGCGGCTGGCCGGTGTACACGTGGTACTTCATCGAAGCCCCCGCGCACGTCATCGAGGCGACGCGCGAAGCGATCGTCGCCGTGCCGGAGGTCCGTCTCGCGATGACCTCGGCAAGCCGGTACAACCTCATCCTCGCCGTCTGGCTCCGCCAGTTCAGCGACGTCAACCGTTTCGAGATCGCCCTCGAGAAGGCGCTGCAAGGGGCGCGCATCGCGGATCGTTCGGTCGTGCTGCGCATCTCGAAGCAGATGGGGCGGATCGTCGGCGTCGACACCCGCGCGATCGGCCTCGCCGGCGACATCGTGAACCCGACGATTCTGGACCGCCCGCTCAGTGCCCCAGATACCGCCCCGGACGGTGATTGAGGGCGAGCACGAGATTGAGCAGCACCGCGCCGACCGCGCTCATCACGACGTTCTGCCACGGCACGACCCACAGCGCGCTGACGACGGTCACCACGTCGAAGATCATCATCGTCCACCCCGCCCGCAGCCCCGTGCGGTCCTGCACCTCGAGTCCGATGATGTTGACGCCACCGACGCTGGAGCGATGCCGGAACAGGATCAGCACCCCGACGCCGGAGAGCAGGTTGCCCGCGAGCGTGCCGTACAACGGCTGGATCGCCCCGATCGGGAACAGGGCGTCGTGCGCGAGCGCCCAGGCCGAGACCGCCGCGATGGAGATGATCGTGCGAATCGTGAAGTCCCAGCCGCGTCGCCAGACCGCCAGCAACGCGAACGGCACGTTGATGAGGGCGAACGGGGCCCAGAACGGCCAACCCGTCGCGTAGCCGAGCAGGAGCGAGAGCCCCGCCGTGCCGCCCGTGACGGCGTTCGCCGCGTGCAGCAGGTGCAGCCCCAGCGAGACGAGGAACGTCCCCGTCGCCAGACCCAGCACGTCCTCCGCGATCGAGTGCGCCTGCGTCTCCTCCTCGAACACGAGCGAGGGACCGGTCGTCGGATCGGGCTCGGCGGGCTGTGTCACGGCATCCATTCTCGCAACAGCGCGCGAGCCGCGATTCATAGTCTCCGCGTAGCGAGCGCCTATGTCACATCCGGCGCCGTCGCGCAGACTGTCCGGCGTGAAGAAGAAGCTCAAGCGCGGCCTCATCGCGGGGGGCATCGTCGTCGTGCTCACCGTCGGCGGCGGCACCGCATGGGCGCTCGACCGCTTCGTCGTTCCGCACGTCGAGGTGGCCGACGTGTCGGCCTACGAGGCGGAGCACAGCACCGAGTCGGCCACGGCGGATGCCGACACGACTGAGCCCGACACGTCCGAAGAGGACGCGGCCCCGGTCGTCACCGACACGACCTACACCGACGGCGACACGAGCATCTCGATCACGGAGCACACCGAGGGATCGGGTTCGGACACGGTGACCTACTACGTCGCGGACATTACCTTGAGCGACGCCACCGAGCTGCGCAGCGCCTTCGCCAACAACCAGTTCGGCGAGAACATCACGGCGAAGGTGAGCGAGATCGCCGAGGACAACGACGCGATCTTCGCCATCAACGGCGACTACTACGGGTTCCGCGACACCGGCATCGTGATCCGCAACGGCGTCGTCTACCGCGACGAAGGCTCGCGGGAGGGCCTCGTCTTCTACACCGACGGGTCCGTGGCGCTCTACGACGAGACGACCACGACCGCCGACGAGCTGTTGGCCGACGGCGCCTGGAACACCCTCAGCTTCGGGCCGGCGCTCGTCTCGGACGGCGCGGTGATCGACGGCATCGACGACGTCGAGATCGACACCAACATCGGCAATCACTCGATCCAGGGAGAGCAGCCGCGCACGGCGATCGGCGTGATCGACGAGAACCACATCGTCATCGTCGTCGTCGACGGGCGCGAGACCGGCTACAGCCGCGGCGTCACGATGAGCGAGCTGGCCGAGATCATGGTCTCCCTCGGCGCGACGACGGCCTACAACCTGGACGGCGGCGGATCGAGCGAGATGTGGTTCAACGGCGAGGTCGTCAACCAACCCTCCAACGGCGGCGAGCGCGCCACGAGCGACATCCTCTACATCGCGGAGGGGTGAGCGGCATGCACGTCGTCCTGATCCCCGCCTTCGAGCCCGACGCGCGCCTGGTGGCGCTCGTGCGCGAGCTGGCCGCCGACGGACCCGTCGTCGTCGTCGACGACGGGTCGGGGCGGCGGTTCGCCGACGTGTTCGCTCAGGCCGCAGCCGCCGGGGCGCTCGTGTGCACGCATCCGCGCAACCGCGGCAAGGGCGCGGCGCTGCGCACGGGCTTCGCGTTCGTCGCGCAGACCTGGCCCGCAGCCGACGTCGTCACGGCGGATGCCGACGGCCAGCACACCCCCGCCGACATCCGCCGCGTCGCCGCGGCGATCGGGGCCGGGGTTGGGGCCGGCGGCGGGGCTGCCGCGAGCGAATCCTTGGCGGTTGTGGCGGGCTCGGCATCCACCAACCCGCCACAACTGCCAGCAAGACTCACGCACCACACCCCCGGCGGTGAATCCCTGGCACTCGTGACGGCCTCGGCTTCCGCGAGCCAGCCACGACTGCCACCGAAAGCTGCGCCCGCGATCGTGCTCGGTGTGCGCAGCTTCACGGCGGCGGCGATCCCCCTGCGCAGTCGCGTCGGCAACGTCGCGACGCGGTGGGCGTTCCGCGTGGCCACCGGCCAGAGCGTGCACGACACCCAGACGGGCCTGCGCGGATACCCCGCCGCCCTGTTGCCGTGGCTGCAGACCCTGCCCGGCGACCGCTTCGAGTACGAGTTCACGACGCTCCTGCGCGCCGATGCTGCCGGGGTCGGGCTCGTCGAGGTTCCGATCAGCACGGTGTATCTCGACGGCAACAGGTCCAGCCATTTCCGTCCGCTCGCCGACTCGCTGCGGGTGTACGGGCCGCTGCTGAGATTCACGGCATCCGCCCTGCTCGCCTTCGGCATCGACACCGTCGCGCTGCTCGTGCTGAACACGGCGACGGGCTGGCTGCTGTTCTCGGTCGTCGCGGCGCGTCTGCTGAGCGCGACCGTCAACTACACCGTCAACCGCGCGCACGTCTTCGCGGGCGGACGTGAGCTGCCGACCCGCACGAGCGCGGCGCGCTACTTCTCCCTCGCGGCGTTGCTGCTGGCCGCGAACTACGGGGTGCTGAGCGCGCTGATGGATGCCGGGGTTCCCGTGCTCGTCGCCAAAGTGCTGACCGAGGCGGCGCTGTTCCTCGTGAGCTACAGCGTGCAGCGCGCAGTCGTTTTCGCTCCGGCGGCGGGAATGAAACGCGGCGCAGGGTCGTTGTGACTTTCCTCAGGAGGATTTCGTGGGCAAGAACTACGTCGATATCGAGGACGACCAGGGGCAGACGCTGCGCTATCGCAAGCACGTCAACGGTCGGGGCCTGATCGCCAACGGCGCGAAGGTCCACGCCAGCGCGCTCGTCGAGGCGGGAGCGTATGTGGAGCCGGGCGTGCAGATCGCCGCGGGCGCGCACATCGGGCGTGGTGCGTGGATCGAGCCCGACGCCGTCATCGGCCCGGATGCCGAGATCGCCCCGCTCGCGCACATCGGGTCGGGCGCGGCCATCGGGCCGAAGGCGAAGATCGGCGTGCGCGCGGTCGTCGGGGCGCACGCGAACGTCGCCGGCGGTTCGCTCATCGGCGACGACGAGCAGGTCGGCGACGGCGAGCAGGTCGCCACCGACCGCCGCGGGTTGCGCCTGGCGGCCTGACGCCCCGCTGGGGCACACTCGTCGCGATC
>JASGEE010000116.1:0-12655 GCA_047606715.1 Microbacterium sp.
AAAGCCGTCTCACTGATCGCGATGCCGTCAACAGTCACATTGCCCGAGTTGGTCACCGCGAAGGTGTAGGTGACCACGTCACCGGCCGCGTCGACCGTGGTGACGTCCGCCGACTTCACCAGCGTCAACGCCGCAGTCTCCGTGGCGGTCACGACAGCGTCGTCCTCGTTCGAGGTGACGGTCTCATCGCTCGGATCGGTGCCGGTCGCCACCGCCGTGTTCGTGATGGTTCCGGCCTCGACATCGGCCTGCGTCACCGTGTACGTCGCCGTGCAGTCCGTCGACTCACCCGAAGCCAGCGACGTCGCATCGCACTCGATGTCGCTCAGCGAGCCGGAGCCGGAGAACGCCGTCTCACTGATCGCGATGCCCGTCACCGTCACGTTGCCCGAGTTGGTCACCGTGAACGTGTAGGTGACCACATCGCCGGCAGCGGTCACCGCGGCGACGTCAGCCGACTTCACCAGCGTCAGCGCGGCCGACTGATCGGCCGTGACGGTCGCGTCGTCCTCGTTCGAGGTCACCGTCTCGTCGCTCGGGTCAGTACCGGTCGCCACCGCCGTGTTCGTGATCACACCCGCATCGATGTCGGCCTGGGTCACCGTGTACGTCGCCGTGCAGTCCGTCGACTCCCCCGAAGCCAACGACGTCGCGTCGCACTCGATGTCGGACAGCGAGCCGGAACCCGAGAACGCCGTCTCGTCGATCGCAATGTCGTCGACGGTCACGTTACCGGTGTTGGTCACCGCGAAGGTGTACGTGACCGTGTCGCCGACGGCATCCACCGTGTCGGTGCTTGCAGTCTTCACCAGCGTCAGCGCAGCCGACTGATCGGCCGTGACGGTCGCGTCGTCCTCGTTCGAGGTGACGGCCGCATCGCTCGGGTCGGTGCCGGTGGCAACCGCCGTGTTCGTGATCACACCCGCATCGATGTCGGCCTGGGTCACCGTGTAGGTCGCCGTGCAATCCGTCGACTCCCCCGAAGCCAACGACGTCGCGTCGCACTCGATGTCGGAGAGGGTGCCCGAGCCCGAGAACGCGGTCTCATCGATCGCGATGTCGCTCACCGTCGCGTTGCCCGTGTTGGTCACCGCGAAGGTGTACGTGACCGTGTCACCGACGGCGTCCACGGTGTCGGTGCTCGCGGTCTTGACCAACGACAGCGCGGCCTCGGAGACGGCGGTGTTGGTGAACACGCAGGTGATGGCGAGGCCGCCGGAGGTGCTGGTCGGATAGGTCAGGTCGAAGCTCGTGCCCGTGCCGCTCGCGTAGGACGTGCCGTCCGCGTCCGTGCACTCGTAGGTCGAGACGTAGTCGTCCAGGTCCCCGCTGGCAGCCGTCTCTGCGATGGTGAACTCCGTGCCGCTGGTCGTGATGACCGGCCCGGCGAACTCGCCGGTCTCCTCCTGCAGTCCGGTGTCGTCGCCCGTTGTGGTGCCGCTGGAGCGGAGCGTGCCATCACTGGTGATGGACACCGTGAACTGGTCGGTGGAGTCGTCCCGGCTCGCCACGTTCTTCTCGACGGTCAGTGTGTTGGGGTTCTGGCAGCTCGCCGCGTCGTTGACATTGACCTGGCTCCAGTCTGTCGGATTGGTGATGCTGTACGACGTCACCAGATCGCCCGTGGTGGGGTCGTGCTTGTAGACGGTGCTCGACGTCGTGACGTAGAGATAGCCGTCGCGGCCGAAGGCGATGCCGTTGCCGTCGGCCCCACCGTCCAAGGTGGCCAGGGTCGTCATGGCCAGCTCCGAGCTCCCCGCGACGCTGGGCACGTCGGTGACGACACCCAGCGTCGAACTGAGCACGATGTACATGTTGCCTTCGGCGTCGAAGGCGAGGTCGCCGGGGCTCGTCGAGCTGCTGATGCGGCCGATGAGGCCGACCGCCGTGTTCGTCGTCGTGTCGAACGCGTAGAGGTCCTGGTACGAGCTGGTGCTGACGGTGTAGTAGTAGTAGCCGTTGGCCGGGTTGATCGCGCCCCGCAGGACGGACCCCTGGCTGGCCGTGTTGGTCGGGTCCGGCAAGGTATAGCTGCTCGTCGTTTCGTCGGCGGCGTTGAAGACCGACAACGAGAGCGTGCCGGAGACCGTCGCGCTGCCGTTCACCGCATATGCGTATGCGCCATCGTCGCTGATTCCGAGGGCATTGATCGTGTAGCCGCTGTTGTTCTTGGCAATCGTGGACAGATGCGTCACCGTGCCGGTCGACCCGTCCAGCGTGCCGAACTGACCGGCCGAGTTGAGCACGTAGACCGTGCTCTCGTCGGCGTCGTCACCACACTCGATCGTGACCGCCGCGGCCGCCGGGTCGGCGGTGGCGACACCGACGACACCGAGCACGGCGGCGAACAGCGCTCCGACCGTCACGGTGGACAAAGCCATGCGCAGCCGCGCAGCGAACGACAGCGGCGCAGCCGCAACGGACGATTGGTTGTTCCCCATCGAAAGGACGCCTTTCCCAGAAGTAGTCGGCGGCGTTACGGGCGCACGCCGACAGAGAACGCGGAAGGCCGATATCCGCGCTTGCTGAGCGTAGCGCATCATGGCGCGGTCGCGCGCACCCCCCGGCATCGGCGATACGACGCCGATGCCGGGGACGAGGTCTTCGCGAGACGACGGCCCGGCGACAAGCGAGAATTCACGCTCCTCGACGGTTGCCTGCCTCCGCGTCTCAGGGGGCGTCGCGGCGGGCGTCTCAGCGGAGGCGCAACCGTCAGATCTCCACTCCGACCAGCACCGGCTCGGGGTGCAGAATCAGCCCGAACTCCGATTCGACGCGCATGCGGATGTAGCGCGCGAGCTCGGCCAATTCCGCCGCCGTCGCACCGCCGCGATTCGTGATCGCGAGCGCGTGCTTGCTCGACAGCGCCGCACGCGAGCGCGGCAGGCGGAAGCCCTTGCGCAGCCCCGCATGTTCGATGAGCCACGCGGCGCTGACTTTGACGTCGGAGGGCGCCGTCTCCGGACGCGGCACGATGCCGTCGTAGGCGGCCAACGGGATGATGTTCACCGTCTCGACATCGGGCCGCAGCGGCCAGCGCGGGCACTCCAGCGGAAGAGTGCGGGCGAAGGATGCCGAGACGATCGCGTTCTGGAAGAACGACCCCGCGCTGTGGGTGTCGGGATCGGCGTCGTCGAGCACCATGCCCTTGCTCGCGCGCGTGCGCAGCACGATGTCGCGGATCGCGCTCAGCGACACACCGGCTCCGGGCTCCAGCCGCAGCGCCTGACGCAGCTGCGCACCGCGCACCGGGATCTCGCCGTGACCGACCTCGTCGAGCTCGAGCGTGAGAGTGACGATGACCCCCCCGCGGCGCGCCCCGCTGCCGTAGTGGGCTTTGAGCACCGACGTGCGAAAACCCAGTTCCAGATCGGCGGCGGGCACCGTCTCGACCTCGCCGGTGGCCTCGTCGAGCAGCTCGACCTCCACGAGCGTCTCGACGATCTCCTGCCCGTAGGCTCCGACGTTCTGGACCGGAGCGGCACCTGCCGTCCCCGGGATCCCGCTCATCGCCTCGATCCCGGCGAGCCCCTCACCGACGGCGTAGGCGACGATGTCGTCCCAGTCGTGACCGGCCTGCACCCGCAGCCGTACGGCGCCCGGTCGCGATGCGGGCAGTCGCTCGATCCCTCTCGTGCGCACGAGCACCACCGTGCCGCCCAAGGGTTCGTCACCGACGAAGAGGTTCGACCCGCCGCCGACGACGAGCCACGACTCGTGCGCTGCCCACAGTTCCTGCAGCACGGCGACGAGCTCGTCGCCGGTGCGGGCCTCGATCATGCGGACCGGCGCACCGCCGACCCGCAGCGTCGTCAGCCGCGCGAGAGGAATCGGGGTGATCTCGGGCATCGGGACCCAGCGCGCATCAACCGGCGCGGCGCACGCGCAGCTGCGCCTTGCCGAGCACGGTCGTCTCCCCGAACGTCACGGTCAGGTCGATACGGGCGGTCTCGTCGTCGAGCGCCCCCACTTTGGCGCTCACCCGCAGGTCGGCCCCGTCCGCGGCGTCCACCACGACCGGGCGTGTGAAGCGCACGCCGTACTCGAGGACGCGACCGGCGTCACCGAGCGCGTCGACGACCGCCGATGCCGCGATGCCCATCGTGAGCATGCCGTGCGCGAGGACGCCGGGAAGCCCCACCGCGGCGGCGACGTCATCGCGGTAGTGGATCGGGTTGAAGTCGCCCGAAGCGCCGGCGTAGCGCACGAGGGATTCCCGCGTGAGATGCACCGTGCGCTCGACGATGACGGTGCCGACCTCCAGGCTCGTCACATCCGTCATGAGACCTCGCCTCCGATCAGCAGCACCGAGGTGGCGGTGACGACGTGCTCACCCGCGGCATCCGTGATCTCGGCCTCACTCGTGACCATCGCGCCGGCGCCGAAGGGGCGGACGTTCGTGATGCGTAGCTGCGCGACCAGTTCGTCGCCCGCAACGATGGGGCGCGTAGAGCGGAAGCGCTGCTCGGCGTGAACCGTGCGCTCCAGAGCGATGCCGGAATCCTCCTCGGCGAGCAGCTGCTGCAGCGTCAGATCTTGAATCACCATCGCGAACGTGGGCGGCGCGACGACATCGGCGTAGCCGAGGGCGCGAGCGGCTTCGGGATCGACGTGCTGCGGCGCATCGGCCAAGACGGCGCGCGCGAACTCGCGCACCTTCTCCCGTCCGACGAGATAGGGAGCGGTCGGCGCGAAGGCACGGCCGACCAGTTCGGGGTTCACGGACACGCGTTCCAGCCTACTGCGGCACGCGCCCGAGCCCCTGCCTCAGGCGCCCGCCTCCTTCGCCCGCAGCCCTTTGAGTCCGCGGAGAAACAGCTGGATCGAGATGCCCGCCAGGAAGATCGCGAACAGCACATTTCCGGTGAACGGATCGACCGTTTGCGCGAGCCACGCACCCACCGGCGGGGTGAGGATCGCGCCGAGCGCCAAAAAGGCGGCGCCGACGAAGTCGGCCTTGCCGCTGCGCACCGAATCGACGGTGCCGGCGATGGCCGTCGGCACCATCGCGATCAGGCTCGTCACGCGGGCGAGCAGATCGCTCACGCCGAAGATCAGCAGCAGCACGGGGACGATGATGATGCCGCCGCCCACCCCCAGCAGCTTGGAGAGGATGCCGACGGCCAGTCCCAGGAAGACGAGCCCGACGCTGGCCCACGCCGTCAACGGGAAGGGCTCCCCGCGCGTGGGGATGACCAGGAACAGACTGATGATCGCAATCACCATTAGTCCGGAGAACCCGAGCTGCAGGACGGCAACCGGGATGAGAGGCAAGAGCTTGGCCCCGATGATCGAGCCGACGACACCGCCGGCACCGAGAATGAGGCCCGGCACCCACGCGGACGCATCGAGGCTGCCCGAGACCGCATAGGAGACGATGCCCACGACGGCGACGGGAACGATGACGGCCAACGACGTGTTCGACGCGCGCTTCTGCGCCATCCGCAGCGCGAAGACGAGAGCCGGCACGATGACGACGCCGCCGCCGACGCCGAACATCCCGGAGAGAAGACCCGCGATGAGCCCGATGACGAAGAACGTCACCGCCTCGCGGGGTCCGCGCCAGGCCGCAGCGGCCGTTTCAGGCGTTGTCATTCGTCGGCCCCATCCGTGCGCTTGTGCATCATCCCTGTTCCCCTCGACGTCCGCGTGCCCGACGATGTCGTCGTAGTCCTTGACAAGAATACGGTCGGCATCGCGGTCGCCGGCCCTCAGCGCGGCTCGGCCGCGAGGTGCAGCACCGACTCGGCGAGCGCACGGATGCCGAGGGCGACATCCGCCTCGCTGACCGCCTCGTCGGGGTGGTGGCTGACCCCGTCGGGGTTGCGCAGGAACAGCATGCCGACGTCGGTGATCGCTCCCATGGCCATGCCGTCGTGCCCGGCGCGGGAGAAGATCGTCGCCGGTTCGTCGGCACCGGCCGGAAGGGTCGACAGGATGCCGGCGCGCACGACGTCTTGCAGCAGGGGTGCACACATCACGGCCGCGGCGTTGTGCACCTCGCGCGCGTGCCAGCGCAGCCGACGCCTGCCCATGATCTCGTCGAGCTCGTGCTCGATGCGGTCCCACACCCGGTCACGCGAACCGTCGAACTCGCCGCGCAGGTCGAGCGAGAACCGCGTCTCGCCGGGAATGACGTTGACGCCGCCCGGAAATGCCTCGAACTGGCCGACGGTGCCGATGATGTGGTGCTCGGATCGGCAGATGCGCTCCACCGCGAGCGCCGCCTCGCTCGCACCCAGCAGCGCATCGCGGCGCCGCTCGTACGGCGTCCCGCCGGCGTGGCGGGCCTCCCCCTCGACGACGAGCTGGAAGCGACGCGCGCTCGCGATCGACGAGACGACGGCCAGCGCCTCGCCGCGCTGATCGAGCTCGGGCCCCTGCTCGATGTGCGCCTCGAGATAGCCGACGAGCTCGGCGGGGCGCCGCGCGGCCTCGCCGACGCGCGAGGGGTCGAGACCGAACTCGAGAAACGCCTGCCGCAGCGTCGTGCCGTCGATGTCGGTGAGCGTCCACCACTCGTCGTTCCACGCTCCGGCGACCGCCGAAGAGCCCAGCAGCGCCTTGCCGAAGCGGGTGCCCTCCTCGTCGGAGAAGGCGACGACCTCCACCGCGAACGGCAGCGGGGATGCCTCCGGCCCAGCCAGGATCCGCACGACCTCCAGCGCCATGAGGACCCCGACGATGCCGTCGAACCGTCCCGCGTCGGGCACGGTGTCCAAGTGTGAGCCGATCATCAGGGCGGGCGCGTCTTTCAGCCCCGCGGGCGAAAGGCGACCGACCTGGTTGCCGGCGGCATCCTGACGCGTCGACATGCCGACCTCGCGCATCCACTCCGCGGCCAGGCGGTTGACCCGCGCATGCTCGGGTGAGAGGTAGACGCGCTCGATCGCCCCCGACGTGGCGCTCACTCGCGCCAGTTCGTCGCAGCGCACCATCACACGCCGTGCCGCCGCCGCGCAGCGGTCGGGCGTGAGGACGAGGCGGTTGTGGCCGCTCACGCCGCGTCGCCTCCCGAATACACGTCGACAGCAGCATCGACGCCGCCGCCGGCGGGAACGGACGTCCCGAACCGGCGCAACACCGCTTCGAGGGCGACCAGCGTCGTGAGCACAGCGTCCTTGCGGGCGTTGTACCCCATCGTGCCGATGCGCCACACGCGGCCGTGCAGCGGGCCGAACGAGGTGCCGATCTCGATGCCGAAGTCCTCCAGCAGGGCCGCCCGGGCGGCATCGCCCGGGACACCATCCGGGATCTCGACGGCCACGACGTTGTTCATCTTGTGCCCGACGTCGCCGAAGACGGCGAGACCGAGGCCCTGGACGCCGGCGAGCATGGCGTCGCCGGCGAGCCGGTGCCGCTCGATGACGGCATCGCGCCCCTCGCCGAGGATCACGCGGGCGCACTCGCGGGCGGCGTAGAGCATCGAGGTCGCCTCGGTGTGGTGGTTCAGGCGCCGCGGACCCCAGTAGTCGAGGATCATGCCGAGGTCGAAGTAGTTCGACCGTACGAAATCCGGCGCGCTCGGGTCGCCGGGCTCGCGGATGCCGGCCTCGACCTTCTTGCGCGAGGTCACGACCTCGACGGCCTTGGGCGACAGGGTGATCGGGGAGGATCCGCTCGGTCCGCCGAGACACTTCTGCAGACCCGCCGTGGCGGCATCCAGCCCCCACGCGTCCGCGTCGAACGCGTTGCCGCCGAGCGAGGCCGTCGCGTCGGAGTAGAACAGCACGCCGTGGCGCGCGCAGATCGCGCCGATGTCCTCCAGCGGCTGGTTCATCGTCGTCGACGTGTCGCCCTGAACGAGGGCGAGCAGGGTCGGCTTCACGCGCACGATCGCCTCTTCGATGACGGATGCCGGGAACACCTGCCCCCACTCGGTCTCGATCGTGTGCACCTCGGCCATCGCGCGCTCGGCGATCTCGGCGAGCAGGTGCCCGAAGCGGCCGAAGACGGGCACGAGCACGCGGTCGCCGGGGCGCACGAGCGAGACGATCGCCGCCTCGATGCCGGCGCGGCTCGTGCCGTCGATCAGCAGCGTCGCCTCGTTGGCGGTGTTCCACACCCCGCGGTACAGCTCCTGCGTCTCGGTCATCGCCGCCGTCATGAAGGGGTCGTACTGGCCGACCAGGGGTGCCGACATCGCGCGCAGGACGCTCGGGTACGCGGAGATCGGCCCGGGGCCCATGAGGAGCCGGGCGGGCGGGTCGATGGGGCCGGGGATCGTCATGACGTCCTTTCGTCGAGGATCTCGTGCAGAGCGCGCGCCAGGCGCACGAGGGCGATGTCGGTGCCGGCGCGCGAGATGAGGCACACCCCGACCGGTGCCGGGCCCAGCGAGGACGGCACGGTCAGAAGCGGCACCGAGACGGCGGGCAGGCCCGCCACCGCGGCGGGGGTCGTCATGCGCAGGGTCGCCTGGCGCACGGCATCCACTCTCTCGCCCTTCGCGGTGCGCAGCGGCGCGGGGCCGGGCACGGTCGGCAGCAGCAGCACGTCGCCGAAGACGAGCTGCGTGAGCGTCTCCCGCAGTGGCGCGAGGGCCGCGCGGGCGGATGCCTCGGCGGCAGCCGTGATCTGCGACGCCGCGCGGAACCGCTCGGCGACCGCGGGCCCCACGGCGCCGGGGTGCGCCCGCAGCCAGTCGCCGTTGTTGCGCCAGGCCTCGGCGGCCTGCACGGTGCGGAACGGCTCGTAATAGTCGTCCAATGAGCCGATCGAGACCCGTCGCAGCTGCGGCGGGTCGGCCGTCGCGGCGAGGCGGACGACGAGCGCCTCGAACGACTCGCGGGTCGCGGGCTCGGCGGCATCCACGATCTCGGCGGGGATCAGGAACCGCCACGGCAGGTCTGAGCCCGACTCGCCGTAGACGCTCTCGGTCGACTCCGAGCCGTCGTAGCTGAGACACCAGTCGGCGACCCGCTGCAGTGTCTCACCGTCGCGGGTGAGCCAGCCCACCGTGTCGAAGCTCTGCGCGAGCGGCAGCATGCCCTGCCGGGGCACGAGCCCGTGCGTCGTGCGCAGCCCCCACAGCCCCTGGTACGACGCGGGCACACGGACGGAGCCGGCCGTGTCCGTCGCCAGGCCCACTTCGGCCTGCCCGGTCGCGACGGCGGTCGCCGGGCCGCTCGACGAGCCGCCCGGCAAGGCACCGGCGAGCGCGCCGTTGGGGGGCGTGCCATAGTGCACGTTGTCGCCGGCGATCGAGTAGGCGAACTCGTCGGTGCGCGCGATGCCACGCAGCGACGCGCCGCCGCGCAGCAGGTCGGTGACGGCGGGCGCACTCGTCGTCTCGGCCCGCGCGGAGTCGAGGAAGGTCGGGTTGCCCGCGCCGATGCGGTACCCCTTGATCGCGAACAGGTCCTTGACGGCGACGGTGAGCCCGCGCAGCGGCCCCTCCCAGGCGCCCTGCCACAGCGGATCGCCGACGGTGCGCCACACCGACCGGTCGAGGGCCTGCGCCCGGCCGTTCACATGGGCCGCCGTGATGAGCCAGCGCCCGCCGATGAACTGCCACACCTGGGTCTGAAGCCCGGTTCCGCCGCCCGCGTAGCGCGAGATCGACACGAGCAGGGCGATGCCGTCGGCGAGCGGCCGATACTCGATCCGCTCGATGGTGCGGGGCGCGACGCCGCCGCGCACACCCCGGAACGCGCTGATCGCATCGTGACCGACGAGAAGCCCCGCCGCGTCGCCGCGCATGGTCTTGTCGCCGGGCGCGAAAGCGGCATCCAGCGCCTCGAGGTCGTTGGCGAGAATCGCCCGTTCGTAGGCCTCGAACGCGAGCCGCAGGTCGTCCGGGATGGTCACATCCGGGTCCGTCATGATCGGGCCTCCCGGTCCTCCGGCGAAGATAACTCCTCCAGTCCGCTGCGGAAATCCCCCGGATCCCCCGCATCCAGGCTCGCACCGCCCGGATGGGAGGAGTTGGCTCCGGCGCTCCCACGGGACCCGGCCCTCCTCACCGCGGCGAAATCCGCTTCTCGGATCCGGGCGTGCACCCCGCAGACGATGTCGACGACCTGAGAGATGTCGAAGTCGGTCGCCGCCGAAAGGTAGGCGTAGGCAAGGTGCTCGGCCATGCCGTACCGGGCCTGCAGCAGGTCGAGCCCCGCGCGCACGGCCTTGCGCATCGCCTCGTTCAGGTCGGGGTCGAGCCCCGTCGGCACGAGGTACTCGTCGGTGCGCACGAGGGGACCTGCGACCTCGCCGAACGCGGCGAGCGCCTCTTCCCGCGGCACGACGTCGAACCGCAGCGTCGCGCGCAGGGATGCCTCCAGCGCCGTCAGGGCGACCTCGCCGTCGCCCTGGGCGAAGTGCGGGTCGCCGACGTACGCGAGCGCCCCGGGGACCTGCACCGGCAGGTACAGCGCGGTGCCTTCGACCAGCAGGTTGATGTCGATGTTGCCGCCGTGTGCCCCCGGCGGCACGGAGTGCGGCCGGTCGGAGCCCGCGACGGCGACCCCCATCGTGCCGAGGAACGGCGCGAGCGGGAACGCGACGACTCGATCGCCGGCCTCGGCGTCCTCGGTCAGGGGCAGAGTGCCGACGAGGCTCCCGCCGCGCGCTTCCACGGGGGTGAAGACGCTGACGTTCTCCGGCCCGCGGGGCAGCACCCCGACCAGCGCCCCCTTGCCGTGCCGGTTCGAGATGACGCCGTACGGCACGCGCGGGGCGAGGGAGACGACCGTGATCTTGAGCAGATCGCCGACCTCGGCGCCTTCGACGAAGACGGGGCCGGTGACGACGTGCGGGCCGTCGGCCGCGGCATCCCGCGGGACGGATGCCGCGATCTCGATCGCGTCGGTCAGCACCTGCTCCGCCGGGACGCCGTGACCGGTGAAGTAGCCGAGCGGGTCCTGGCCCTGATCGGGCAGGATCCCCTCGTGGCTGACGGTGTCGAAGGTGACCGTCTCGCCGGGAGCGACCGTGAGCACGGGCGCGTCGTCGGCGCAGGGCAGGCGCCCCCACAGCACGGTCTGCGCGCCCGCCGGCAGGTAGTGGTCGCCCGGGATCGGGCCGACGCCCGTCTGCAGAATGTCGAACGGCATGGCTCCATCCAATCCCATCCGTGTTTCGACCGCATCTCGGTGCGCGAGCGCCGCACGACGAACCGCGAGAGCCCGTGCGGGACTCCACGCGAGAAACCGCGACAGCGCTCCGGTCACGCCGGCGCGCTGATCTCCGCCGGCAGGGATCGCTGCGGCGGCGAGGCATACTCGTCGCGCTTGCTCGTGCCCACGCCCATCCGCACCATGGCGGAGACGAGTCCGACGGCCGCCGCGACGCCGTCGACGACCGGCACGCCCAGGCGCGTCGCGAGCTCGTCGCACAGGTCGGCCATGCCCGCGCACCCGAGCACGATGGCGTCGGCGCCGTGGTCGCCGATGGCGCTCGCGCAATGGCTCTCGATGAGGCGCACCGACTCGGGGGTGGTGTCCTCGAGGTCCAGCACCGGGATCGCCGCGGCCGTCATCGACACGCACGCCTCGCCCATGCCGTAGCGCGCGACGAGGTCCTGCGCCCGGCCCAGGGTGCGCGACAGGGTCGTCACGACGCCGAAAGAGCGCCCCGTGAGGCTCGCGACGTGCATCGCGGCCTCGGCGATGCCGACGACGGGTGCCGTGGTCAGCTCGCGCGCGGCATCGAGGCCGGGGTCGCCGAAGCAGGCGATGACATAGCCGTCGCTGCCGCCGGCGGCGAGGTCCTGCTCGATCAGCTCGACGACGGCGAGCGCCGCGTACACCTCGTCGCGGTGGCTCTCGATCGCGGCCGCGCCCCGCTCGGGGCACACCGCGGCGATCTCGACGCCGGGCCCCGCCGCCTCCCGGGCGGCGACCGCGATCTTGTCGGTCATCGCCCGGGAGGTGTTGGGGTTGATGAGGAGGATCCTCACGAAGCCTGCGCCCCGCTCTGCGTGCCGTCCGAGATGCCCTCCGTCTCGCCGTCGAAGGTCGGGATCAGCGGGTTCGACCGCTCGAGGGCGACGAACACCGCGTAGGCGAGGCCGCAGCCGATGAACCAGGTGTAATTGCTGATCCAGGCCACGTCGAAGATCCCGAGATCGGCGAACATCTTCGGGAAGATCGCGATGATGACGGTGGGGATGCCAGCCCAGAGCATCGTCTTCACGGCGTTCGGGTTGTACCCCTTGACGTACCAGTAGGGGCCCTTCTCGTCGAAGGTGAACATCGCATCGGTCTTGATGCGCTGCTTCGCCGCGATGTAGTAGCCGGCGATCAGCGTGCCGAACAGCGGACCGATGAGCGCGCCCAGGAAGCCCAGCGTGTAGTGGATCGCGTCATCGTTGGAGTACCAGTTCCACGGGGTGAGGAACACCGAGCCGACGGCGGCGATCATTCCGCCCGTCCGCCACGAGATGCGGTGCGGGGCGACGTTGGAGAAGTCGAACGCCGGGGAGATGAAGTTCGCGACGATGTTGATGCCGACCGTCGCCGTGACGAACGTCAAGCCGCCCAGGAGGATCGCGAACCACGAGTCGATCTTCTCCACGGTGTGGATCGGGTCGGTGATGAGCTCGCCGAACACCGGCACGGTGGCCGAGGCGGTGATGACGGTCAGCAGCGAGAAGAACAGGAAGTTGACCGGCAGGCCCCTGAAGTTACCCCGCTTGACCTGCGGGAACGACTTGCCG
>JASGEE010000117.1:0-14714 GCA_047606715.1 Microbacterium sp.
CGATCTTCCACGACGGCCCGTTCAAGACCATCGCGGACGTCGAGTTCGCGACCGCCGGGTGGGTCGACTGGTACAACCACCGCAGGCTCCACGGTAGCCTCGGAATGAGCAGCCCCGACGAATACGAGGCCGCCCACTACGAAGCTCTCACCCGAGAGGTTCTCCCCGCATAGGAGCGGCAGAGAACCTGGGGCGGTTCATGGCGCTTGTGGCGCTGTCGAGGGGGCCGAGGAGGTCACAACTGCCAAGAAGAATGATGCGGGAGCCAACTCCCTGGCAGTCGTGGCGATATGGACGGGACCTGAGCGGGCCACAACTGCGAAGGATTTCCGCGGCGCGGGATGCGGTGGACAACTCCCTGGCAGCCGTGACGGGGGGCGATGGTTTCGATGCGCCGCGTGCGGCGTCAGCGCGGAAAGCGGCAGGTCATCACGCCGTCGGGTCGTCGCCGTGCGAGAGGTCGTCCCAGGAGTCGATCGCGCGATCGCGTAGAGAGTCGTGGGGGCGAGGGGCCGTTCCGGCAGGCACCGCATCCGTGCGATATCGGCGGCCAGCGCTGCGCCAGGCGTGCCCCGAGGCGAGGGTCAGCAACCCGCCGACGGCCACCGCCAGTCCCGCGACGGAAGCAACGAACGGCCACGGTGTGGGCACGAGCGCGTCGACGAGCTGCGCAAGAGCGGCGTCACCGGCCAGACCCGTCGCCTCGGTGACGGCGGAGGCGGCGGCATCCAGCGGCACCGCGAAGCCGATGCGCGCCGCGGCGAACAGCAGCGTCGACCCGATCGCGACGGCGATGACGCCGAACACGTAGCGCAGCACGCGCCCGGCGACCGTCAGAGCAAGTCCCAGCGCCAGCGCGGCCAGGCTCAACGGCGCGAGCAACGGAAACGCCGTCGCGCCCGGCACCGCCAGCGACGTCGTCGCGCCCGCCTCGAGCGTCACATCGAGCCATGTCTGCGTCGACGAGATGACCGACACCGCTCCCCCGGCGACGATCGCGAGCACCGCGATGGTGCGGGCGCGAGCGGTCACGCCCGCCCCGGAGCGTGACCGGTGACCGGATGCAGGTCGTCGGCATCGAAGCACGTGCGATCTCCCGTGTGGCACGCCGCGCCCACCTGGTCGACCTGGATCAGCAGCGTGTCGCCGTCGCAGTCGAGTCGGGCTCCCGTGACGTACTGGACGTGGCCCGAGGTGTCGCCCTTGCGCCAGTACTCCTGGCGAGAGCGTGACCAGAACGTGACGCGACCCTCGGTGAGGGTGCGGCGGAGGGCCTCGGCATCCATCCACCCGAGCATGAGCACCTCGCCGGTGTCGTGCTGCTGGATGATCGCCGGGACGAGCCCGTCGGCGTTGTAGACGACCCGCGACGGGTTCATGAGCGCACCTGCACGCCCGCGGCGATCAGCGCCGACTTCACGTCGCCGATCGTCAGCTGCCCGGAGTGGAAGACGGATGCCGCCAGCACCGCATCGGCCCCCGCATGGATGGCGGGGGCGAAGTCCTCGACCCTCCCGGCGCCGCCGGAAGCGATGACGGGCACCGACGACAGCTCACGCATGAGGCCGACCAGCTCCAGGTCGAAACCGTCCTTCGTGCCGTCGGCGTCGATCGAGTTGACCAGCAACTCCCCCGCGCCGCGGTCGATCGCCTCGCGCGCCCAGTCGAGCGCGTCGAGCGCGGTCTCGGTGCGACCGCCGTGGGTCGTCACGACGAAGCCCGACCGCGTCGTCGGAGAGCGTTTGACGTCGAGGCTCAGCACGAGCACCTGCGCCCCGAAACGGTCGGCGATCTCGCCGACGAGCGCCGGCCGGGCGATCGCGGCCGAGTTGACCCCCACCTTGTCGGCGCCGACCGCCAGCAGTCGGGCGACGTCGTCGGCACTGCGCACACCGCCGCCGACGGTGAGCGGGATGAAGACCTCTTCCGCCGTGCGACGCACAACGTCGTAGGTCGTCGCACGGTCATCGACCGTCGCCGTGACGTCGAGGAACGTCAGCTCGTCGGCGCCCTGCGCGAAGTATTGCGCGGCGAGGGCGACCGGGTCGCCCACTTCGCGCAGGTTCTCGAAGTTCACGCCCTTGACCACGCGCCCGGCGGCGACGTCGAGGCACGGGATGACACGTACGGCGACGGACACGTCACAGCCTCGCGTTGTGGATCGCGGTCACCAGAATCGCCCGCGCGCCGATCGCGTAGAGCGCATCCATCACCTGGTTGAGGCTCTGGCGCGGCGTCATCACCCGCACGGCGACCCAGTTCGTATCGCGCAGCGGTGAGATCGTCGGCGACTCGATGCCCGGCGCGATCGCGACGGCCTCGTCGACGAGGGATGACGGCAGGTCGTAGTCGATCAGCACGTACTGGCGTGCCACCATGACCCCGCGCAGGCGCCGCAGCAGCGTGTCGACGCCGTCGGCATCCGTGGGGGCAGCGATCAGCACCGCCTCGGACTGCAAGAGCACGGGACCGAAGATCTCCAACCCCGCCTGTTTGAGGGTCGTGCCGGTGGAGACGACGTCGGCGACCGCATCGGCGACGCCGAGCTGCACGGCCGACTCGACGGCACCGTCGAGGGGCACGAGGTCGACGGCGACCCCCTGCTCGTCGAGGAAGGCATCCACCAGTCCCGGGTAGGCGGTGGCGACCCGCACGCCGTGCAGGTCCGTGACGTCGTGGAAGCGTCCCGGGGGGCCCGCGAAGCGGAAGGTCGATGCGCCGAAGCCGAGGGCTTCGATCTCGCGAGCACCCGGCATACGGGCGTCGAGCAGCAGGTCGCGGCCCGTGATCCCGACATCCAGCGCGCCGGAGCCCACGTAGGTGGCGATGTCCTTCGGGCGCAGGTAGAAGAACTCGACGTCATTGATCGGGTCGATGGTGTGCAGGTCTTTGGGGTCGCGGCGGCCGATGTAGCCGGCCTCGGCCAGCATCTCGGCGGCGGTGTCGGCAAGCGACCCCTTGTTGGGCACGGCGATGCGCAGCATGTCCCTCGGCATTTCGGTAGCAGGGTTGGGGTGTCTGTGGGTGTCTTCGGGAGGCGGGCACTCAGAGATGTCGGTAGACGTCGTCGAGGGTGAGGCCTTTGGCGAGCATCAGCACTTGCAGATGGTAGAGCAGCTGCGAGATCTCCTCGGCCGTCTCGGCATCCGTCTGGTACTCGGCGGCCATCCACACTTCGGCGGCCTCTTCGACGATCTTCTTGCCGATCGCGTGGACGCCGCGATCGAGCTGCGCGACCGTGCCGGAGCCCTCGGGGCGGGCCGCCGCGGTTGCAGTCAGCTCCGCGAACAGGCCGTCGAACGTCTTCACCCTCTAAGGGTAGCGCGCGCCATTCGCCTGAGTTTCCTCACGGTCGTCACGGTCGGAGAATGTCGCGAAGGTCGGAGAATCTGCGCGAAACCCTCCGAAGTTGGCGACATTCCCCGAAGCCGGTGACTTCAGTGGCGGTGGGCGGATGCCGCGGTCTCGCGGAGCGCGGCGATGGCCAGACCCGGATCGGCGGCGCCGAACACGGCCGAGCCCGCGACGAAGGTGTCAGCGCCCGCTTCAGCAGCCTGGGCGATGGTCGACTCGCCGATGCCGCCGTCGACCTGCAACCACACCTCGGAGCCCCGGCGACGCGCCTCGTCGTGCAGGCGGGCGAGCTTGGGCATCTGGTCGGCCAGGAACGACTGGCCGCCGAAACCGGGCTCGACGGTCATGACGAGGATCTGGTCGAACTCGTCGAGCACGTCGAACAGGCTCTCGACGGGGGTCGCAGGCTTCACGGCGACCCCCGCCCGCGCCCCGATCTGGCGCAGGCGGCGAGCGAGGCCGACGGGGTCGGCGGCGGCTTCGAGGTGGAAGGTGACGGATGCCGCCCCGAGCTCGGCGTAGCCGGGCGCCCAGCGGTCGGCACCCGAGATCATCAGGTGCACGTCCAACGGCACGGGGCTCGTCTGCTGGATGCGCTCCACCATCTGGGGGCCGAACGTGAGGTTCGGCACGAAGTGGTTGTCCATCACGTCGACATGGACGAAGTCGGCGCTCGCGATGCGGGCGAGCTCTGACTGCATGTTCACGAAGTCGGCGGCGAGGATGCTGGGATTGATGCGCGGCACGGGTCCATTATCCCGGGCGCTCACCGGATCCGCCGGCGCGTGAGCCGTAGTCCCCGGTGTCGGGACTCGAGCATTCCATCGCGCACGCCGAGCACCTTCGCGGGCGACATCCCGCCCTGCGACGGCTTGTGCAACAGCCAGCCGTCGCCGAGCGCGACCGCGGCGTGCGCCGGTGTCCCCTCGGCGTCGCGCCACATCAGGACCGTTCCTGCCTCGACGTCGACACCGCCGGATGCGGTGTGTTCGCCCAGCCAGGCCTGAAACGGCTCGAGCTGCATCCACTCGTCCGCGGCGTTCGGGATGCCGGTGGCCTGCGTACGGTCCAGGAGCACGATGGCGTGATCCGCGCCGATCCCGTACAACTCGAAGGCGTCGGCGACCTCCATGCTCACCTCCGCAGACTGACTCGCTCAGCCGCGGGCCGTCGCGTATCTCGCATCGACGACGAACGGCTGACGCCTCGGCATGAGCCACTGCACCCAGCGGTCGATCAGGACATCATCGACCGGGATGCCGAGACCTGCGCGCTCACCGGCGCCCTCACACCCGGCGCAGCAGAGTGATCGACATCGCATCGGTGCCGTGGCGATGCGGCCAGAGCTGGGCACGGCCGGACCCGTCAGTCGGAACCGGAAGATCGATCGGCGACGATGCGACGTCGGCGAGCACCGAGCGGGCGTCGAGCTCTGCGACCGCGCCACCGTGGCGACGCTTCGCCTCGGCGACGATCGCCGCGGTCTCGGCCAGATGCGGAGAGCACGTCACATACGCGACGATTCCGCCCGGAGTCAGGGCACCGATCGCGGCGTCGAGCAGCTCGCCCTGGAGCACGGCCAGCTCGGGAACGTCCGACGGCCGCTTGCGCCACCGCGCCTCGGGCCTCCGCCGCAACGCACCCAGCCCCGTGCACGGCGCGTCGACGAGGATGCGGTCGTACCGCGCGCGCCCGGCGCGCGTGCGCCCGTCTTCCTCCGACACCGGAACCGCAATCGGAACGCCGGCGACCGAGTCGCGCACGAGAGCGGCGCGGGCGTGCGAGAGCTCGTTGGCCTCGAGCATCGCGCCGTGGGCGAGGGCCTCCGCCGCGAGCACGGCGGTCTTGCCGCCCGGAGCGGCGCACAGATCGAGCCAGCGCTCCCCCGCACGTACCGCCGCAGCCCGGGTCAGCGCCAGCGCGGCCAGTTGCGAGCCCTCATCCTGCACGCGCACGCGTCCGGAGGATGCGGTGATCACGGCGCCCGGATCGCCCCCGTCCGAACGGAACCCGATCGGCGAAAACGGGGTCGGCACAGCACCGTCCGGCACGGCCGCCAGGCCCGGCAGTGCCGCGAACGTGACAACGGGAGCCGTGTTGTCGGCGGCGAGCAGGTCCTCCAGCTCGTCGGTGCGCCCCTCGGCGGCCAGCGCCCGCCGGAACGCCCGGATCACCCACACCGGGTGGGAGTGTCGCACGGCCAAGCGCTCGTCGTCCGAGCGCGCGCGGGAGGCCAATCGCTCCTCCCACTCGCTCGCGGTGCGCTCAGAGACCCGGCGCAGCACCGCGTTGGCGAACCCTGCGGCGGACTTTCCCACCGCCTGGCGCACCTGCCGCACGGTCTCGTTGACCGCCGCGTGTGCGGGGGTGCGCATCGCGAGGAGTTGATGCGCGCCCAGCCGCAGGGCATCGAGCACCGGCGGATCGATCTCGGCGACGGCGCGGCCGGCGGCATCCGCGATGATCGCATCGTAGGTTCCCTCGCGACGCAGCGTGCCGTAGGTCAGCTCGGTGGCCAGTGCGGCATCGGCACCGGCGAGCCCCGCGCGGGCGATCGCGCGCGGCAACAGCAGATTCGCATAGGCGTCGCTGTCCTGCACCGCGCGCAGGACGTCATACGCGACCCACCGGGGCGAGGCACCGGATGCCCCACTCACGACACACCACCGATCACGGCAGGGAGTTCGACCCGCGGATCATCCAGACGCAGCCCCCGCCACCAGGACGTCGCCGCCATCGCGCCCCGACCCGCCGGCTGCACGGTCTTCAGCAGCACCGTGCCGACGCCGGCACCGAGCAGGACGTCGGCGCCCACGAGGGCGAGCGCCCCCGGGGCGAGGTGCAGGTCCGCTCCGCGGTGCGCAGCGAGCACCTTCAGCCGCTGCCCGCCGATCGTCACGTGCGCCCCGGGTTCCGGGGTCGTACCGCGGAATCGGTCGATCACGGCATCCGCCGGTTGGCGTAGGTCGAGCGCTCCGTCGGTGATCGTCAGCTTGGGAGCGTGGGTCGGCGTGCCTTCTTGCGGCACGGCGACGGCTGCGCCCGTCGCGAGGTCGTCGATGACCCGGGTGACCAGCTCCGCGCCGATCTCCGACAGCGCCGTGAGCACCTGCCCCGCCGTGTCGCCGCGCGGCACCTCGTAGCGCACCTCGCCGAAGACGTCGCCGGCATCCAGCGCCGGCACGAGCTGAAAGACACTCGCGCCGGTCACCCGATCGCCGGCGATGAGCGCGTGCTGAACCGGGGCGGCCCCGCGCCACCGCGGCAGCAGCGAGAAGTGCAGGTTGATCCACCCCAGGCGCGGTGTGGACAGCAGCGGCTCATGCACCAGGCCGCCGTAGGCGACGATGACGCCGAGGTCGGGTTCGAGCGCCGTCACGGCCGCGGTGGCGGCGTCGTCGAGCCGGGCGGCTTTGATGACCGGGATGCCGGCGGGCGTCGCGGCCGCCACGGGTGACGGGGTCCATACGCGCTTGCGTCCGAGCGGCGCATCGGTGCGCGTGACGACGCCGACGAGTTCGTGGCCGGATGTCGCAACCGCACGCAACGATGCGACGGCCGGTTCGGGGGTGCCGGCGAAGACGATGCGCATGAAACTCCTGTCACAGGTCGAGCTCGGGCACGTCGAGCCGCACCCTGAGCGTAGTACGCGGGCTGGTTCGTCCCGCGCGGTCTTTCGCCGTCCGGCGCCCCCGCAGCGCCTCGGCGACGACGACGGCGCGCAGGTGCTCCGCGACGGCCTTGCCGTGCCCGTAGTCGAACCGGACGAGGGCACGGACGAGTCCCCCATCGATCGGCACCGGGCCGAGGATCGCCGCGGACGGGCCGGCATCCCGCAACGCCGGCACCGCATCGCGCAGGGCGTCCACCGCAGCGGTCACCGCTGCGGTGGTGCCCTCGACCGACGCCACCCGCACGACGGGCGGCATCGACAGGGGCGTCCGGTCGATCAGCTCCGCGCGGGCATACGCGGGCTGGGTCCACGTCGCCAACGCCCGCGCCACCGGACCGGAGACGCCGACCAGGTGCACCGGCGCGCCCGGGGCCGCCAGGGCCGCCGCGTTCGACCACCACCGCAGACATGACTCGCCGATGCGCAGATGCTCGGCCAGGAGCATCCGGTCTCCGTCGAGGAGGATCACGGCACGGTACCCGCCTTCAGCCTGTGGCTCGGCGCCACGCGTGGCCACGACCAGCGCCGGGCGGGCATCGACAGAGGTCACCGGATGCGCGCCGTCGGCGATGACGACCCGCGTTCCCGGGAAGGCCCGACCCAGCTCGTCGGCGGTGCGCTCGCTGCCGCTGGAAGCCATCCGCAGACGGTCGGAAGAACAGTGCGGGCACGTCCATCCCGGTGCGGAGCGTCCGCACCAGGCGCAGTCGGGCGCCGTACCGGGGCGGTGGGCGCGCAGCGGGCCGGCACAGGGCGCACAGCGCGCCGGCGTGCGGCACTGTGCACACACCAGCACCGGCGCGTACCCGGGCCGAGCCACCTGCACGAGCACCGGCCCCTCCGTCAACGCCGCGCGTGCCGTCGCGAAAGCGCTCGACGGCACGCGGGCACCGTGCGGCTCGCCTTCGCGGGTGGCCGACAGCACGACGGCGGGACTCTCCCGGCGTCGCGCGGCCGCCTCGCGCACCCACCCGAGCTGCACGAGCCGCTCGACATCGCTCGTGCGGGTGTGCCCCGCGAACACGAGAGCCGAGCGCTCCCGCTCCTGGCGGATGAGCGCGGCATCGCGCGCGTGCACGCCGGGGCTCAGCGGCTCGGCCAGCAGCGGATCGCCGTCGTCCCAGACCACGACGCATCCGACGCGGTGGGCGGGTGCGTACACGGTGGAGCGGTTGCCGACGACGATGGCGGGCACCGGCGACAGCATCCGCAGATAGCTCGCATACCGCTCCGGGCCCGAGCGTCGCGCGTCGTCGCGGACGACCGCGTCGGCCGGAGCACGACCGGTCAGCACCGTGAGCACCTGGTCCTCGTCGCGCTGATCGGGAAGGACCAGCAGCGCGCTGCGCCCGGCGGCGAGCGCGTGCAGCGCAAGCGCTGCCACCAGCTCGGCCCACGCCCCGACGGGGGGCGTGCCGAGACGGAGGGCGGCCGGCCGTGGCGGTGCATCCACTGCGATCCGAGCGCCCTCGTCGACGGATGCCGCCAGATCCGGATACGCGAAGAGGATGCCGGTGGCCCACGCGACGGCATCCGGGTCCACGACCGGCGGGTCGGGCACGGGAGCGGCCAGCCACGCCTTCTCGGCGCGCACCATGCGCTTGGGAATCGCGAGCCGCAGAATGTCGCTGGCCGAGCCGGCCGCACGATCCGCCGCACGGCGCGCCAGATCGTACAGGGATGCCGGCAGCACCCGAACGGGTGAGACGACCGCGTCGAGCTGCGACAGCGGTCGCGCGGTCGGCTCTGCCTCGCCGGTCTCGACGATCCAGCCTTCGACGACCCGACCGGCGGTGCGCAGCGGCACGCGCACGCGCACGCCCGGTACGGCATCGGCGGCGAGCTCATCGGGGATCGCATAGTCGAACAGGCGATCCAGCTGCGGAAGCGGAGAGTCGATGAGCACCCGCGCGATGACGTCCACGGCGGTTCAGATCCCCGCGGCGGCGCGCAACTCCTCGACGCGGTCGGTGTGCTCCCACGTGAAATCGGCCAGTTCGCGGCCGAAGTGTCCGTAGGCGGCGGTGGCGGCGTAGATCGGACGTAGCAGGTCGAGACGGTCGATGATCGCCTTGGGGCGGAGGTCGAAGACGTCGCGGATCGCGGTCGTGATGGTCTCGTCGGAGACGTGTCCGGTGCCGAAAGACTCCACGTAGAGCCCCACCGGCTTCGCTTTGCCGATCGCGTAGGCGACCTGCACTTCGAGGCGGTCGGCCAGGCCCGCCGCGACCGCGTTCTTCGCGACCCAACGCATGGCGTAGGCGGCCGAGCGGTCGACCTTGGAGGGATCTTTGCCGCTGAACGCTCCCCCGCCGTGGCGCGCCGCGCCGCCGTAGGTGTCGATGATGATCTTGCGCCCGGTCAGCCCCGCGTCGCCCTTCGGACCGCCGATGACGAACGGGCCGGCGGGGTTGATGTAGTACTTCACGTCGGGCAGCGCCAGACCCGTGCGCTCGAGCACGGGATCGATGACCTCGGCCCTCACGGCGGCGCGCAGGGCCTTCTGTGAGATGGCGGGGTGGTGCTGCGTGGACAGCACGACCGATTCGACCGTCTTCGGGACCGCGCCGTCGTAGCCGAGGGTGACCTGCGTCTTGCCGTCGGGGCGGAGGAAGGGCAGACTGCCGTCGCGGCGGACCTCCGCGAGGCGTTCCGCGATGCGGTGCGCCGTCCAGATGGCCATCGGCATGAGCTCTGGGGTCTCATTGGTCGCATAACCGAACATGATGCCCTGGTCGCCCGCGCCCTGCTGGTCTCGGGGGTCGTCGGAACCGTCTTCGCGGCGCTCGAACGCCTTGTCGACACCGGCGGCGATGTCCGAGGACTGCGCGCCGATCGACACGCTCACCCCGCAGGAGCCGCCGTCGAACCCGGTGTCCGACGACGTGTACCCAATGCGGTTGACGACCTGCCGCACGATCGCCGGGATCTCGACGTACGCGCTCGTGGAGACCTCGCCCGCGACGTGGACGAGCCCGGTGGTGACGAGCGTCTCGACCGCGACGCGCCCGTGGGGGTCGGCGGCGAGGATCGCGTCGAGGATCGCGTCGGAGATCTGGTCGCAGATCTTGTCGGGATGCCCCTCGGTGACGGACTCGGACGTGAACAGACGCAGGGTGCTCATCGGAACTCCAGACGGACGAGGGGGACAGACACAATCATGCCCGCGGGCCCCGACATCGCGGGCCTCGCGGGCATGACGACGCCATACGGCGTCATTGATCGGGGTGAGATCACTCGGCCGCGCGCAGGCGCAGCTTGTCCTCGTGGATCTCGTGCAGGGCGATCGTGAGGGGCTTGTCCTCGACGCTGGACTCGACGAGCGGGCCGACGTTGTCGAAGAGGTTGCCCTCGTGCAGATCGGAGTAGTAGTCGTTGATCTGACGCGCGCGCTTGGCCGCGTAGATGACGAGCTGGTACTTCGAGTCGACCTTCTCGAGCAGCGCGTCGATGGGCGGGTCGATGATGCCCTGGTCACGGCGAGCGGCCATAGCGGACCTCCTGGATCGGATGGCGGTGGAAAGCAGATGGCGCGGGATGCCGCGCGGCATCCGCCCAGTCTAGCCGACGCGTGCCGCCTCAGCGCCCCGCGAAACGGCAGTGGTGCACCGAGACAGCGGATGGGGTCGGCAGTCTCGGTGCACGGATGCGGTCTCGCGGGAGAACAGCGTCAGCGCGCGAGTGCGGCGACCTCGGCGGCGGCGCGGGCGACGTCGTCGTTGACGACGAGGTAGTCGAATTCGCTCTGGGCGGCGAGCTCGCGCTTGGCGGTCTTCAGCCGCCGCGAGCGCTCTTCGGCATCCTCGGTGCCGCGACCGACGAGCCGGTTCACGAGCTCCTCCCACGTCGGGGGCAGCAGGAACACGAGGGTTGCGCTGCGGTGATGGCGGCGCACCTGACGCGCCCCCTGCAGGTCGATCTCCAGCAGCACGGTGCGTCCCTCGGCGAGGGCACGGTCGATCGGCGCTTTCGGGGTGCCGTAGCGGAACGCGTTGTGCACGGTGGCGTGTTCGAGCAGCTCGCCCTCGGCGATCATCCGATCGAACTCCGCGTCGTCGACGAAGAAATAGTGCTCGCCGTCGACCTCGCCCGGGCGGGGCTTGCGCGTCGTCGCCGACACCGACAGCAGGATCTCGGGGTGGTGCTCTTTGATGTGGGAAGCGACGGTTCCCTTTCCGACCGCGGTGGGACCGGCCAGTACGATCAGACGACTGCGGCGGGCCCGCGGTGTGACGGGCGGGAAGCGCTCGTCGAGGAAGTCCATGAAGATCGGACGCTGACGCTTGCCGAGGCCGCCGAGGTGCTTGATCGGCGAGATCCGAAGCTCCGCGAGGATCCGGTCGCGCTTGCTCTCGCCGATCGCCGGCAGCGCCGTGAGAAACTCGCGAACGCGCATCATGCCGACCGGGGAGTCGGGGGCTGCGAACGCGCGGCGGGTGATCTCCTGGGGAGTGACGATGCGCATCGTCAGGTCGCGTTTGATGGCGGCTCGTTCGCGGCGGGCGGCGACAGCGGCGTGGGCGGCAGCGACGCGGTCGACGTCGGGGAGGTTGTGCGTGGCAGCCATAGGACTATCCACGGTACAGCCCCGCGCGCTCCCGGATGCGCGCGGCAAGGCCCCCGGGACCGGCGGAGAGGATGCTGCGGCTCTCGCTGGCGATCACGCCCGGAGCGAGGTCTCCGAAGATGCCGGACAGATCGCCCGGCTCGGCCCCCTGGGCGCCGAACCCGGGCGCGAGGATCGGCACGACGCAGTCGGCCGTCGCCGCCAGCCCGGCAGCTCGCAGGTCCACCGTCGCGCCGATCACGAGACCGATGCTCGACCAGCCGTCAACGGCGCTCTGTCCGGTGAGGTGGTGCACCTCCTGCGCGACGTGCGCGGAGACGGTCATCGAGCCGAAGCGGGATCCCTGCAGCTCGCGCGCTTCGGGATTGCTCGTGGCGGCGAGCACGAACACACCCTTGTCGTGGTCGTGGGCGAGGCGGAAGGCGCTCTCCAACGCCCCCACCCCCAGATAGGGGCTCACCGTGACGGCATCCGCCTCCAACGGCGCGCCCGGGCTGAGCCAGGCGGCGGCGTACGCATCCATCGTCGTGCCGATGTCGCCGCGTTTCGCGTCGGCGATGACGAGCAGCCCCGCAGCTCGCGCGGCGCCGATGACCCCCTCGAGAGCGGCGAACCCGGCGCTGCCCCACCTCTCGAAGAACGACACCTGGGGCTTGACGATGCCGACCCGCGAGGCCGCGGCATCGACGGTCCGCAGCCCGAACTCGCGGGCTCCGGCGGCATCCAGGCTCAGCCCCCACTCGCGCAGCAACTGCTCGTGCGGGTCGATTCCCACGCACAGCGGGCCGTGGGTCTGGACGGCGGCGCGCAGCCGCGAGCCGAATGTCGTCATACGCGTGCCTTGCGGTCCTCGGCGTACTCCTGGAGGCTGCGCACCCCGAAGCCCTCGCGCAACACGGGCAGGGCGCTCACCGCCGCACTGAGCACGGCCATCGTCGTGAACAGCGCCTTGTCGGCGGCGACCGCGGCGGCGCGGATCTCGTAGCCGTCGGCTCGGGCGATGCCGCCCGACGGCGTGTTCACGATCATGTCCACGCCGCCCTCGTTGATGAGGTCGACGATGTTGCGCTCACCGGTGTCGTTCGTGTCGGAGTACTTCGCCACGACCTCGACCGCAATGCCGTTGCGCGCCAGGATCTCCGCGGTGCCCTCGGTTGCCAGGATGCGGAAGCCGAGCTCGTGCAGGCGGTGCGCCGGCAGGATCACGGCACGCTTGTCGTCGTCGGCGACGGAGAGGAAGACGGTGCCGCTGGTGGGCATGCCGCCGTAGGCCGCCGCCTGGCTCTTGGCGAACGCCGCAGGGAAGTTGCGGTCGATCCCCATGACCTCGCCCGTCGATCGCATCTCGGGCCCGAGCACCGAGTCGACCGTGGCGCCCTCGGCGGTGCGGAACCGCTTGAAGGGCAGCACGGCCTCCTTCACCGCCACGGGGGCATCCAGCGGCACACGCGAACCGTCCTGTGCGGGAAGCAGCCCCTCAGCTTTGAGCTCGGTGATCGTCGCGCCCGCCATGATGCGGCTGGCCGCCTTGGCCAGGGGGATGCCGAGGGCCTTCGACACGAACGGAACGGTCCGCGAGGCGCGGGGATTGGCCTCGATGACGTACAGCACACCCGCCGAGACGGCGAACTGCACGTTCAGCAGTCCCCGCACGCCCACGCCCTCGGCGATCGCGAGCGTCGCGGTGCGCACGCGGTCGACCTCCGTGCGCCCGAGGGAGACGGGGGGCAGGGTGCACGACGAGTCGCCGGAGTGGATGCCCGCCTCTTCCAGGTGCTCCATGACGCCGCCGACGTAGAGCTCTTCGCCGTCGTAGAGGGCGTCGACATCGATCTCGACGGCATCGTCGAGGAAGCGGTCGACCAGCAGCGGCTTTCCCTCCTCGATGATCACCTCGCCGGCGGTGCGCACGAAGTAGTCGCGCAGGCTCGGGGTGTCGTAGACGATCTCCATGCCGCGGCCGCCGAGCACGAAGCTCGGACGCACGAGCACCGGATAGCCGATCTCCTCGGCGATCGCGATGGCGCCGGCCTCGTCGATCGCCGTGCCGTGGCGCGGGGCGGCGAGCTGAGCGCGGGCGAGCAGCTGCGAGAACAGCTCGCGCTCTTCGGCGATGTCGATCGCCGCAGGCTTGGTGCCGAGGATCGTGTACCCGGCCTGCTCGATTCCCTTGGCAAGCCCCAGCGGGGTCTGCCCGCCGAGCTGGCAGATGACCCCGAGGATCGTCCCCGACTGCGACTCGGCGTGCAACACCTCCAGGACGTCCTCGAGAGTCAGCGGCTCGAAGTACAGGCGATCGCTCGTGTCGTAGTCGGTCGAGACGGTCTCGGGGTTGCAGTTGACCATGACCGTCTCGTACCCGGCGTCGGCGAGGGCGAACGAGGCGTGCACGCAGGAGTAGTCGAACTCGACGCCCTGCCCGATGCGGTTGGGACCCGAGCCGATGATGACGACCTTCGTGCGCTCCGACGGCGTCACCTCGGTCTCGTGATCGTACGACGAGTAGTGGTACGGGGTGAGGGCGGGGAACTCGCCCGCGCAGGTGTCGACCGTCTTGTAGACGGGACGGATGCCGAGGGCGTGGCGGATGCCGCGGATCTCGTCCTCGGACGCCCCGCGCAACTGGGAGAGCTGCGCGTCGCCGAATCCGTGCTCCTTCGCGAGACGCAGGGTGGCGGCATCCAGCTCGGGAGCCTGCTGTACGAAGGTCGCGACCTCGTTGATCAGCACGATCTGGTCGAGGAACCACGGGTCGATCTTCGTCGCCTCGAACAGCTGCTCGGCCGTCGCGCCCAGGCGCAGCGCCTGCTGCACCGCGATGATCCGGCCGTCGGTGGGGATCTTGGCGACCTCCAGGAGCTCATCGACTGAACGGGACTCCTCGCCCCAGTGGAAGCTCGAGCCGCGCTTCTCCAGCGAACGCAGCGCCTTCTGCAGGGCCGTCGTGTAGTTGCGGCCGATCGCCATCGCCTCGCCGACCGACTTCATGGTGGTCGTGAGGGTCGCATCGGCGGCGGGGAACTTCTCGAAGTTGAACCGCGGCACCTTCACGACGACGTAGTCGAGCGTGGGCTCGAAGCTCGCCGGCGTCACGCCGGTGATGTCGTTCGGGATCTCGTC
>JASGEE010000118.1:0-3956 GCA_047606715.1 Microbacterium sp.
CCGATCGGGGCGGAAACCTACGCCGAGTCGCTGCGCTGGGGCACCGAGGTCTACCACGTGCTCAAGGGTGAGTTGAAGGCCGCGGGCTTCGCGACCGGCCTCGGCGACGAGGGCGGCTTCGCCCCCGACCTGCCGAGCAACCGCGAGGGTCTCGACTTCCTCATCAAGGCGATCGAGAAGGCCGGCTTCACCCCCGGCACCGACGTCGCGGTCGGCCTCGACGTCGCCGCCACCGAGTTCTACGCCGACGGCGTCTACACCGTCGAGGGCCAGGCGTGGTCGGCCGACAAGCTCACCGACTACTTCGCCGACCTCGTCGCGAACTACCCCGTCGTCACGATCGAGGACGCCCTCGCCGAGGATGACTGGGATGCCTGGAAGCACCTCACCGACGCGATCGGCGGCAAGGTGCAGCTCGTCGGCGACGACCTGTTCGTCACCAACCCGACCCGCCTGCAGAAGGGCATCGATCTCGGCGTGGCCAATGCTCTGCTGGTCAAGGTCAACCAGATCGGCACGCTGTCCGAGACGCTGGATGCCATTGCCCTGGCGACCCAGAACGGCTACCGCTCGATGCTCTCGCACCGCTCCGGCGAGACCGAGGACACCACGATCGCCGACCTCGCCGTCGCGGTCAACGCCGGCCAGATCAAGACCGGCGCACCCGCCCGCAGCGAGCGCGTCGCGAAGTACAACCAGCTCCTGCGCATCGAGGAGGAGCTCGGCGACGCCGCGACCTTCGCCGGGCGCGCCGCGTTCCCGAGGTTCACGGGCTGACACGCGCGTCCGCGACGAGCGACACGCGTGACCTGCGGCGCGCCGACCGCATCGCTCGCAAGGGCGACGTAGGCTGAATGCCATGACGAGAGAGGGAGCCGCGCGCCGCGCGCCGGCTCCCTCTTCTCCCTCCCGGGGCCGGGTCGACGTGCGGGAGTGGGCCGGCGGCATCCGCTTCTCGGCGTTCACCGGCATCATGCTGGGACTGGTCGTCCTGGCCGCATTCGTGCTCGTGCCGACGGTGGGCACCTACCTCGGACAGCGTCAGCAGCTGACCTCCCTCGAGGCGTCGGTGCAGCTGACGACCGACGAGGTGGCGGCCCTGCAGGAGGAGAAGGAACGCTGGGCGGACCCGGCGTACGTGACCTCGCAGGCTCGCGCACGCCTGTACTACGTGGCCACCGGCGAGGTCGTGTATCTGGTGGACAACGACCTTCCCGACACGGCGATCCCCGCCGAGCAGGATCCGGTCAGCGACGAGGTCGAACAGACGCAGGTCGACTGGATGTCGCAGCTCGTGCGCTCCGTGATCGGCGCGGGCCTGGCCGAGACGGCCACCACGTCCGACGGCTGACCGAACGCGTCACAGAGCCCGTGTTCCAGCCGTCGATCAGCAGGCGCCGGTAGCCTGGAGGAGTGCCGCATCCCGAGCTCACTCCCGCATCCGACGTCGACCTCGAGGTCATGCGCGCCCAGCTGGGACGCCCCATGCGCGCAGTGGTCGGCATCGCCGCGCGATGCGTGTGCGGCAATCCGACAGTCGTCGCCACCGAGCCGCGGCTGCCCGAGTCTTCGGGTGGTGCGCCCTTTCCGACGTTCTACTACCTGACCCATCCCGGGGCGACAGCCGCGATGTCGGCGCTGGAGGCCACACACGTCATGCGGGAGTTCGCCGATCTGCTGGATGCCGACGAGGACATCGCCGCGGCGTATCGCGCCGCGCACGAGGCCTACCTGTCCGATCGCGCCGTCTACGGCGACGTGCCCGAGATCGAGGGGGTCTCGGCCGGCGGCATGCCCACCCGCGTGAAGTGCCTGCACGCTCTGGCCGCTCATGCCCTCGCCGCCGGACCGGGCGTCAATCCGATCGGTGATCTCGCGCTCGCGCGCGGCGGCTGGTCGCCGCAGCGCTGCACGTGCGCGCAGCCGCGGGCAGCCGTCGGATGATCACCCGCGTGCTGCGCGCTCTCGCGGGCGCCGTCGTTTTCACCGCCGTCGTTCTCGGCGCGACCGGTGCCGCCACCCCCACTCCCGATGACGTCTCTCCGACAGCGCAACCGGATGCCGTGCGCAGCGCCCAGTACTGGCTCGACGAGTACGGCATCCTCCAGGCATGGGAGACGACGCGCGGGGCGGGCACGACGATCGCGATCATCGACACGGGCATCGCCCGTGGTCCGGTGGAGTTCGACGGTGCCGTGGTCGGCGGCACCGATTTCTCCGGCGTCGGGTCGTCGGACGGGCGCACCCCGGTGGGAGCGGTCGATGCCAATCACGGCAGCTGGGTCGCCTCGCTCGCTGCCGGTCGCGGCACGGGTGCCGAGACGGGGATGATCGGGGTCGCCCCCGAGGCGAGTCTGCTCTCGATCTCGATCGGATTCGGGGCGACGTCGACGGTGCCGTTCGT
Source organism: Microbacterium sp. (assembly GCA_047606715.1). Lineage (GTDB taxonomy): Bacteria > Actinomycetota > Actinomycetes > Actinomycetales > Microbacteriaceae > Microbacterium. The sequence goes on from JASGEE010000118.1 coordinate 2,405, forward strand.
CGATCAGGTCGCGGAGGCGATGTACTGGGCCGTCGACAATGATGCCGACGTGATCAATCTTTCGTTCACGACGAATACGCTCACGTGGGACGAGTCCTGGGACGACGCGTTCCAGTATGCGTTCGATCACGATGTCGTCGTCGTGGTCGCCGCCGGCAACAAGGGCAGCGGCACCGAAGAGGTCGGGGCGCCCGCGACGATTCCCGGCGTCCTCACGGTCGGCGGCGTCGATCGCGAGGGTGAGGCGAGCCAGGAGGCATCCACCCAGGGCATCACGATCGGCATCTCCGCGCCCAGCGAAGAGCTGCTCGGCGTCTCCTCCGACGGGCAGCTCGTCGTCTGGAACGGAACCAGTGGCGCCGCCCCGATCGTCGCCGGCATCGCCGCCCTCGTGCGCTCGGCCTACCCTGACCTCGACGCGAACAACGTCATCAACCGCATCATCAGCACTGCCACACCCGCAGCCGCAGCCAGTGCCGTGCCCGACGCGCTGTACGGCTACGGCCTCATCGACGCCGCAGCGGCCGTCTCGGCGACGGTCGCTGCGGTCGACGAGAATCCGATGGGGAGCCTCGCGGAGTGGGTGCGGGTCTACCGTCGCGCCGACGTCGCGCCCACCGCGACCCCGACCGTCACTCCCGTCGTGATCGATCCGCTCCCGAATGCGGATGCGGCGACCTACCACTCTCCGCTGTTGCCGAGCGTGACCACGCTGACCTACGGCACGGTTCCGCTCGCCGTGGGCACGCTGGCGGCTATACTGGTCGCGCTCGGCGTCACTGCTGCTGCCCGGCGCATCAGATCGGAACGGGCCCCCCGTACTCCGAGCCGTTGATTCAAGGAGTCCTTCGCCTCATGACGAGCACCGTGTCCGTTCCCGCGCCCAAGATTCTCATCGTCGGCGGCGGCTATGCCGGCTTCTACACCGCCTGGAAGCTGGAGAAGCATCTGCGCAAGGGTGAGGCTGAGGTCACCATCGTCGACCCCTTGCCGTACATGACCTACCAGCCGTTCCTGCCCGAGGTTGCCGCCGGCGAGATCGAGGCCCGCCACGTGATCGTCGGTCTGCGCCGTCACCTGAAGAAGACCCGGGTCATCACGGCGAAGGTCACCGGGATCGACCACGCCCACAAGACCGCGACGATCACTCCCGAGCTGGGCGAGCCGTGGCAGGAGAGCTACGACCAGATCGTCGTGACCGCCGGGGCCGTCTCGCGCACCTTCCCGATCCCCGGCATCGCCGAGAACGCCATCGGCTTGAAGACGATCGAAGAGGCCGTCGCGATCCGCGACCGCATCCTCACCAACTTCGATCGCGCCGCCAACCTGCCTGTCGGCCCCGAGCGCGACCGACTGCTCACCGTCGTCGTCGTCGGCGGTGGTTTCGCCGGTATCGAGGTGTTCGCCGAGTTGCGCGCGCTGGCATCTTCGCTGCTGAAGGACTATCCGCAGCTGAGCTTCGACGACACGCACTTCCATCTCATCGAGGCGATGGGCCGCATCATGCCCGAGGTGTCGCTGGAGACGAGCGAGTGGGTCCTCAAGGAGCTCG
>JASGEE010000119.1:0-18887 GCA_047606715.1 Microbacterium sp.
CGACGGTGCGCGCGAGCCGGTCACGCCCGCTGAAGCCCCCGTCTCGCGCCGTGCGCTGAGGGGGCGCTGAGCTCCGCCGCAGAAGTGTCGGCATCCGCCCTCATGAGTGCCGCTGGGGGCGGATGCCGACGTGTTTGCGCGGCGGTCGCGCGTGTCAGGACCCGACGCCGCCGGGGGTGGCCAGCACGATGCCCCAGTGGAGGGTCCAGGTCTCGCCGGGGGTGAGCCAGCGCAGGCTCGTGCCGGAGTTGAACGCGTCGGCGGGGGCCGTCATCGGCTCGATCGCGACGGCGAGATCCTGCCCGGGGTAGCGATCGGTCGTGAAGATCTGGACGTAGTCGAAGCCGTCGCCCTGCCACACGGTGACAGCGCGACCATCCGGGGCGGTCAGGGTCGTGCGCACACGCCCGTCGTCGTCACGTCGGAGCGAGCCGAACGCCGTGTCGAGGTCGAGGTCGCCGACGCGACGGCCGGACCGGAGGTCGGTGGCGGCATCCACCGGTTCCTCCGCGACGGGGAGTTTGCGCTCGTCGACGACGAACCGCGACGAACCGGAGGCGGTGATGGTGAGGTCCGCCGTCGGGACGCCGCCGATGAACAGGTACGGATGCGTCCCCACCGCGACCGGGGCATCCTCGGTGCCGAAGTTGGTGATCTCGTGCGTGACGGCCAGCCCGTCGGCCTCGAGGGCATACGTCACGCGCGTGTCGAGGAGGAAGGGGTACCCGGTCTGTGGATAGATGCGGGCGGCCAGGGCGACGGCATCCGTCGCGGGTGGCCGTATGCCATCGACGGCATACGGCGCATACCGCAGCAGGCCGTGCGACGCGTTGCCGAACGTCGGCTCCGAGACCGCGAGCTGACGGGTCACGCCGCGCTGCATCCACCGCCCGTCGCGGACGCGATTGGGCCAGGGCACGAGCACGATGCCTGAAGCGCTGGGGGTCGGGATGCCGGCCGGGTACGGCGGGACGAGATCGACCCCGTCGACCGTCAGCGCGCGCAACGCCGCGCCGACCTGTGCGATCGTCGCGGTGACGCGGCCATCGGTCGAGGAGAGGGCGAACTGCTGTCCGGTCGGATCGGCGGTCGGGCCGGCCGGGGTGTGCGCGAGCGTCATGGCTCCATTGTGGCGCGGCGCGCGCAATCTGGGTGGGACGCGCGGCGACGCGCGTGATCTCGTCGACCTCGGCGCGGCTGCCACCGCATTCGGTCGCGGCGGATTGCGGGTCTTGCGCCGACCCGCGCGCAATTCGCCGCGACCGACCAGGGGTGAGCGGCGGGCGAGTTCACAAGGACCACCGATAGAGTGGCACGGTCGGCTCTGGACGCCGCGCGGTGCGCGGAGGGTTTGTGAGTCCAAGGGGCCGATGGTGGGAGCGAATCCGCTCCGACGACCATCACTGTGAATGGCCCCCGGCCGACGAATGTCCGGGATACTCCCTGCCGCGCCTGTGTGCGACCCGCGGAGTGCTGTTTTCGCGCGAGACAACCCAGAAGGACACTCCCATGCCCAAGAACAAGAAGCCGGCCGGCGGCCGCGCACAGAGCTTCGAGCCGCGTTACGGCAAGAAGACCGCCTATCAGGATGCCAAGCGTCGCCCCGGGCAGTCGTCCGCCGGCAAGCCCGGCAGCAAGAGCCCCGGACATCGCGGCTACCGCCCGATGACGGAGACGGCTGAGGAGGCACCCGCCAAGAAGCAGCGCTGGAGCGCGCAGGAGCGCGCGGGCCGCGACGAGGCGCGTGGCATCCGCTCGCACACCCGCGATGCTGCGGGCAACTCCTCCCACTCGCGCGCGGATCGGCCGAATCGGCGGGAATTCGACGCGAACGGGTCGGATCGGAGGAGTCACGCACGCTCCGACGACCGGCCCCGTGGTGACCGTCAGCGGGACGACCGCCGGGCGGTCGGCGACACCCGCCCGTCCCACCGTGATGACCGTCCGCGCCGGGACACTGACGACCGCCCGCGTCGCGAGTACGGCGGCCGCGTTGCGGTGAACTCCTCCAATCCGCGCACGGACCGCCCGAATCGGCGGGAATTCGACGCGACCGCCTCGGGTCGGAGGAGTTACCCTCGCTCCGACGCCCGTCCGCGTCGCGACGACCGCCCGGCGCGCGCCTTCGACGACCGCGCGCACCGCGACGACCGGCGTGACGACCGCGACCGTCGCCCCGCACGCGCGGCCGGCGCCGCTGCGGGAGCCGCCGCCTACGGCGCCAGCCGTTCGGACTGGACCGCTGACCGCACCTCGCGCGCGTACGAAGAGCACGTTGACGTCGTGCACGAGAAGCTGCAGGCCGAGGCCGTTCAGGCCGAAGAGGTCGCGGATGTGTCATTCGCGAGCCTCGGGCTCGGCGACAACATCGTGCGCGCGCTCGCCGATCTCGGCGCTCCGACGCCGTTCCCGATTCAAGCCGCGACGATCACTCCGATCCTCGACGGCAAGGACGTGCTCGCGCGCGGTCGCACCGGCTCGGGCAAGACGATCGCGTTCGGCGCTCCCTTGGTCGAGTCGATCCTGCGCAGCCAGGCCGGTCAGCGCCGTGAGTTCGGGCGGTCGCCGAAGGCGCTCGTGCTCGCCCCCACCCGCGAGCTCGCGTTGCAGATCGACCGCACGATCCAGCCCATCGCGCGCAGCGTCGGCCTGTTTACGACCCAGATCTACGGGGGCGTGCCGCAGGCGCGTCAGGTGGGCGCGCTGAAGAAGGGCGTCGACATCATCATCGGCACTCCCGGTCGCATCGAGGATCTCGTCGAGCAGGGCAAGCTCGACCTCTCCGAGGTGCGCATCGTCGTGCTCGATGAGGCCGACCACATGAGCGAGCTCGGCTTCCTCGAGCCGATGCAGCGCATCCTCCGCCTCGTGCGGGACGGCGCGCAGAAACTGCTGTTCTCCGCGACCCTCGACCGCGAGGTCGCGGCTCTCGTCGACGAGTTCCTCATCGAACCGGCAGTCTACGAGGTCGCCGGCGAGACCCAAGACTCGGGCACGATCGACCACCGCGTGCTCGTGATCGATCACCGCGACAAGGCCGACGTGCTCACCTCGTTGGTCGACCGCGCCGGCAGGACGCTCGTCTTCGCCCGCACGCGCGCCTACGCCGAGATGCTCGCCGAGCAGTTCGATGACCAGGGCATCCGTGCCGTTGCTCTGCACGGCGATCTCAATCAGGCCAAGCGCACGCGCAACCTCGAACGGCTCACCTCGGGCCGCGTCGACGTGCTCGTCGCGACGGACGTCGCCGCCCGCGGCATCCATGTCGACGACATCGACCTGGTGATCCAGGCGGATGCGCCCGACGAGTACAAGACGTACCTCCACCGCTCCGGCCGTACCGGCCGCGCGGGTCGCAGCGGTACCGTCGTGACGCTCATCACCCGTCAGCGCCGCCGGCGCATGACGGAGATGCTCGACCGCGCTGAGATCGACGCGCCGTTCGACGAGGTGCGCCCCGGCGACGACCTGCTCGAAGAGTTGGCCGGTCGCCAGCTCGCCGACGTCGACGCCTGAGCCCCCCCACCCCCTCTTCGCCGAGCCGCCAAGCCCCGTACCAGCCGCCAGGATCCGTGCGCACGCACGCTGGCGGTTCGGACGGAGCCTGGCGGCTCGGCGAATGACGGAGGTGGGACCCAGTACCATGGATGCTGGGATGGGATGCCACGGCATCCCATCCCAGACAGCGATCACACTCGATGACGAGAGAGGCAGGCGCACGATGGAGCGCGACATCTACGACGAGGACCACGAGGCGTTCCGCGACATCGTCAAGGAGTTCATCAAGCGCTACGCGACCGAAGAGAAGCGCAAGCAGTGGGAGGCCGACGGCCAGGTCGATCGCGCCACGATGCTCGCCGCCGGCGAGGCCGGCATCATCGGGCTTTCCGTCCCGGAGGAGTTCGGCGGCGCCGGGATGCTGCAGGACTACCGCTTCCGCGCCGTCGTGCTCGAAGAGACGATCCTGGCCGGTCACGGCTCGCTCGCCGGTGCCCTCGGCATCCAGGACGACCTCGCCGTGCCCTACATCGTGCACATGGGCACGCAGGCGCAGAAGGAGAAATGGCTGCCCGGGATGGCGACCGGCGAGATTCTGGGCGCGCTCGCGATGACCGAGCCCGGTGCCGGTTCCGACCTGCGCGGCATCAAGACGATCGCGAAGAAGGTCGACGGCGGTTACCTCGTCAACGGCGCCAAGACCTTCATCTCGTCGGGGAAGACCGCCGACATCGTCGTCACGTTCGTCAAGACCGGCGAGGGCAATCGGCCGGATGCTTTCAGCCTGCTGATCCTCGAGGACGGCATGGAGGGCTTCGACCACGGCAAGAAGCTCGAGAAGATGGGTTTCCACGGTTGGGACACCGCTGAGCTCAGCTTCACCGATGTGTTCGTGCCGGAGGAGAACCTCATCGGCGGCAAGGAGGGGCTCGGGTTCATCCAGCTCATGATGAACCTGCCGCTGGAGCGCCTGTCGATCGGTGTGTCCGCGGCGGCGGCGGGCGAGGCCGCGTTTGTCTGGACGCGCGACTACACCCTCAGCCGCGAGGCATTCGGCGAGCGGATCGCCGACTTCCAGAACACCCGGTTCCGCCTGGCCGACATGGCCACGACCGTCGACGTGATGTGGGCATATGTCGACCGCGCGATGCTGCTCTACAAGGACAAGAAGCTCACGGCCGAAGAGGCCGCGAAGGTCAAGTTCTGGGCGACCGACCGCGAGTGGGAGCTGCTCGACCTCGGCGTGCAACTGCACGGTGGCTACGGCTATATCACCGAGTATCCGATCGCGCGGGCGTTCCTCGACGCCCGGGTGCACCGCATCTACGGCGGCACCAATGAGATCATGCGCGACATCGTGTCGCGCCAGATCGTCGGCAAGCGCTAAACGCTTTCACAGACGTGTCGGGGGCGTATGCCGCGCGGTGCCGCGGCACGGTCCCCTCCCTCGTGGGATGAAGCCGGGGCCTCTAGAGTCTTCTGAGGAGGTGTCGCCGTGGGGATGATGTTGCCGAATGACCTGATCTGGGTGATGGAGAAGCTCGGCTTCGACTGGCCCGACATCGACGAGGACGAGTTGCGTCGGGGCGGTGAGATCGTCGGCACGTTCCGGGACGAGCTCGAAGGGCGTCTCCAGGCGATCGATCGGAAGGTCAACGGGGATCTGGCGTCGGCGATGCGGGGCCAGGCGGGGCCGGCGTTCGTGGCGGCGTGGAACACGAATCGCTCGCAGAACCTGCAGCGGCTGCTGGACGCGATGGAGCCGGTGCGGCCGGGGATGGATATCGCGGCGACGGTGGTGCTGGGGCTGAAGGTCAAGGTGATCGCGGACATCACGACCACGCTGATCGCGTTGGTCGCGATGCTGACGAACCCGATCACCGCGGTGGGCGCCGGGCCGATGCTGCTGATGAAGAAGAAGCTGCTGAACGCGGCGGTGGATGCTGCGGTGGAGCAGGCGCTGAACCAGGTGCTGCCGATGGTCGTCGAGCCGCTGTCCGAGCAGATCCCGGGTTGGATCGCGGGGGCGTTGGATGCGCCGATGGTTGAGGCGGTGGTGGGCGACACGGACGAGTTCTATGCGGATCTGGAGGCGTTGGAGCAGGCCGAGGGCGAGTTGGACATGTATGCCGACGACATCGAGGCGTTGGTCGATCGGCTGGGGGCCGATCTTTCCGGTCTGAACATCGCGGGGGACTGAGCCATGGGGAATGCCGGAGACATCGCTCGGCCCATCATCCGGGCGCTCGACGACGCGCCGGTGAGTCTGCGTCCGCTCAGGGAGCTCCCGGAGAAGCTCAAGCTCAAGAAGGCCGGCGATCGCGCCGGAGTGCACGACATCGACACGTTCGACGGGAAACCGCGAAACCCTCCGATCGATCGGAGCCGGAATCCTCAGTGGCTGAACGATCGACTCGATCGCACGGACCTCCCGTTCTGGCGTCGCCGCATGGCCGAGGGAGATCAGTTCAACTACCAGAACCGCCATCGCTATCCGCAGAACGAGGTCACACTCGGCAACGGCAGGCGACTTGACTCGTACGACCCCGACATCGATATCGTCTCGCGCAAGAACACTCAGTTCGACAGCGTGCGGCCCGAGACCGCGAAGTCCTACATCGACGAGATCCTGAGCAAGTACCCGCCCGGTACGCCGATCAAAGGCGGGGGCAAGCTGGAAGGTGACCTCGTGCTGGAGATTCCCGTGCAGAACCGTCCAGTGCCGCAGGAGATCATCGACCATGCCAACGGCAAGGAGCCTCAAGTGCTGATCCGGGATGTCCTGGGCACCGTGTACAACTAGGAGGATCATGACGCAGCGTTATATCTACACCGACAAGGTGGGGGCGGGGCCGGAGCATCCGAAGAAGCGTTGGGGGTTGTTCAGCACTGAGCTCACGCCGGAGGAGGCTGAGGCTCGGTACGCGTTGAACGCGGTGAACCGCAGCGACTGGTTCGGGATCGTGCTGCTGGAGCCGGGCGAGGATCGGCCGCACGCGTACCTGCAGATGTGCCCGCGTGCGAACGGCGTGGTATTGCACAAGCTCGGCGCGCACGGTTCGATCGATGCCGCGTATGTGTGGGGCGCGTATTACGATCCCCCCAAACCCACGCCGTATACGGGTGATGCGGACCGCGTCTTCCTCGAAGGCATGACCTGGTACGCGTATTCCACGGATGAGCGTTTCCTCCGAAGGAATGAGTCAGACGGCCACGTGAGCATGGATTTCCGTCCCGACGGCTATGCGAAAGAGGATCAGATCACGCGTCATGGGTTCGGTCAGCCTTCTGAGGTGGAGACGCGGGAGTTTCGCAACGTGGACGTGACGGCCAACTGGTTCCGAATCCCGGAGTTCGGCGACTGGGATGCGTTCTTCCATCCCGAACCCGAGGGCTGACCGGCGGGCGGTGGCCATCGGGCAGGCTGATCGCCAAGCTCAAGACCAAGCAAGGGGTCAACCGGAGCGGCGCAGAAACGGCCACGAGGATCCTTGCGGGCGGAGGTCGGTGGGGCGATTACGCGGATGACCCGGGCACATCCCAGAAGACGACGAAGACCACGGCGCTGATCGCCCAGAACAGCAACACGAAGACCGTGTCGCGGCGCCGCCACGGAACGAGATGCCGCTCGGTGCGCTCGGGGTACGCGCCGAAGGCGCGGGCATCCATCGCCAGGGCGACGCGTTCCGCGTGCCGGATGGCTCCCGCCAGCAGCGGCACGATGTACCCCCACCAGCGTGCGACGGCGGCGAGCGGCCCGCGGCCCCCGAACGATGACCCGTGCGCGCCGCGCACGCGGTGCGCCTGCCGGATGACGTCGAGCTCGTGCCCGAACCGCGGCACGAAGCGAAACGCGGCCAGCGCCGTGTACCCGACCCGGTAGGGCACTCGCAGCTGCTGCACACTCGCCCGCACGAGGTCGGGCCCGGTGGTCGTGAGCCCCGCGATGAGGGCGAGCGCGATGATCGCGGCGATCCGGGTGCCGGTCGCCAAACCGATCCCGATGGCCCCGGCGTAGAGGGTCCAGCCACCGATCCGGACGACGGCCGGGGTCATATCGACCAGCGCCGGATCGGTCCACAGCGCCATCGCCAGCCCGATGACGACAGCCCCGGCCGGCAGCGCGACGAACACCAGCAGAGCGAACCGCACGGTGATGCGGGCACCTCCCCCCAGGAGCAGCGCGGCGAGGGCCAGGAACACAGCGGGCGTCGTGAGGTCACGCACGAAGATCAGCACCGCCATCACCGGGATCGGAGCGGCGAACTTCGCAAGGGGGTTGAGGCCGTACAGGAACCGGCCGTGCGAGACGGCGGGGGCCCACGGATCGGGCACCGTCACAGGGACGCTCCCGGCAGATCGGCCAGCCGTGTCACGGTCGCCAGGCGTGAATGCCGCACCCCCGCGAACGCCCGCAGCAGGGGCGGCTGTTCCAGCCCGGCATCGCGCAGCAGCCCCGCGTCGGCGAAGGCTTCCGCCGTGGCGGCATCCCGGATCACCCGGCCATCGCCGACGACGACCGTGCGGGACGCGTACTCGGTGACCAGCTGCATGTCGTGCGTCGCGATGAGCACCGTGGTGCCAGCGGCGTTGAGATCCTGCAGCAGGTGCATGAGCTCGTCGGCACGGGCACGATCCTGCCCGAAAGTAGGTTCGTCGAGGGCGAGGACGGGTGCGCCGGCGACCAGGGCGGTGCCCACCGAGAGCCGCCGCTTCTGTCCCCCGGAGAGCAGGAACGGGTGCACGTCGGCTTTGTCCTGCAGGGCGAACCGCCGCAGCACGTCGTCCACCCGCTCGCGCACCTGAGCCTCCGGCAGGTGCAGCAGACGCAGCCCGTGCGCAAGCTCGTCGAAGACGGTGTGGGCGATGAACTGGTGCTCGGGGTTCTGGAATACGAAGCCGATGCGCCGCGCCAGGGTTCGCGCGCTCGCGCGGGCCACGTCGACGCCGTCGATGAAGACCTGCCCGCGGGGCACCGGCACGACCCCGGCGATCGACTGCAGCAGTGTCGTCTTGCCCGCACCGTTGGCGCCGACGATCGCGACGAACTCCCCGGGGGTGACCTCGAGCTCGACTCCGTGCAGGATCTCGGTGCGCGCGCGTCGGGTGCGCAGGCCCCGCACGCGGATGATCGGCTCACAACTCAGGCTGGGCGGGTCCGAAACCACCTGCGGCGGGGCCGAGACCGCGATTCTGCCTGAGTTATGCGCCGTAGCGGGCGCGAGTCCGGATGCCGCGGGCGCCGCCGGCGCCCCTCCGTCGGGCTCGGATGCCGAGACTTCGCCGGCCGGGTCGGCCGCCGCCTCGACGGCGGCGCGCAATTCGGCGGGGGTCAGCGGCAGCGGGTCGAGCCTCCAGCCCGCCGCGCGCAGGCGCAACGCGGCGATCGTCGAGATCGGAAGCCACACGCCCATCGCCGTCAGCTCTGCCGCGCGGGTCCGCAGCACCGCGTCGACCGTGTCGCAGGCGACGGTGCGGCCCTCGTGGTCGAGCACGACGACGCGGTCGGTGATGCCGACGACGGCATCCAGATCGTGCTCGACGAGCACGACGGCCCGGTCGGCGGCGATCAGCTCGCCGAGGGCGGCGTAGACCTCCGCCGTGCCGAGCGGATCGAGGTTGGCGGTGGGCTCGTCGAGCACGAGCAGGGGCGAGCCCATCGCCAGAGCGCACGCGATCGCGAGGCGCTGCCGGCCACCGCCGCTGAGGCGATCGGGGTTGTCGTGGCGGCGCTCCCACAACCCGACCCGACGGAGGGCGCCCTCGGTGCGGGCGAACACGTCGCCCACCGGCCTGCGCAGGTTCTCCGGCCCGAAGGCGACCTCATCCAGCACCGTCCCGGTGACCAGTTGCGCGTCGGGGTCTTGGAAGACCATCCCGACGCTCTCGCTCAGCCGCGACACCGGCGTCTCAGCCGTGTCGAGGCCGTCGACGGTGACGGAGCCGGTCATCTCGGCCGCCACCGCGTGCGGGATCAATCCGTTCAGCGCGAGAGCGAGCGTCGACTTGCCCGCCCCGCTCGGGCCGAGCAGGAGCACGACCTCGCCCCGGGCGACCTGGAACGTGGCTGATGCGGGGGCGGGGGCATCCGCACCCTCGTACCGGATGCCGAGGTCCTGCACACGCAGCAACGGCACCGCGGAGTTCACCCCTTCAATGTAGGGCTTCCGCCAATCGGCTGCGCATAACTGAGGCACATCGACGCGGGCACGACCGTCATCGCCCGCAATCGCGCGGTCGGTCGGGCCACGCTCGCGTAGATTTCCTGAGATACGCGCACGCCGCCCGTCGGCCGGGCCTCTCAACAGCTTCCGGCGCGGCAGCGTCAGACGCGGGCGACGCCGGCCCGACGCAGGGCCGCGCCGATGCCCAGACCGATCGCGGTCCAGCCGATCGGGCCCAGCACCGACAGCACGAGGTAGGCGATCTGCGCCCACGGGGCGAGCACGCTCAGATGGGCCGCGAAGAACACGACGACGGCGACGAAGAAGCCGATGATCACGGCCGAGATGAAGAATCGCCACGGCCCCCAGGCGCGGTACCGCGTGATCGCGGCGACGCCCTCCTGGATCGCACCGAACAGCAGCGCGGTGCCGATGAACCGCATCGCCCACGCGGGGTTGAACGCGCTCGCGACCAATGCCGCCATCACGTGCGTGACGAGGGCGACGAGCGGCAGACGCAGCACCTCCTGCGCGATGATGCCGGGCAGCACGTGTGCGCCGAGCAGCAGTCCGTAGGCGAACGGGGCGGCGGCGAGCACGATCGGGGTCAGCAGCCCGGCGACCCCGCCGACGACGCCCGTCGCGACGCCGATCGCGGCGCACACCAGGAGGACGCGCGTCGACAGGAGCGAGCTTCGGGTCACGATCCCAGCGTACCCGCGCGCGTCGCGCCCGCTCCCCACCCGCGAGGCGGGCATGTGGGAGGTTTCGCGCGGTGGGGATCGGGGTGGGGATGGTGAGGGATGCGGCAGACTCGGGGGATGACCGAGAGCCTGCGCGACGCCGTCCCCGACGGGGCAACGGCGGATGCCGCCTACGACGGCTTCGTCCGGTGGGCCGCAGCGCAAGGGCTGACGCTCTACCCCGCGCAGGACGAGGCGATCATGGAGCTCGTCTCGGGCAGCAACGTGATCCTCTCGACCCCGACCGGGACCGGCAAGTCGCTCGTCGCCATCGCGGCGCACGCGGCGTGTCTGGCATCCGGCGGACGCAGCTACTACACGGCGCCGATCAAGGCCCTGGTCAGCGAGAAGTTCTTCGCCCTCGTCGAGGTGTTCGGAGCCGAGAGCGTCGGGATGGTGACCGGGGACTCCTCCGTCAATCCCGAAGCGCCGATCGTGTGCTGCACGGCCGAGATCCTCGCCAACATCGCGCTGCGGCAGGGGGATGCCGCACCCGTCGACCAGGTCGTCATGGACGAGTTCCACTACTACGGCGACCCCGACCGCGGCTGGGCGTGGCAGGTGCCGCTGCTGGTGCTTCATCGTGCGCAGTTCCTGCTGATGTCGGCGACGCTCGGGGACGTCACGCCGATCGCCGACGATCTGCGGCGGCGCACCGGCCGGCTGGTCGCGCTCGTCACCGGGGTGGAGCGGCCCGTACCGCTGCATTTCTCTTATGAGCGCCGTCCTGTGCACGAGGTGCTCACGATGCTCGTCGACGAGCGCGAGGTGCCGGTCTACATCGTGCATTTCGCCCAGGCGGCTGCCCTGGAACGAGCGCAGGCCCTGGCATCCCTGACTCTGACCACGCGCGCGCGGCGCGACGAGATCGCCGAGGCGATCGGCGGGTTCCGCTTCACGACCGGATTCGGCAAGACCCTGTCGCGGCTCGTACGTGCCGGAATCGGCATACATCACGCGGGGATGCTGCCGCGGTACCGGCGCCTCGTCGAGACCCTGGCGCAGCGCGGACTGCTCCGCGTCATCTGCGGTACCGACACGCTCGGGGTCGGCATCAACATCCCTATCCGGACGGTCGTGATCACGGCGTTGAGCAAATATGACGGCACGCGGATGCGTCAGCTCACGGCGCGGGAGTTCCATCAGGTGGCGGGACGTGCGGGCCGCGCCGGCTACGACCCCTACGGCAACGTCGTCGTGATGGCACCGGAGTGGGAGATCGAGAACGCCGTCGCCCTCGCCAAGGCCGGCGATGACCCCGCAAAGCGCAAGAAGATCGTGCGCAAGAAGGCTCCGACCGGTGTCGTCAACTGGGGCGAGGGCTCGTGCGAGCGGCTCATCGCCGCCCCGCCCGAGCCGCTCGTGCCGCAGCTGAAGCTCACGGCGGCGATGCTCATCAACGTCATCGGCCGCGGCGGTGACGCGCTGGCGGCGGTCCGCACGCTCGTGTTCGACAATCACGAACCGGGGGCGCGGCGGTACGAGCTGGCGCGCCGGGCGATCGCGATCTTCCGCACGCTGGTCGATGCCGGGATCGTCGAGACCGGGCCGGGCGGCATCCGCCTCACGATCGACCTGCAACCCAACTTCGCGCTCAACCAACCGCTGTCGCCGTTCGCGCTCGCCGCGGTCGAGCTGCTCGAGCCGAGTGTGGCTGACTCCTCCGATCCGGTCGCGGCCGTGGCCTCCAGCCCCGGAATCGCTGACGCGGAAGGACCCGCGGTAGCGGATACCTCCGCCGATGGGAGCAGTTCGCCACACGGGCACGGTGTCGGCACGGGTCACTACGCGCTCGATGTCGTCAGCGTCATCGAAGCGACGCTCGACGACCCGCGGGCGATTCTGAGCCAGCAGGAGTTCCGTGCTCGCGGCGAAGCGGTGGTCGCCATGAAGCGCGACGGCATCGAGTACGACGAGCGGATGGCGCTGCTGGAGGGGATCACCCACCCCCAGCCGCTCGCGGAACTGCTCGCGCAGTCGTTCGAGGTGTTCGCATCGAGCCAGCCGTGGGTGCGCGACTTCGAACTGACCCCGAAGTCTGTCGTGCGCGACATGTTCGAGCGTGCCATGTCGTTTACGGAATATGTCTCGTTCTACCAGCTGCAACGCAGTGAAGGTCTGGTGCTGCGCTACCTGTCCGACGCGTACCGCGCGATCCGCCAGACCGTGCCGGAGAGCGCGCGCACCGACGAGTTGATGGATGTCATCGAGTGGCTCGGCGAACTGGTCCGCCAGGTGGACTCGAGCCTCGTCGACGAGTGGGCGGCGCTCGTCGACCCCGCAGCGGCACCGGAGGGCGCCGTCGTCGTCCCGCCGGCGCCCCCGTCGGTGTTGACGAATCGGCGGGCTTTCACCGTGCTCGTGCGCAACGAGCTGTTCCGGCGGGTGCAGCTGGCGGCGCTGCAGGACGACGACGTCCTCGTCGCCCTCGACCCCGACGTGGATTGGCCCGCCGCGCTGGACGCCTACTACGACGAGCACGACGAAATCCTCACCGGAGGTCCGGCGCGCGCACCGCGGCTGTGCATCATCGACGAGAACCCCGCGGACGCCGGTCTGTGGCGCGTCGAGCAGACGATCGACGACCCCGCGGGTGACCACGATTGGCGCATCCGCGCCGAGGTCGATCTCGAGGCATCCGCTGCCGAGGGCGCTGCCGTCGTGCGCGTCACCGAGGTCGTGAGGCTCTAAAGAAGCAGAGGAGGGGAGACTTCCACCATGAGCCTCAACATCAAGAACGCTGGCGTGCACGCGGCCGTTCGCGAGCTGGCACGCACACTCGGTGTGAGTCAGACGTCCGCCGTCGAGATCGCGGTGCGCGCGAAACTCGCGGAGCTCGAGGTCACGCAGCAGCGCGTCACCCGCGTCGAGCGGTTCCACGAGACGCTGGCGGCAGCACAGCAGGCGTTCGAGGGCGTCGATCTGCGTCGCTACGAGGCCGAGCTCTACGACGAAGAGACAGGATTGCCGCGATGATCGTCGACTCGTCGGCTCTCATCGCTCTGGTCCAGCGCGAGCCGGACGCCCAGGCCCTCGCCGATGTCGTCGGGCGCGCCCTCGGATCGGGCGAGAAGATCGCGATCTCCACGGCGACCTGCCTCGAGGAGGCGGTCGTCGCCGACGGCCCTCGTGATCCGGTGCGCTCCGCGCGCTTCGACGAGATCTTCCAGAGTCTGAACGCGGAGCTCGTGCCCCTCGCGGCGGCGCAGGCGGCCATCGTCCGACAGGCGTACCGCGATTACGGCAAGGACTCCGGGCATCCTGCACGGCTGAACCCGGGCGACTGCTTCGCGCACGCACCCGCCAAAGAGCGCGGAGAGCCGCTGCTGCATGTCGGAGACGGCTTTGCGCGCACCGACCCGGCTTCGGCGCTGCGCGGACACCTCGAGGAACCTCGGTGTCCGATGCGGCGGTTAGCCTGGACGGGTGATCGTCTCGACTGACCCCATCGATCCCTATGGGGACGTGCCCTGGGATGTCGACGACCTCACGCCGCCCGACGACCCACAGGACGAAGCCGCGCTGCCGCCCGACCCCGCCTATGACGGCTATGGAGCGGCGGTGGCGCGCGCCACTCGCGCCGCGGACGCTCCGGCATCCGCTCGTCACGAAAACCGGAGAAATCCCGAAAAACGGACGGAGACCGGCGAGGGCATCCGTCCTTCGCGGGATCTCCGTTTTTCGCAGCAGCTCGACGACGCTCCCGACCGCACCGGCGCCGACCCGCGGCAGGTGCTGAAGGAGGTCTTCGGGTACGACGCGTTCCGCGGCGACCAGGCCGACGTCGTCGCGCACGTGGTCTCGGGTGGGGATGCCGTCGTACTCATGCCGACGGGCGGCGGCAAGTCGATCACCTACCAGATACCCGCGCTCGTGCGACCCGGCACGGGGCTCGTCGTCAGCCCGCTGATCGCACTCATGCACGATCAGGTCGACGCGCTCGTGGCCAACGGGGTGCGCGCCGCCTACCTCAACTCGACGCAGTCCTCCGTCGAGCGGGCGGGTGTCGAGCAGGCGTTCGTGCGCGGTGAACTCGACCTGCTGTACGTCGCACCCGAGCGGTTGAGCGCGCCCGCGACCACGGCGCTGCTGCAGCGGGGGCGGCTGAGCGTCATCGCGATCGACGAAGCCCACTGCGTCAGCCAGTGGGGCCACGACTTCCGCCCGGACTATCTTGCCCTGGGTGATCTCGCCGAGCGGTTCCCCGGCGTGCCGCGCATGGCCCTGACCGCGACGGCGACGCGCGCAACGCATACAGAGCTGACCGAGCGGCTGCGGTTGCCCGACGCGAAGCACTTCGTCGCGAGCTTCGACCGGCCGAACATCCAATACCGCATCGAGCCGAAGGTCGACCCGCGGCGGCAGCTCGTGCAGTTCATCCGAGGTGTCGACACGCCGCCGGCGGGGGGCCGGCCGGCGGGCATCGTCTACGCCCTCAGCCGCAAGTCCGTCGAGCAGACGGCGGAGCACTTGCGCACTCAGGGCATCGACGCCCTGCCGTATCACGCGGGGTTGGACGCCGCGGTGCGCGCGCGAAACCAGGAGCGGTTCCTGCGCGAGGACGGCGTCGTCATGGTCGCCACGATCGCCTTCGGGATGGGCATCGACAAACCCGACGTGCGCTTCGTCGCCCACATCGACCTGCCGAAGTCGGTCGAGGGCTACTACCAGGAGACCGGCCGCGCCGGCCGCGACGGCGAGCCCGCGGTGGCCTGGATGGCGTACGGGCTGGGCGACGTGGTGCAGCAGCGGCGGCTGATCGACCAGTCGCCCGGCGACCGCGCATACCGGATGCGCCTGGGCCAGCACCTCGACGCCATGCTCGCGCTGTGCGAGACGGTCTCGTGCCGCCGACAGAACCTGCTCGCCTACTTCGGTCAGGAATCGGGACCGTGCGGCAATTGCGACACGTGTCTGGACACCCCCGACACGTGGGACGGGCTCGTGCCCGCGCAGAAGCTGCTGTCGACGATCGTGCGCCTGCAGCGCGAACGGGGTCAGGCATTCGGCGCGGGGCACCTCATCGACATCCTGCGCGGAGCCTCGACCGAGCGGATCCGCCAGCAGGGTCACGACCGGCTTGCAACCTACGGCCTCGGTGCCGACCTGAGCGATCAGGACTGGCGCAGTGTCGTCCGCCAGCTGTTGGCCCGTGGGGTGATCGTCGCGCAGGGTGAGTACGGCGTGCTGGCGGTCGGCGACGAGGGTCCGGCGGTGCTGCGCGGCGAGACCGCCGTGCCGCTGCGCCGTGACGTGCTGGGTCGCGCCGCAACGGCACGGGTGCGCAAGCCCGCCGCGACGGATGCCGTCGCCGACGGCGACCGTGGCCTGTTCGAGGCGCTGCGCACGTGGCGCGCCGCGACGGCGCGGGAGCAGAACGTGCCCGCGTACGTCGTGTTCAACGACGCCACTCTGCGCGCTCTCGCCGATCGCCGACCGCGATCGATCGCGGCGCTGGAGGGCATCACCGGGATCGGCGCGAAGAAGCGCGAGGCCTACGGTGAGGCCGTGCTCGCGGTCATCGCCGCCGCCGGCTGAAGACGCCCCGCACGACGATGTCCAAAACCTAACGGCACTCGGCTCATAATGGACTCATGAGCAACGACGCCACAGCGACCCCTGTCGACACCCGCTACCGGGATGCGAGCCTTCCGATCGACGAGCGCGTCGAGATCCTGCTGAGCCAGATGACGCTGGAGGAGAAGGCGGGCCTGTTCTTCCAGACGATGATCACGATGGCCTCCGACGGAACGCTCTCCGACGGAGATCCTGCGTTCGGGCTGCCCTCGACCGACGAATACATCCACGTCCGTCACATGAACCACTTCAATCTGCTGAGCGTCGCGCCCACCGCCGGGGTCATCGCGCAGTGGCACAACCGGCTGCAGGAGCTGGCGGCATCCACGCGTCTGGGGATCCCCGTGACGATCTCCACCGACCCGCGCCACTCGTTCACCGACAACCCGGGTGCGGCGCTGCTGTCGGGGCCGTTCTCGCAGTGGCCCGATGCTTTGGGCCTCGCGGCAACCCGTGACGAGGAGCTCGTGCGCAGCTTCGGCGACATCGCCCGGCAGGAATATACCGCCGTCGGCATCCGCGTCGCCCTGCACCCGCAGGTGGACCTTGCGACCGAGCCGCGCTGGTCGCGCCAGTTGCAGACGTTCGGCGAGGACGCCGAGCTGTCGGGTCGGATGGGCGCCGCCTACATCCGCGGCTTCCAGGGCGACGAGCTGGGCGCGCACTCGGTCGCGACGATGGTCAAGCACTTCCCCGGCGGCGGCCCGCAGAAGGATGGCGAAGACCCGCACTTCGCGCACGGCCGCGAGCAGGTCTACCCGGGTGGTGAGTTCGAGCTGCACCTGAAGCCGTTCGAGGCCGCCTTCGCCGCAGGCGTCAGCCAGGTGATGCCCTACTACGGCATGCCGGTGGGCACCGAGTACGAGGAGGTGGGCTTCGGTTTCAACAAGTCGGTGCTGACGGGGCTGCTGCGCGAGCGGTTCGGCTTCGACGGCATCGTCTGCACCGACTGGGGCCTGGTCACCGACAGCGAGATCATGGGGGCGCCGTTCCCCGCGCGGGCGTGGGGCGTCGAGCACCTCACACCCGCTGAGCGCATGGCGAAGATCCTGGATGCCGGGGCCGACCAGTTCGGCGGGGAACGCTGCACCGAGCTTCTGATCGACCTCGTGCGCGATGGCGTTGTCGCCGAGGAGCGTCTCGACATCTCGGCTCGGCGTCTTCTGCGCGAGAAGTTCGTGCTCGGCCTGTTCGAGAACCCGTACGTGGACGTCGAGGCCGCCGACCGCATCGTCGGCGCGCCCGCGTTCCGTGCGGCGGGCGAGGCCGCGCAGCGCGCCGCGATCACGGTGCTCACCTCGAGCGAGGCCGTGCCCTTCGCCCGCGGCGTGAAGCTGTATGTCGAGGGCATCGACGCCGATGTCGCCGCCGCATACGGCGAGGTGGTCGCCACGCCCGCCGAGGCAGACATCGCCGTGCTGCGGCTGGCGGCACCGTTCGAGCAGCGCCCGTCGGCGTTCGAGAGCTTCTTCCACTCCGGTTCGCTCGATTTTCCCGATGAGACGATCGCCCACGTGCGCGAGGTGTCGGCGGCGGTGCCCACCGTCGTCGACGTGTACCTCGACCGCCCCGCGATCCTCGCGCCGATCGTCGGGGTCGCCGCCGCGGTCACGGCGAACTGGGGGGCGAGCGCTGCCGCGCTGCTCGACGTGCTCACCGGTGCCGCACGGGCGCAGGGCACGCTGCCGTTCGATATCCCCCGGACGATGGCCGCCGTCGAGGCATCCCGCCCCGACGTGCCGTTCGACACCGCCGATCCGCTGTTCCGGTTCGGGCACGGGCTGACGCTGTAGCGTCGGCGCCGCGAGCACGCCGCACCCGGTTGCGATGAGACCGGCGAGTCGACGATGGCGTATTCACCTCCGGTTTCGTCGGTGCCGAGGTGGTACTCCTAGGCTCTAGAGCCGTCGGCCGCGGCATGGTGCCGCACGGCAGCACCGCCGAGAAGATGTGCGCATATCGGCGGTCTCCGATGAAGGAGCCCGCGTATGGGCTTACGGCCGCAGGCCGCCGAGCAGCACTTCGACATACCGTTCGCGATCCTTGCCCAAGGGAACCGGCCCGGCGGTTGCTGCTGCGCTGACACCGCACAGGAGTCGCCGCAGGTCGTCGACGTCGATGTCTGCGCGCAGGATGCCGCTGGATCGAGCCCGGCGGAGGAGGATGTCGACGTCTGCGAACAGCTCGCCGGCGACCGCCGCCGCATCGGCACAGGCGAAGGTTCCTCCCGCGAGCAGGGCGGTGAGCGCCGTGTCGTCGCACAGGTGCTCGTACGCCGTGGTGACCATCGCGCGCAATGCGCGTTCCGGGTCATCCACAGCGATGGCGTGTTCGACCGCGTCGAGCAGGCGGTCGAGTGCGTCCATCGCGAGCGCCTCGACAAGGGACTGTTGGCTCGGGAAGTGGCGGTACGCGGTGCCGATGCCCACACCGGCCTCCGCGGCGATGGCGTTGAGTGGGAGCTGCCCGGTCTGCGCATGGTGGTCTCTGGCGACCTCCAGCAGCCGTGCACGGTTGCGGGCGGCATCGGCGCGCAGACCGGTCGGACGAGCGAGGGTCTCAGGCATGCCCCCAGCCTACATGGATTCGGATGCTTCATCCGATTCGTGCTACCGTCTGATCGGATGATGTATCCATTCAGACGGGAGAGAACACGGTGCAGGACTTCGAGTGGCAGACCAGTGACCTGTCGGACCAGAGCGGGCGCACCTTCGTAGTCACCGGCGCAAGCAGCGGCGTCGGACTGGAAGTCGCCAAGGCTCTGCTGGCGGCGAACGGCACGGTGATCGCGGGCGTACGGAACCCAGCCAAGATGACCGCACTCCTCCCGCAACCCGGGCTGGTCGAGAACGAGAGTCGACTGATGGTGCGTGCTGTCGACGTCGCCGATGTGCGCTCGATCGAC
>JASGEE010000120.1:0-27360 GCA_047606715.1 Microbacterium sp.
CGTGCTGTTCGACGAGATCGAGAAGGCCCACCCCGACATCTTCAACTCGCTGCTGCAGATCCTCGAGGAGGGGCGTCTGACCGACGGCCAGGGCCGCGTCGTCGATTTCAAGAACACCGTCATCATCATGACGACCAACCTCGGCTCGTCGGCGATTGCCGGCGGCCCGGTCGGCTTCCAGGTCGAGGGCAACGCGCAGACGACCTACGAGCGCATGAAGGGCAAGGTCGACGAAGAGCTCAAGCGCCACTTCAAGCCCGAGTTCCTCAACCGCGTCGACGACGTCATCGTCTTCCCGCAGCTGAACAAGCAGGAGCTGCGTCAGATCGTGGGTCTGTTCACCAAGCGCCTCTCCGAGCGGCTGCTCGATCGCGACATGACGGTCGAGCTGACGGATGCCGCCAAGGACCGCCTCATCGAGATCGGGTTCGACCCCACGCTCGGTGCCCGGCCGTTGCGCCGCGCCATGCAGCGCGAGGTCGAGGACCAGCTGTCCGAGCGCATCCTGCACGGTGGGCTCGTCGCCGGTGACCACGTCCGAGTCGATGCCGAGAACGGGGTCTTCCTGTTCGAGCACGGCCCGCGTGGGGAGAAGGTCGCGATCGGGGTCGGTGCCGCCGGTGAGATCGAGGCGACACCCGACATCGTCGCGGGGGCGTGAGCCCTCGCCCGAAGTGGTTGGCGGTAGTGGTGGCTTCCCCCTATTCGGGGCAGCCAGGACTGCCGACAAGATGGATGGCTGAGCCATCCCCCTCGAAGTAGTTGCCAGTGGTGGTGGCCTCACACCATCTCAGGCGGCCACGACTGCCGAGAGATGGTCGCATCACGGGATCTCGTAGATGCGCACCGTTGAGTCCTCGTGTTCCTCGTAGAGCGTCTCGATGAGCTCGCGGTATTCGGCGTCGTCGTTGTGGCTGATGAAATACACCTTCGGGTCTTCGCCCGGCACGTACTCGACCTTCGAGACGGTCATCGTGTGGTCCATGCCGGCAGCCGTCTCGCCCCAGCTGAACAGCCCGATGTCGCCGACGCGCACGCGGTCGAGGTCGTCCTCGGTCGTGTACGACAACCCGAGGCTGTCGAAGTACGAGGCCATCGCGGCGGTGGCGATCCACGGTTTCGTCGCGGTCCACATGGCGCCCGCCGAATACCAGGTGTCGTCGACCTCCCAGCCGCGGGCGATGAGTCCCTGGCTGACGAAGTTCGTGCAGTCGCCGCCGTAGTCGTTGTAGTCGCCCCACTCGTCGCTGTTGTATGTGAAGACATACTCGTGCAGATAGTCCAGTTGCGCCGTCACGTCGCCGTCGGTGGGCTGCGTGTTGGTGTCGGCGGACGCCTCGATCAGGCTCGCGCGATACGCCTCGGCATCCGCCTTCACCGCGGCGACAGCGTCGTCGGTCTCGGCCCTCGCGGCATCCGCCTCGTCGGCGGTCGTCGCGGCGCGCAGCTTCTCGGTGGCCTCGTAGAGGGCGTCCTCCGTTTTGCGGGCCGCGTCGGAGTAGTCGGCGAGGATCTCCATGGCCTCGTCGGCGTACGCCGCCGTGTCGAAGGTCGGCGCCGCGACCGTCGGCGTCGGTGTCGGCGAGGCCGATTCGATCGTGGTGGCCGCTGCGGCGGCTGTGCCCTGACTGTTGTGCTCCGACAGGGAGCGCACGAAGCCGGCCACCCCGACGCTCAGTGCCAGGACAATGATGGCCGAGGCGGCGACGACCGTGCGGCGTTGCCGGATGCGGCGTCGGCGCAGTGCGCTGCGGCTCGGGCCGCGGCGCAGTTCACCTCGGGTGGGGGGTGGGGTGGGCACGCCCCGACCCTAGCAACGGGAGATTGGAGAACCCCGGATGCCACCCGGACCCCGCCCGAGGTGGGGCCTAGCGGGTCTCGTCGAAGACCTCCGCCTCCATCGCGTCATAGCCCTCGGCCTGCGGGTCGCCGTGCAGGCCCCCCGACAGGGCATACTCCTCCTCGGGGGAGAGCACGAGCTTCTTGCGGCCCCACAGGGCGAACCCGACGAACACGAGCGCATACACGATGACGATCGCGACGATCGCGAGAGTGAAGGCCGGGTTGAACGCGAGCCCGATGAACACGATCGCCGCGATCACCGCCGCCGAGTAGGCGCCGAACAGGCCCCACGGGCTGAGGTAGGGTCGCTTGGCCTTCGGGAAGCGCGCCCGAAGGATGATGAACGACACCATCTGCAGGAAGTACGCGAGCACCGCCCCCCACACCGCGATGTTCAGCACGATGGCCCCGGCGGGGCTGGCGTCGCCGCCGGCGGCCTGCACCACCACGAGCGCGATGAACCCGATGACCGCGCCGACCGTCAGGGCGATCCACGGGGTCTGGCTGCGGCCGGTCAGCGACAGCCACCGCGGGTAGTACCCGGCGCGGGAGAGCGAGTACATGTTGCGCCCGTAGGCGAACATGATGCCCATGAGCGAGGCGAGCAGCCCGATGAGGGCGAGCAGGGCCAGGATCGCGGCGGCCTGGTCGCCGACCATGACCTTGAAGCCGTCGAGCAGGGGCTCGACCGAGCCGCCGGTGACCTCCGCGCCGAGCACGCCGGTGTTGAGGAAGAGGACGATCAGGCCGGTCACGATGAGCGTCCCGCGGGCCCAGAGCCCCGCGCGCGGGATGTCGCGCGCGGGGTCGTGCGACTCCTCCGCGGCCAGCGGCAGCTCTTCGATGCCGAGGAAGAACCACATCGCGAATGGCAGGGCGAACAGGATCGCACCGATCCCGTGCGGCAGGAAGGTCGAGGCGGTCGCGTCTGTGGCATCGGGCGCGATGTCCCACAGGGAGTCCCACGAGAAGGCGCCGCTGAACAGCGCCATGAAGCCGAACACGACGATGATCGCGATCGAGATCACCGAGACGATGATCGCGAAGCGGAACGAGATCGCCGCCCCCGCCGCGTTGAGCGCGATGAAGATGGCGTAGAGGATGAGCCACCAGACGAACGGCGGCAGGCTCGTCCCCGTCAGCAGCGACAGGGCCGAATCGGCGTACTGCCCCGAGAAGTACACGACGACCGCGGTGGTCGCGACGTACTCGATGGTCTCGGCGAGGCCCGTCGCGAGACCGCCCCACGGCCCCATCGCGGAGCGGGCGAACGAGTAGGCGCCGCCGGTGTGCGGCATCGCCGCCGCCATCTCACCGATCGAGAAGGTGAGGCCGTAATACATCACCACCAGCAGGACGAACGCGATGAGCATGCCGCCGAATCCGGCGAAGCCGATGCCGAAGTTCCATCCGGAGAAGTCGCCCGAGATGACGGCGGCCACGGCGAGGCCCCACAGGCCCCAGACGCCGGCGGAGCGCTTGAGAGTGCGCTTTTCGAAGTACTCGGCCCCGGCGCGGGTGTAGGTGGCGCCGCGCGCGGTGCGGGTATCGCTGTTCTCGGACATCCTGCTCCTCGGATCTCGGTCTCTTGTGGATGATTGTGGTGCCTAATGGCAGGATGCGTCTACCTTTGGATGTGACTTTCTCGTTACGTTTGCTGGAAACCGTGCGGCTCATCGCACGCAAAGGTAGGTTTGACCGAACAGAACAGGAGACGGGGATGCCGGGCAATCTCACCACCGAAGAACTGTCGGCCGCGATCGCAGCGGGCGAGGTCGATACGGTCGTCGTGGCTTTCGCCGACGCGCAGGGGCGCCTCGTCGGCAAACGTGTGGCGGCGCGGATGTGGCGGGATGTGGTCCTTGCCGATGGCGCCGAGGCCTGCAACTACCTGCTGTCGGTCGACATCGACATGAACACCGTCGACGGGTACGCGATGTCGAGTTGGGAGACGGGCTACGGAGACATGGTGCTCGTGCCGGATCTGTCGACCCTCCGCCGCATCCCCTGGCAGCCCGGCGCGGTCCTGGTCATGAGCGACCTGCGCTGGGAGAACGGCGCGGCCGTCACGCAGTCGCCGCGCGCCGTGCTCGACCGTCAGCGCGCGCGCCTGGCCGAACGCGGCCTCGTCGCCTACTCGGGGACCGAGCTGGAGTTCATCGTCTTCGATGACACGTACCGGCAGGCGTGGGCGAAGGGGTATCGCGATCTGACCCCTTCGACCGATTACAACGTCGACTACAACCTGCTCGCGACGACCCGGCTCGAACCTCTGCTGCGTGACATCCGCCTCGGGATGGAGGGGGCGGGCCTGTACTGCGAGGGCGTGAAGGGCGAGTGCAACCTCGGCCAGCAGGAGATCGCGTTCCGCTACGCCGAGGTGCAGGAGACCGCCGATCAGCACACGATCTACAAGAACGGCGCGAAGGAGATCGCCGATGCGCACGGCAAGGCCCTGACCTTCATGGCGAAGTTCAACGAGCGCGAGGGCAATAGCTGCCACATCCACCTCTCGGTACGCGCCGACGACGGCACGCCGGTCATGTCCGGCGATGGGCCGCACGGATTCAGCCCGCTCATGGAGCACTGGATCGCGGGCATCCTCGCCACGATGCGCGAGTTCACCCTGCTGTACGCGCCGACGATCAACGCGTACAAGCGCTACGCGAGGGGCTCGTTCGCCCCGACCGGCATCGCCTGGGGCGTCGACAACCGCACGTGCGCACTGCGCGTCGTCGGGCACGGGTCGGGGCTGCGCGTGGAGAACCGGGTCCCCGGCGGCGACGTCAACCCGTACCTGGCGATCTCGGCGATCATCGCCGGCGGTCTGCACGGCATCGAGAACGAGTTGGCGCTGCCCGATCCCCTGACCGGCAACGCGTATGTCTCGGGTGTCGACACACTGCCGACGACCCTCCGCGAGGCGGCCGCGCTGTTCGCCGCATCGCCGGTCGCGCGCGCCGCGTTCGGTGACGAGGTCGTCGAGCACTACCTCAACCAGGCGCGCATCGAGGTCGAGGCTTTCGATGCGGCCGTGACCGATTGGGAGCGGGTGCGTGGCTTCGAGAGGCTCTGACCCGGTGCGCCGACCGGTCATCGGCCTGACGACCTATCTCGAACAGGCGAAGCAGGGGGTGTGGGACGTGCGCGCGGCTCTCCTGCCGCAGCAGTACCTCACGTCGGTGACGGATGCCGGGGGCATCGCCGTGCTCCTGCCGCCGCAACCCGACCCCGAGGTCGCCGCAGAGGCGGTGCTCGACGGGGTCGACGGACTGATCCTCACGGGTGGCGCCGACGTGCAGCCGGAACTGTATGGAGCCGAGCGGCATCCGCTCACCGATCCGCCGCGGCTCGACCGCGACGCGTGGGAGCTCGCCCTGTTCCGGGGGGCGGACGAGCGCCGCATGCCGGTGCTCGCGATCTGCCGCGGACTGCAGCTGGTGAACGTCGCCCGTGGCGGGACGCTCCAGCAGCACCTGCCGGAGGCTCTCGGCACCGAGCGCTATCGCATCGGCGGCGGCGTCTTCGCCGACAACGTCGTCGAGGTCGAGGCGGGGACGGCGCTTGCGGACATGCTGGGAGCGGGAGCGTTCGGTGTGCACAGCTACCACCATCAGGGCATCGACCGTCTCGGCGACGGGCTGGTCGCATCGGCCCACACCGATGACTCACTCGTGCAGGCATTCGAGGGGACCGGCGACGGCTTCGTCATCGGCGTGCAATGGCATCCCGAGGAGAACGCCGCCGACAGGCGGCTGTTCGCGGGTCTGGTCGCAGCAGCGGGGAGCTACGCGGCGGCACGCATGTCGTCCGCTCGTGCGGGGGCGCTCGCGTGAGCACGTTCACTCTCATCGACCCGTCGACGGGCCAGGCGTTCCGCGAGATGCCGCGCGCGAGCGTCGAAGAGGCGGATGCTGCGATCGCCCGTGCGAAGCACGTGCAGCGTGCATGGGCGGCGCTGGCACCCGCCGCGCGCGCCGACGCGCTGCGCAGCTTCGCGCGCGTCGTCGAGGAGCACGTCGACGAGCTCGCGGCGCTCGAGGTGCGCAACTCCGGGCATCCGATCGCGTCGGCGCGGTGGGAGGCGGCGCACGTCGCACAGGTGCTCAACTTCTCCGCGGGAGCTCCCGAGCGGCTGAGCGGACAGCAGATCCCGGTCGCGGGCGGGCTCGACGTGACCTTCCACGAGCCGTACGGGGTCGTCGGGGTGATCGTCCCGTGGAACTTCCCGATGACGATCGCGTCGTGGGCGTTCGCGCCCGCGCTCGCCGCCGGCAACGCCGTCGTGCTCAAGCCCGCCGAGCTCACGCCGCTCACGGCCGTGCGCCTGGGCGAGCTCGCGCTTCACGCCGGCCTGCCCGAGGGACTGCTCACCGTGATCACGGGGTCGGGTTCGGTCGTCGGAGATCGGTTCGTCACGCACCCCGACGTGCGCAAGGTCGTCTTCACCGGGTCGACGCAGGTCGGCATCGACGTCGCCGCCGGCTGCGCGCGGGGTCTGAAGCCGGTGACCCTCGAGCTCGGCGGCAAGAGCGCCAACATCGTCTTCGCCGACGCCGACCTCGCTCAGGCGGCCGCGTCGGCCCCCGGCGCCGTCTTCGACAACGCGGGGCAGGACTGCTGCGCCCGGTCGCGGATCCTCGTCGAGCGGAGCGTGTACGACCGGTTCCTGGAACTGCTCGAACCCGCCGTCGCCGCCTGGCGGGTCGGCGACCCCGGCGACGAGCAGACGCAGATGGGGCCGCTCATCTCCGCTGCGCATCGCGAGACCGTCTCGTCATTCCTCGACGGCGCCGATGTCGCCTTCCGCAGCTCGGCACCGGGCGGCGATGGCTTCTGGTTCGCGCCGGCCGTCGTCCTCGCGCGGCCGGGAGATCGCATCGCACAGGAGGAGGTGTTCGGCCCCGTCGCCTGTGTCATCCCGTTCGAGGACGAAGCCGATGCGATCCGCCTGGCCAACGACACGATCTACGGCCTCGCCGGATCGCTGTGGACCGAGAACCTAGGCCGCGCCGTGCGCGTCGCCCGTGCGGTCGACAGCGGTGTGCTGTCGGTCAACTCGCACTCCTCGGTGCGTTATGCGACGCCCTTCGGCGGCATGAAGGCGTCGGGTCTCGGCCGGGAGCTGGGCCCTGACGCGGCGGAGCACTTCACCCAGACCAAGAACGTCTTCTTCGCGACCCAGTGAGGTCAAGAGGTCGAACGAGACAATATATGCCGGAGAGGGAATGCACATGGATCTGACCCAGCGACTGCGCGATCGCGTCGCGATCATCACCGGCGGCGCGTCGGGAATCGGGCTCGCCACGGCGCGTCGGTTCGCCGCGGAGGGAGCGCGGGTCGTCATCGCCGACGTCGATCCGGATGCCGGAGAGCGCGCGGCCGCCGAGGTGGGCGGACTGTTCCGACCCGTCGACGTCGCCGATCAGGCCTCGGTCGACACCCTCTTCGACGGCGTCGCGAATGACCTCGGCCGCCTCGACATCGCCTTCAACAACGCCGGGATCTCGCCCGCCGACGACGACTCGATCGAGACGACCGAGCTGCCCGCGTGGGAGCGCGTGCAGGACGTCAACCTCAAGAGCGTGTACCTGTGCTCGCGCGCGGCTCTGCGGCACATGGTGCCCGCAGGGCGCGGATCGATCATCAACACGGCATCCTTCGTCGCGCTGCTGGGCTCGGCGACCTCGCAGATCTCCTACACCGCTTCCAAGGGCGGGGTGCTCGCGATGACCCGCGAACTCGGGGTGCAGTTCGCCCGCCAGGGCATCCGCGTCAACGCGCTGTGCCCCGGGCCGGTGAACACGCCGCTGCTGCGCGAGTTGTTCGCCAAGGACCCCGAGCGCGCGCAGCGCAGGCTCGTGCACGTGCCCGTCGGCCGGTTCGCCGAGCCGGAGGAACTGGCCGCGGCGGTCGCCTTCCTCGCCTCGGACGACGCGTCGTTCATCACCGCGACGGCATTCGTCGTCGACGGCGGCATCACGAACGCCTACGTCACGCCCCTGTGAGCACAGCCGTGACCGGTGCCGCGCACAACCGATCCGACCCGGCGGGGCTGCGCGCCGTCTACCGTCCGGTGCGGCGGTCGAACGCGCTGGAGGACACCGTCGCGCGCATCGTCCAGACGATCCGGGTGGGTGTCGTGGCCCCCGGCGAGGCGCTGCCGCCCGAGCGGGAGCTCGCCGAGCTGTACGCGGTGAGCCGCGACACGGTGCGCACCGCGATTCGCGAGCTGTCCGACGCGGGCTTCCTCGTGGCACGCCGCGGGCGCTACGGCGGGACGTTCGTCGCCGACCCGCTGCCGCGTCAGGACGGCCCGCCGGGAGACGCCGGGGTGGCGGCGGATATCTTCGGGCTGCGGCGCGTGCTCGAAGGCGGCGCCGCGCGTGCGGCCGCGGGGCGCACCATGACGGCGGCGGAGCGCGACGCGCTGTGGCACCGCCGCATGGCGGCCGCCGGAGCGGCGCTCGACGAGTACCGCCGCCGCGATTCGCTGCTGCACCTCGCGATCGCGGAGGCGGCCGGCATCCCCTCTCTGATCCCGCTCGTGGCCGAGAACCGTGCCCGGGTGAACACGTGGCTCGATGCCTTTCCGCTGCTGCCTCGAGCGATCGAGCACTCCGAGCGGCAGCACGAGGAGATCGTCCAGGCGATTCTCGCGGGGCAACCGGATGCCGCCGAGGCCGCGATGCTTCAGCACCTCGCGGCCTCGGAAGCGCTCGTTGAGGGTTTCGTCGGCTGATCCGCCGTGATCTTCGTGGGTTCGCTCCCGGGAACTTGTTGTCGGTTGTGGTTGCCTCGTCCTGCTCGAGGGGGCCACGACTGCCAGGGAGTTGGGTGCCCAGGCATCCTTCAGCCCCCACGAACTTGTTGTCGGTCGTGGCGGCCCCGCCCCACCCCAAGCCACCACGACTGTCGTGAAGATGCTGCCGTCACCCGATCGGGCGCAGCGACGCGACGAAATCGAGCTTGTCGAGCACCGGGCGGCTGAGCACGAACGGGTAGAGGTCGGCCGCGCCCATCGAGCGATTGACGAGGTTCAGCGCGGTCGACAGGGGGATCCACACCTCGGCCACGAATGTCGAGAACGCCGGATACGCGATGGTGTCCGTCGCCGGCAGCAGGCCCATCGCGACCGCCGTCTCGACCGTGTCGCAGATGTGCAGGTAGTGCGCCCAGGTCTCGGCGAAGTCCTCGTACGGGTGCATCGTCGCGTAGGCGGAGATGTAGCGCTTCTCCCACCCGGGTGGCGGACCGTCGTCGTAGTGGTGCGAGACGGCCCGCTGGTAGTCGGTGCTCTCGTCGCCGAACAGCTCACGCGCCCGCGCGCGGCGCGCGTCGTCGCTCTCGACGAGCTGCCACTCGAAGTAATGCCCGACCTCATGCCGGAAGTGCCCCAGCATGGTGCGGTACGGCTCGGCGAGTTCCCGCCGGATGCGCTCGCGGTGCGAGTCGTCGCCCTCGGCAAGGTCGATGGTCACGACGCCGTCGGTGTGCGCCGTCATGACGGGTGTCCAGGTCGACGACAGCAGGTCGAACGCGAGGCCGTCAACGGGATCCTCGGCCTTGCCGACGACGCGGAAGCCGAGCACGTCGAGCTCGGCGATGAGGTGTCGCTTCGCGCGCTCGGCGGTCGGAAGGGCCGCGATGCCCGCGATGTCGTCGTCGGCGGGTCGGACGCGGGTGAGATCGCACGCGGCGCATTGTCCGCCGGGAAGCGATGCGAGCCACGTGCAGCCCGACAGACCGAGGTTGCGGCACACGTGCCAGACCCAGCCGTCGGCGTCGACGTACGCACCCGCATCATCGACGGGGACGATCGCCCGCTCGGCGCTCGCGTACCCGAGCGGAGATCCGCACGCCACGCACACCGAGTTCTCGAAGTAGAGCGGATTTCCGCAGACGCGGCAGGTGTAGGCCTTCACCCGTCCAGCGTGGCACACCGGTCGCGCCTGCGCGTGCTGCCGACCGTGTGCCGACCCCGCGGCCGAGCGAGACCCGCTCTGGACGCCGAGACCCCGCGTCCGGAAGACGGGTCTCGGCGTGTAGAGCGGGTCTCGGTGTGGCGGGCCGGCCGCGAAGCGTCAGGCGCCGCGGGAGCGACGGGCGCCGCGGGAGCGACGGGGGCGTCGGCGGCGACGACCGCGGCATCCTGTGCCGCCCAGCGCTGCTGCTGACGGCGGTGGGTGTTGCCGATCACTCGCGTGGCGACATGGGCGCGGGCGGCGGTACGCAGAAGACTCATCAGTTTTCCTCCTCGAGCTGTTCTTCCAGGTCGGCGATATCGATACCGCCGGAGAAGATCTCGATGCCGCCCGCGGCCGTCCACGACTCTGCTGCGGCGGCGGCGAGCGAGCGGTCCTCGTACACGATCGCGACGGCGAACTGGCCGTCGCTGAGCTCGGCGACGATCGCGGCGAGGGTCGCGGCCGCATCGTCGGGCAGGTCCGTCAGGGCGAGTGTCGCCGGTGCGCCGTCGGCGCCGCGGGAGACGAGCTCGAGGTCGAGGATCTCGATGTGTCCGGCGTCGACCCGCGCGAGGATCTCACGCAGCCCGGGCGCGATGGCCGCGCCAGAAGGGAAGGCGAACACGAGGTAGTCGACGGGGCCCGCATAGGTCTCGGTGGCCATGTGCGGCATTCTCTCCGTCGAAGCGTGTGGGGAGGGGGAAATCGCATCTCCCGCGGCAACGCGTTCGCTGTCACGCCGTCGGATGCGGGAGCGGCAGCGCCTCTCCCGCCGGAGCGACATCGACCTGCACGCGCAGCGTCGACTTCTTCGCCTTCGTGAAGATGATGCCCTTCACCGGCGACACGTCGCCGTAGTCGCGTCCCCACGCGACGGTGACGTACCGGTCATTCGCCCACTGGTCGTTGGTCGGGTCGATCGCGAGCCACTGGTCGGTGCCCGGCAGCCACACCGCGAGCCAGGCATGCGAGGCATCCGCCCCGAAGATTCGCTGTTTGCCCGGCGGCGGCTGAGTCGCGAGGTATCCCGACATGTAGCGGGCTGCGATCCCGTTGCCGCGAAGACCCGCGAGAGCGACGTGGGCGAAATCCTGGCAGACGCCGGCGCGCTTGCGCATCGCGTCGGCGACCGTGCTCGTGACGGTCGTCGCCGTCTTGTCGAAGTCGAAGTCGCGGAAGATCCGGTGCATCAGGTCGGTCACCGCCTCGCCGATGGGCCGGCCCGGTGTGAGCGATGCGGCGGCGTATTCGGTCGCCTCGGCGACGTGCTGCACGCGCGGCGAACGCAGGGCGTACTCCGCTGCGCTCCACGCGCCCGATTGATCGGGATGCAGCAGGGGGCGCGCGAGTTCCCACGGCTGTGCGAGGGCGAAGGAATCGTACACGGGCACCTCGACGGTGACCTCGCTGCTCGCCTCGATCGTCAGCGCATCGTGCGGATCGGTGAGGTGGAAGTACGTCGCCGCGTTGCCGAAGTAGTCGACATCGGCCGACAGATCTCCCGGCGGCGGGTCGACCGAGACACCGGATGCCGAGACCCGCTGCCACGGCAGGTCCCGCGGCGTGAGGTGGAACAGCCCCACGCTGTCCTGCACGGGCTTCGAGTAGCTGTAGGCGGTGCGATGCCACACCCGGTAGGTCATCATGAGCGCACCCCCACGAGCTCCACCAGCGACAGCGCGGACAGCGGCATGGGCGGCGGTCCGCTCTCGAAGTGCTGGCGATCAATCGCGTCGGCCACCTGCTCGAGCCGCGACGCGACGTCGGCGAGCATCGTCGTCAGCGCATCCCTGCGCCCGTCCCTCACCTGGCCGAGCGCGGACACGTCGACGGCCAGCAGATCGGACTCCAGGTGATCGAGCAGACGCTCGGCCCGCGTCGAGCCCGTCGATGCGGGCATCGCGGCCAGGTGCGCGCGCAGCGTGCCGAGGGCGAAGGCGAGGGAGCGCGGATTCTCCTGATCGAGCAGCAGCAGATCGAGCGCATCGGCCACGCGCAACGAGCCGCGGTAGCGGCGGCGGTAGGTCACGATGCTCTCGGCCGAGACGAGCAGCGCTTCGAGAACATCGCGGTCGGCGCGCGGATCGTGTTGGGTCGACAGCGCCGACAGCAGGTGCGTCAGCTGCAGACCGCGCTCGAGGGAACGGCCGGCCTCGATCATGTGCCAGCCCGTGTCGCGGATCATGTTCGCCGTCACGCCGTACAGCGACAGCATCGCCGAGAGCATGCGGCCGGCCGACTCGGCCATGCGGTGCGGGTGGGCCACGCCGCGCAGCGCGCGATCGGCGCGATCGATGTTCGCGAAAACGCGCCAGGTGTCACCGGAGAGCTGATCGCGCACGCCCTCCATCGCCTCGCGCAGCCGCGAGATCGCGTGCGCGGCGGTGCCGCTGCGTTGCGCGTCCAGCAGCAGGTCGCGAAACTCCGCCTCGGGGTCGTCCGAGCGGTGCCCGGCGAGCCGGGCGATGACGGCCAGGAGCACCCGAACCCCCTCGTCCATCTGAGCCGTGACGTGGGCCCCGGCCTGATCGAGCTCGACGTGCGCGGTCAGCGCCACGCGCAGCATGTCCTCCGCGCGCTCGGCGTAGCGCCCGATCCAGAACATGTCCGCGAGGGCGCGCGGCGCGAGCGGCGGGATCGTGCGTGCCGTGGGCAGCGGCGCGATCTCGACGAGATTCTGATCGGGGTCGCCGACCGATGCCTTCAGCACCCACACGTCCTTCGTGCGCGGGGGGGCATCGGGGTGTTCCCGCACGGTGGCCAGGCCCCCCAACATGGGACGGTAGGCAGCGCCGTACCGCAGTGTGAAGGCGCGGAAGGTCATCGGAACGGCCGAGGCGTGGCCGGCCTGCTGCCACACCGGCACTTGCGACAGCGACAGCAGCTCCTGCCCGACGAATCGATGCGGTTCGGCGGCGATGCGCGCGGCGAGCTCGACCGGCGGTACGGCGGCGAACGCCTTGCGCGGCTCGTCGATCGTGCGCACGAGCAGGGTCGGATCGGCCCACGACAGGCGTTCGAGCACCCGCTCTCGTGCCTCGGGGTCGCCGCACCACCACGTCGGCGCCGACGGCAGGCGCAACTGCTCGCCCAGCAGGTGTTCGCACGCCGCCGGGAGGAACGGCATCAGACCGGGGTTCTCCAGCACTCCCGCACCGAGCCCGTTCACGAGCCGCACGTGTCCGCGGCGCACGGCTTCGGAGAGCCCGGCGACGCCGAGGCGCGAGTCGCCGCGCATCTCGAGCGGGTCGCACCACTCGGCATCCACCCGCCGGATGATGACGTCGATGCGATCGGTCGGCGCGGTCGTCGGCCACCCCGCGGGCTTCATCCACACCCAGCCGTCGCGCACGACGAGGTCATTGCCCTGTACGAGGGGAAAGCCGAGTGCGTTCGCGAGGAAGGCCTGGTCGAAGGCCGTCTCGCTGAACGTACCGGGGGAGAGGATCACGACATGCGGGTCGTCGACACCCTCGGGTGCCGATTGCAGCAGGGCCGCCCGCAGTGCCGAGAAGTACGGGTCGATGCGGTGCAGGCTGCTCTCCTGGAACAGGTCGGGCAGCACTTGGGAGATGACCCGCCGGTTCTGCGCCGCAAAGCCGAGTCCCGACGGCGCCTGCACGCGGTCGGCGAGCACATGCCATGTCCCGGTGGCGTCGCGGCCGAGGTCGGCGGCCGACAGCAGCAGCGGGTGCGGGTCGAACGCGCTCGGGCGCGCGACGGCGCGCGTGAATCCGGAGTGGCCGAGCACCACGGCCGAGGGGATGATGCCGTCGCGCAGCAGGCTCCGCGGGCCGTACAGATCGACGAGGATCGCGTTGAGCAGTTCGGCGCGCTGAGCGAGGCCGACGTCGAGTCGCCCCCACCCGGCGGCGTCGATGACGAGCGGCATCGGGTCGAGCTGCCACGGCTGGGCGGTGCCTCCCGGACGCAGGTACGAGACGCCGTCGTCGGCGAGGAACCTCGCGATCTCGCCGTCGACGCGCGCGAGCTCTGCGGGAGTGAGGGCGAGAGCGAGGGATGCCAGTGACTCCCACGCCGGGCGCAGGGCGCCGTCGCCGCCGACGACCTCGTCGTACCGGCCGATCTCGGGTGCGCCAGACATCGGCAGTGTCGGCTGCGACACGGCCGTCGCGTAGTCCCGGAGAACACTCACGCGGGCGGAACCCTCCGAAGGTCCAGAGTGCGGGGGTAATCGAGAGTGGCCGCGCGCACCCCTGCTTCGCGCACGGCGGCCACATCGAACCTACCGGGTGTGTGACCCCGCGGCTCGAATCGGGCCGACCGGCGAGCCTCGGCTTCGTTCGCATTGACCGGCGGATGCTCGTACGCCCGGCCGCCGGGGTGGACGACATGGTAGGTCGCACCTCCCAGCGAGGCGGCGGCATCCGCATCGACGACCTCGAACGTCAGCGGCGCATGCACCGCGATCGACGGATGCAGCGCCGACCAGGGCTGCCAGGCCCGATACCGCACGCCGGCGTAGTACTCGCCCTGGCGTCCCGTCGCCGTCAGCGGCACGGCCGCGCCCCCGACCGCGACCACGTGCCGGTCGGGGTCGATGCCCGACACCGTCACCTGCACCCGCTCGACCGACGAGTCGACGTAGCGGGCCGTGCCGCCCGCCGTCGCCTCTTCGCCGAGCACGTGCCACGGCTCGATCGCCTGGCGCAGCTCGAGGGTGATGCCGGGCTCGATGCGGGTGAACCCGATGCGCGGAAAGCGGAACTCGATGAACGGCTCCAGCCACGTCTGCTCGAAGGGGATGCCGGCGGCGGCGAGGTCGGCCACGACCTCGCCGATGTCCCGTCGCGCACCCTGCGGCAGCAGGAAGTCCTCGTGCAGCGCGGTGCCCCAGCGCACCAGCGGCGCGACGAGCGGCCGCTCCCAGAACATCGCGACGAGGCCGCGCACCAACAGCGCCTGCACGAGCGCGAGCTGCGGGTGCGGGGGCATCTCGAAGCCCCGCAGTTCGAGCAGTCCCAGCCTCCCGCGGCTGGAGTCGGGACTGTAGAGCTTGTCGATGCAGAACTCGGCGCGGTGCGTGTTGCCGGTGAGGTCGGTCAGCAGGTGCCGCAGCGCCCGGTCGACGAGCCACGGTCGCGGCTCGTCGGTCTCTGCGGCGAGGCGTCGCACCTCCTGCAGCGCGATCTCCATCTCGTAGACCGCTTCGGGGCGACCCTCGTCGAAGCGCGGCGCTTGGCTGGTCGGGCCGATGAACCGCCCCGAGAACAGGTACGACAGCGACGGATGCCGCTGCCAGTACGTGATGAGGCTGGCGAGCAGGTCGGGCCGGCGCAGCAGCGGCGAGTCGATCGGCTGCCGGCCCCCGAGGGTGATGTGGTTGCCGCCGCCGGTGCCGGTGTGGGTGCCGTCGAGATCGAACTTCTCCGTCGACAGGCGCGCCTGCCGGGCCTGCTCGTACAGGTCGAAGGTCAGCGCGCGCTGGTCGGCCCACGTCGCGGTCGGCTGCACGTTGACCTCGATGACGCCCGGGTCGGGGGTGACGATCAGTTGCGTCAGTCGCGCGTCCGGGGGTGGCCCGTAGCCCTCCAGCACGATCGGGGTGCCGACCTCGACGGCCGCGGACTCGATGACGTGCAGCAGGTTCGCGTAGTCCTCGAGCCGCTGCGTCGGGGGCAGGAAGACGTGCACGAAGCCGTCGCGCGCCTCGAAGGCGAGCGCCGTCGTGGCCTGGCCAGCGGGGTCGGTGACGGTCACGGGCGGGATGCCGGGGGTCAGCGGTGCGTTCGCCTCCAGGTATGACGGCTCGCCTTCCCACTCGGGGTCGGTCCAGGACACGGCGTCCAGCGGCAGGCGCAGGCCGACCGCGCTCGACCCGGGGGTGAGCACGAGCCGCCCGCGGCGGAACCGCCACGCGGGGCTGAGCCACGCCTCGCCCGTCACGATCGGCAGCACGTAGCCGACGGGTTCGGTGACGTCGGCATCCAGCTCAGCGACGCCGGCCGCATCGATCTCGTCGGCGTCGGGCTTCGGTCCGGCGGGGCGGCGCAGATCGTCGGCGAGAGCAGCGAGCGGGTCTTCGTAGGCGGGCAGGAGCTGCTCGGGCGGCAGGGAGAGCACAGCCGTCACCCGCTCTGCGAGGGCGGCTGCCCGAGCGGCGGCATCCGCCGCCTCGTCCTCCGTGGCGGGCGCCCACGGATCGGCGAAGAGGTCGGCGTGCTGCCACAGCGGCTCGCCGTCGGTACGCCACTGCAACGCGATGTTCCATCGCGGCAGCGGCTCGCCGGGGTACCACTTGCCCTGCCCGCGGTGCACGATGCCGCCGAGCGCGTACGTCTGGCGCAGGCGCTCGGCGAGCAGGCCCGCGAGTTCCCGCTTGTGCGGGCCGTCGGCGTCCGTGTTCCACTCCGCCGCCGTCGCGTCGTCCAGCGCCACGAACGTCGGCTCACCGCCGAGCGTCAGACGCACGTCGCCGGTGTGCAGGCGCTCGTCGACGAGCTCGCCGGCGGCGTCGATGCGCAGCCACTGGTCATCGGTGTAGGGCTTGGTCGTGCGCGGGTCCTCGTGGATGCGGCGCACCTCGTTGTGGAAGGCGAACGTCACCTCGACCGGATCGGTCGCCCCCGCGATCGGTGCCGCGCTGGAGGGTTCGGGCGTTGCCGAGAGCGGGATGTGTCCTTCGCCCGCGAACAGGGCGCTCGTCGCATCGAGCCCGATCCACCCCGCCCCGGGGATGAACACCTCGGCCCACGCGTGCAGGTCGGTGAAGTCCTGCTCCGGACCGCTCGGGCCGTCGAGCGATTTCTGGTCGCTCGCGAGCTGCACGAGGTAGCCCGACACGAACCGGGCGGCGAGCCCGTACTGGCGCAGCAGGCTCACGAGCAGCCACGCGCTGTCGCGGCACGAGCCGATGCCCGAGCTCAGCGTCTGATCGGGGGTCTGCACGCCGGGCTCCATCCGCACGGAGTATTCGACGGCGCCGTGGACGTGCTGGTTGAGCTGCGCGAGGAACAGCACGGTCGGCATCCTGTCTTCGGGCAGCGGCGGCAGCGTCTGGCGCCAGCTCTGCGCCCCGACGCTGTCGTCGACGGGGCGCATGTAGGGGGCGAGGTCGGCTTTCAGCGACGGCTCGTAGTCGAACGGGAAGTTCTCGGCATACTCCTCGATGAAGAAGTCGAGCGGATTGATCACCATCATGTCGGCGACGACGCCGACCGTGATCTCGAGCTTGCTGACCCGTTCGGGGAAGACGACGCGCGCGAGCCAGTTGCCGAACGGGTCCTGCTGCCAGTTGAGGAAGTGGTTCTTGGGCTGGATCTCGAGCGAGTACGCCTCGATCGGGGTGCGCGCGTGCGGCGCCGGCCGCAGCCGGATCACATGTGGTGCGACATTGACGGGCCTAGCGAACTCGTAGGCGGTGTAGTGCTCGAGAGCCACCTTGATCGACATACTCCGATCTTGGTGCACAACTGTTGCCGGGCGGTTACGCGGCGGGCGAGTTCACTCCGACTGCTCTTGGACCGCACAGGCCACTCCACGCACCGGGTATTCGGTCTGTCCGGTGTCCGCGTCGATCACCCGCCTCGGCGGGGGTTCCCGTGTGATCTTGGAGCGGCATCCGATGCTGTTGTCGGACAGGATTCGGTCGTCTTGACCCGATATTCCGGATGTGCGAGCATTGTTGATGTGATATCGGTATCACAACAACAATGTGAGCCAAGAAGGAGACCAAGCCGTGCTCAAGTTCGATGAGGAAGAGTTCACAAGCCAGCTGGCGAGCGCCGCCGCGCTGCGACCCGAGATCGAGGCGCTCGTCGCGCAGCTGGGCGACAGCGTCAAGAACGTCTACTTCCTCGGCGCCGGCGGCTCGTACGCCGAGATGATGCCCTATGCGCTCCTCCTCCAGACGAAGTCGACGCTCTCCGGCACGGCTGCCAGCGCACAGGAGTTCGTCCTCGCCCCCGACACCGCCTTCGGCGAGGGCTCTCTCGCCGTCTTCGTGTCGGCCACCGGCACGACTCCCGACGTCAACGACGTCATCGGCTGGGCCAAGGCTCGGGGAGCGGTCACTGTCGGCTTCACGGGTGAGGCTGACAGCCCCTTCGCGAAGGCTCTCGACCACGTCTTCCTCTCCCCGGCGCACTCGTACGACATTCAGCTGCTGCTGCTCGTGACCCGACTCCTGCAGGTTCGCGGGGAGTTCGCGCACTACGACCGCTTCGCCGAACAGCTCGCCCTTCTGCCGACGCTTCTGGTAGAGGTCGCCAAGAAGGCCGACTCCAAGGCATCCGTCTTCGCCAACAAGCACAAAGACGTCGACTACATCTTCATCGTCGGCTCCGGCAACGTGTGGGGCTTCGCCTACCTCTATTCGATGTGCGTGCTCGAGGAGTGCCAGTGGCTGCGCACTACCCGGGTGCAGGCCGCCGAGTTCTTCCACGGCTCGCTCGAGCTGATCGAGAAGGACACGACGACCCTCCTCTTCTTCGGAGAGGACGAGACTCGTCCCCTCATGGACCGCGTGCGCAACTTCGCCGAGCTCTACTCCGACGACGTCACCACCTTTGACACGGCGGACTATCCGCTCGAGGGTTTCGACCCGGCCTTCCGTCCCCTTGTGTCGCCGCTGGTCATTGCCACGGCGGCGAGCCGCCTCAACGCGCACCTCGAGCTCGTGCGCAACCACCGTCTCGACGTTCGCCGCTACTACCGCGTCGTCGACTATTGAGGCGGCCGTGAAGGTCCTCGGGTTCGGCGACAACGTCATCGACAGGTTCCTCGACAGGGGGATCGACTATCCAGGCGGAAACTGCGTCAATTTCGCCGTCTTCGCTCGCCAGCTCGGGGCCGATGCGGCGTACATGGGCGCGTTCGGGTCGGATGACCCGGGAGACTTCCTCCGATCCGAGCTCACGGCGATCGGCCTGGACATCTCGCATTCGGTCATCCGTCAGGGCGAGACGGGGGTCGCGATGGTGGAGGTCGTCGACGGCGACCGGATCTTCCTCGGCGGCAACGACGGGGGTGTGACGGTTCGTCAGCCGATCGTCCTCGACGACGCGGGACGGGCCTACGTCGCGTCCTTCGATCTCGTGCACTCCGGTG
The DNA here is from genome assembly GCA_047606715.1 of Microbacterium sp. GTDB lineage: Bacteria > Actinomycetota > Actinomycetes > Actinomycetales > Microbacteriaceae > Microbacterium. The sequence goes on from JASGEE010000120.1 coordinate 18,879, forward strand.
TCTATTCAGCGTGTGAATCTCAGCTTCCCGCGCTCGCGCAGGCCGGTGCCCTCGTTTCTTACGATTTCTCCAGCGAGGATGAGTTCCGGGTACCGGAGTATCTCGATCCGCTGGTTCCGCATCTCGATCTGGCTCTGCTGTCCTGCTCTCATCTCGACGACGCAGAGACGGAAGAGTTGCTTCGCGCGGTGGTGACCAAGGGCGCGGGAATTGCCCTTGGCACCCGTGGCGCCGAGGGATCCCTGCTCTTCGACGGGTCTCGGTTCCACCGCGCGGAGGCGGCGGTGCTCGACGCCTCGCGACCGGTGGCCGACACGATGGGCTGTGGGGATGCGCTGCTGGCCGCCGTGACCTGCTCGCTGTTGGAGTCCGGGTGGCGCAAAGGCGTGACACCGGATTCGGAGGCGATCGACCTCGCGCTCCGGGCCGGGTCGGAGTTCGCCGGGCAACAGTGCTTCATCGATGGCGCGTTCGGTCACGGACGGCGGATCAGCCCGGCGCAGGTGGCACAGGACCGTCTCGATCTGGAAAAGAAGAAGAGGGCGTCGCCGCCGATCCGATAGGTTGGAGAGACTCCAGCACATCGCGAAGGGGGAGGGATGCCGCGGTCTCGGCGCAGGTCAGCATCATCCCCGACGGTCGCGGAGGTGGCCGCAGAGGCCGGTGTCGGCAGGGCGACGGCCGCGCGTGCGCTCGGCGGCTACGGCGCCGTCAGCCCTGAAGCGCGTGCGCGGGTGCTCGCGGCTGCGGAGAAGCTGCGGTATCGGCCGAACAGCCTCGCTCGAAGCATGACGACCGGGTTCACGCGCACCATCGGCGTGGTGGTAGCCGACGCCAGCAATCCCTTCTTCGCCGGCGTGATGCGCGGCATCGCCGATGCGTGCACGGCCAGGGGCTACACGGCGATCGTGCTCAGTACCGACGAGAAGCTGGCTCACGAGGAGTCCGCCGTCGGCGTCCTCATCGACAAGCAGGTGGACGCGATCATTCTGGCATCGGCGGCGCTGCAGCATGAGGACACGGCGCACATCCGAGAAGCGATGAACCGGCGCATCCCCGTCGTGCTGGTCGACCGCATGGTGGGCGGGCTCGATCTCGACGCGGTGGTCATCGACAACAGGGATGCCGCGGTTCGGGCGATGCAGCGATTCATCGAGGTCGGTCACCGCAGGATCGCGCTCGCGTGGGGGCCGCCGTTGCGCGATCCGGCGGGAGACCGCCGGCAACTGCTTCATGCGGCGGATCACTGGCTGTGGAGCCAGGCGGAGCGTCTGCGCGGGTACGTCGATGCGCTCGACGATGCCGGTATCCGACTCGATCCGCGACTGGTCACCCACTGCGGGCACAACGAGGAGGAGACGGTCGGGGCCGTGGGCGCGATGCTCGCGCTGGCCGACCCCCCCACGGCGATCTTGACCACCGAGACCGACGCGATCGTCGGCACGTTGCGCGCCCTGCGCAGTGCCGGCTTGACGATGCCGCGCGACATCTCGGTGATCGGGTTCGATGACAGTTCGTGGGCGAGCGTCATGGAGCCGCCGTTGACGATGATCGCGCAGCCGATGATCGAGCTCGGACGCGCGGCCGCCCGGCACGCGTTCGCACGGATCGGCGGCGATGACGGCGACGCGATCGTGGAGACCCTCGCCACGGCCCTCGTCGCGCGCTCGTCGATCGCTGCGCCGCGCCGGGATTCGACGTCAGCGCTGACGGCGGACGTTGAATCCGATCATCCCGCCGCGATGGTAGTCCTCGGCCAGTAGCACGCGCCGCCCGGTGCGGGTATGGCACGTCTCGGTGACGAGAAGCCACGGCCCGAGGCCCACGAGTCGATGTCGGCGTGCGAGCTCGATCGGCAGTTCGACGGCGCTGATGCGAGCCACGGACGAGGTGATCGACTGACCGTGGGAGTCGAGAGCCGCAGTGAGCGGAGCGGACCAGTCCCGATGGGTCAGCGCTCCGGGTAGGGCGTCGCGCAGTACGTGGTCGATGCTGAAGACGAGGGGTTCGTCGTCACCGTAGCGAAGGCGGGCGAGACGGATGAGCGGCGTTCCCTGCTCGACCGCCAGGCTTCGAGACTGCTCTGCATCGGCTGCCACCTCCGTGACGGAGAACACCGAGGTGGTCACGGCATAGCCCAACTTCTCGAGCATCTCGGTGACGCCCTCATAGCGGGTAATCGGACGCTCCACGATCGCGGCGGCCACGGCGGAGACGAAACGTCCTTTGCCCTGGACCGCGTCGAGGATGCCTTCTTCCTCGAGAGCCTTGAGCGCTTCGCGCACGGTCGAGCGTGCGACGCCGAACTGTTCTGCGAGCATCTTCTCGGTGGGAAGACGATCACCCGGACCCAGACCCTGGTCGGCGATCATCCCCGCGACGGCATCTCGCAGTCGCGTCCCCGCGGTCACCCTGGTGGTGTGCATCGTGTGTCCGCTGTCAGTAGTCCAGGCGACGGTAGTAGCGCCGCGTCGTGAGGGGGTGTGAGCGGAGCACTTGAAGGTGCGCGCTGACTCGTTCCAGCGCGGTCGCGATGAGCACGTGCGGGATGAGCGCTCGCACATGGGGGGAGATCCCCGGGAGGGCGAAGTCGGCGGCGTCGATGACGGTCATCCGATCGGTGACGGTGGGAAGCCAGCGCTGAACACGATCGGCGAGAGGGCGGGAGGCGTCCTCGCCCGTGAGGACGATGACGCTGACACCCGCCTCGACGAGCTCGAGCGTGCCATGGAAGAAGTCAGATGCGTGCACGGGGCGGGTGCGGATCCACTGCATCTCCTCGAGGATGCAGGTTCCGTAGTACCACGCCTCGGTCCACGCGGGGCCGGCACCGGTGAGGATGTGGTACTGGTCGTGCTGGATCGACCGGGCGATCTGCGCAGCGGATTGCTCGAACGATCTTTTGACCTCGGCGAGCAACGCAGGAAGGGTCTCCAGCTCCGCGAGGGTCGCATCCAGCCTGTTGTAGCGACCGAGCCGGCTCAGCAGGGCGAGGGCGATCACGAGGGACTGCAGGTAGAAGGACTCCGACGAGGTGTCGTCCTCTGCGAAGGCCGTGAACGTGAGGTCGGCGCGCGTGGCGACGGGGGAGTCGGCGTGCGCGGTCAGGCTGAGAACGTGCGCTCTGCGCTGCTGCGCGTGCTCCAGCACGGCGATCGCCTCCGCGGTCGTACCCGAGAGCGACGGGATCACCACGATGGAGTGCCGTCCGAGGTTCGTGGTGCCCATGGCGACGAGCTCGGCGGCGTTCTCGAGATAGACCGGGAAGTCGGAGTGTCGTGCGATCAGCTGTGCGGCGGGCTCCATGAGCCTGCCGGCTCCGCCCGCGCCGACGAAGAAGATATTCTTCGCGCCCTCGTCGACGAGGTTCGCGATCGCGACTCTGAGCGGATTGACGAGGGCGAGCGCGCCGTTTTGGATTCGCAGGAAACGTGCGGTGTCGAAGTCGAGCATCGATCGGTCTCCGTGGAGTCAGGCGGGAAAATATGTCGGACAACAGTATGCATGGTCTGATGAATATTCGTCAAGGTGGCCGCAGACGCCACGATGACGTCGCGATCCGCACGAGGGTATGTCCCCGGAGAAAGCGCACGCACGTAGGCATCCGACCACCGGCTCCCCGTCCATCGAGCGAGATCGTTACCGTTTCGTCATTGACACCGGTATCAACGCGTCTTTAAACTCCGAGACATCGCGCTAGGCGGCGCTTATCATACAGAGAGGTGGGTGCAGGTCATGCGGGCAATTCGGCAGAAGGCAGCTCTTGCGGCCGTTGCTGGCGTCGTACTCGTTCTCAGCGGCTGCTCCGGGCAGTCCACGGACGCCGGGACGACGTCCGTGGATCTGAGCGACGTCGACTACGAGGGGACGATCTCGATCATCACCAAGTTCTCGGACCCGAGCGTCTCGGAGTACTTCCCCGAGATGGCCGCGGAGTTCGAGGCGGCTCATCCCGGCGTCACCGTCGAGGTGCAGCAGGAGTCCGATCAGGGCTACAAGGACAAGATCAAAGTCCTCGCTTCCTCCCAGAGCATCCCTGACATCTACTTCGCGTGGGCCGGGTCGTACGCGGAGCAGTTCGTTGACGCAGGGCTCGCGTTGGACCTCACCTCGGTCATCGGCGAAGGCACGGAATGGAACGAGACGCTGGCTGAGGGCGCTGTCGGGGCCGGCGTCTACGATGGCAAGAACTACGGCGTGCCGCTCGACCTCGACGCGAAGTTCATGTTCTACAACGAGAAGATCTTCGCCGACAATGGCATCTCGGTGCCGACGACGTTCGAAGAGCTCCTCAGCTCGTGCAAGACGCTGAAGGCGAACGGCATCACGCCGGTGAACTTCGGCAACAAGGACGGCTGGCCCGGCCTGCACTACGTGACCCAGCTGAACGCGTACAACGTTCCGGCCGCGACGCTCGAAGAGGACTACTCGGGCGACAACGGCGCCTACACCGATCCGGGCTATGTCACGGCGCTCGAACAGTTCCAGCAGGTGATCAGCGAGTGCACCGACACCGGTGTCACCGGAAACGGCATCGACCACACCGAAGCGCAAGTCGGGTTCGCCAACGGCGAGTCGGCGATGATGTACCTCGAGTCGGTCGAGATCGGTCTGCTGAAGGACACGCAGCTCGACGAGGACGGAATCGGCATGTTCAAGCTGCCGGCCGCCGCCGGAGCCGCGGGCGACACCGGCGCGCTCGTCGGTGCGCCCGATCTCCTGCTCGTCAACCCGGATTCGGAGAACCCGGCTCTCGCCGTGGCGTTCCTCCAGTTCGTGGTGTCGAAGGAGGGCGCCGAGAAGATGCCCGAGCTCATGAGTGGCTACCCCAGCGCGGTCAAGGACTCGCTCGACCCGGAGACGATCGACCCCGAGACCATCGAGGCGATGGACCTGCTGGCTGACGCGTCGAGCCTCGCGATCTGGCTGGATACCGTGACAGATTCTCAGGTCGCTCAGGCGTATCTCGCCGGTGGCGAAGCGCTCGTGGGCGGCACCAGCACCGCGGAGGACGTCATGACGTCCGTGCAGCAGGCAGCCGCCGGATAACAGGCGGCGGAGCGATCCCGTGAGCAACGTCACCGTCACCGAAACGATGACCGCTCCGCAGAGCGGCCGGCGGCAGCAGCCCGCCGGCCGCCGGTCGCCCCTGCGGGCGCTCGGCGGCCGACGATCCTTCCTCTGGGTCGTCCCCGCGCTGGCGGTAATCGCCGTGTTCGTCTACTACCCGCTGGTGCAGAACATCTATCTGAGCTTTTTCCAATGGTCGGTGTTCGAGCCGACCCCCGAGTTCGTCGGGGGCGAGAACTATGCCAGGGCCTTGGGCGATCCGATCTTCTGGCGATCGCTGTGGAACAACGTCGCATACGCTGTCGTGTCGCTGGTCTTCCAGGTCGCCGGGGCCCTCGTGCTCGCGGCGCTCGTCGAGACCTTCGTGCGCAGGCACAGCGGCATCCTCCGCGCCATCTACTTCATTCCGTCGGCGATCTCGCTGACCGTCGCGGGGCTGCTGTTCTATTTCGTCTATCAGCCCGAGACCGGATTGCTCAACGCGTTCTTGCGCATCGTCGGACTCGGCGATCTCGGCCAGGCGTGGCTCGGCCAGGAGTCGACGGCGATCTGGGCGATCATCGTGATGAGCCAGTGGCAGAGCTTCGGGTACACGGCGTTGCTCTTCTCGGTCGCAATCCAACGCATCCCGCGCGAACTCTACGACGCCGCCGACCTCGATGGGGTCGGCGAGATCGGGCGCATCTGGTACATCACGACACCGCTCGTGCGAGAGATGAGCACGCTTCTGATCATCGTTACGGTCACCGGCGCTTTCCAGGTGTTCAACGAGGTCATGGTGATGACCTCCGGCGGTCCGAACAACAGCAGTCAGGTGTTGGGCACCTGGCTCTACCACGCGGGCTTCATCAACGACGAGTTCGGGTACGCAGCGGCGATCGCGACCGTCGTGTTCGTGATCACGATCCTGCTGGCCATCGCGCAGCTGTGGATCTCGCGTCGACGGAGGGTGCAATGGTGACCGCGACCGCCGACAAACCCGTGACCAGGCTCGGCTTCGCCGGCATCCTGCTGCGACTGCTGGTCTGGGGCATTCTCGTCGTGACCGCCCTGCTCGTCATCGTCCCGCTCCTGTGGATGCTGATGAGCAGCCTCAAGGTGAACACGGCATTCCTCGCCGATCCGTTCGGCCTTCCGACCACGACGTACTGGCAGAACTTCATCGACGCGTGGAATCTCGGGGTCGGTCAGTATCTGTGGAACAGCGTCATCGTCACGGTCGCTTCGATCGTGGCGACCACGCTGATCAGCGCCTGGGCGGCCTTCGGCCTGACGAAGCTGACCATCCCCTTCTCGCGCACGGTGCTCTTCCTCATCGTCGGCGGGATGATGCTCGCGCCCACCGTCGCGCTCATCCCGCTGCTGCAGCTTCTCCAAGGGCTGGGGATCTACGACTCCCTGCTCGGGCTCATCGTCCTCTACACGGCCTTCCGAATCCCCTTCACGACCTTCCTGATCCGCTCGTACATGGTGGATCTGCCGCACGAGGTCGATGAGGCGGCGCTGCTGGACGGATGCACGCGGGCCCAGCAGTTCTGGCGCCTGACCCTGCCGATGTCGATGCCGATCATCGTGTCGGCGATCGTCTTGCAGTGCTTGTTCGCGTGGAACGAATACCTCTTCGCGTTCATCTTCGTCAGCAGCTCCGACACGATGACGCTCCCGGTCGGACTCGCCAACCTCGCATCGAAGCTGTCAACGAACTACCCGATGGTCTTCGCGGGCATGACGATCGCATCCGTTCCGATGATCGTGGCGTTCTTCGCCGCGCAACGGTTCTTCGTCCGAGGTCTTGCCGAAGGGGTCGGCAAGTAGTGGTGGCTGCGACGGCGGTCGAGCTCATCGTCTTCGACTGCGATGGCGTGCTGGTCGACAGCGAGACGATCGCCACCCGCGTCAGTCAGCGCGTCCTATCCGACCTGGGCCGCGAGCTCTCGCTGGACGAGGTCGCCGAGCACCTGGCGGGAGCGTCGGACGAGGTCTACGCGGCGCGAATCGCAGAGCTCACCGGGCGATCGCTGGAGCCCGGTTGGGACGACGAGTACAGCGCCTGGTACTACGAGGCCTTTCGGTCAGATCCGCGCGCAATCCCCGGCATCCGGGAGGCGCTCGAGGAACTGTCGCTTCCCCGCTGCGTCGCCTCGAACAGCAGTCATCGATGGATCCGTGACGTCCTCGGGCTGACGGATCTGCTCGGGCATTTCGGCGACCGGATCTTCAGCGCGGACGATGTCGAACGAGGAAAGCCCGCACCCGACCTGTTTCTGTGGGCGGCTCAGCGACTCGGCGTTCGTGCGGAGAACTGCGTCGTCGTGGAGGACAGCGTATTCGGTGTTCAGGCGGCGCGAGCGGCCGGGATGCGGGTGCTCGCCTACGCGGGCGTGACCCCGGCCGCGCGATTGGAGGGGGAGGCGATCGTGGTCTTCGACGACATGACGGATCTGCCGCGACTCATTGAAGAGGCGGCATGATCCACTCGCACTCGCACGCGCACGCGCACGCGCACGTCGTCGTCGTCGGCGGCGGCATCCTCGGTGCATCCACGGCTGCGCACCTCGCGCGCGCGGGCGCCCAGGTCACCCTGATCACCGCTGGTGCCATCGCCGACGGAGCTTCTGGGCGCTCGATCGCGTGGCTGAACTCGTCGGGCGAACGCAGCGACGCGTATCACCGTCTGCGGATGCTCGGTCTCGACCGTTACCGTACATGGGGTGCACGCAGGCCGGGCAGCGAGCGGTACCTCCGCTTCGAGGGCGCGCTGAAATGGGCCGACGAGTCCGACGGGGAGAGCTTCCGGGACACTTTCGCTTTCGAGCGGTCGAGCGGCTACGACGCGCTCTGGCTCGACCGCGAGGGTGTCGCCGCGTTGACGCCGGACGTGAACGATGCCGCAATCGCCGCCGAAGGAGCGATCTTCAATCCCGGGGAAGGGTGGGTGAACCTCCCCGATCTCATCGCCGCGCTCATCCGGGGGGCCGCCGCCGCTGGCGCGAGCGTCATCGAGAACGCCGGCGGCGTGCACGTCGATGTCGAGCACGGCGCGGCCCGGGGGGTCGTGTCGGCGAGCGGCACGCACATCCTGGCCGATCACGTCGTGTTAGCGACCGGCGCGGGAGTCCCTTCGCAGCTCGCAGCCCTCGGGGTGGCGATCCCCGATGCGACGCGGGCGGCGTTCGTCGTCGTGACCGAACCGGTCGCTCTCGATGTCCGAACCGTGCTCAACACGCCGCGTGTCGCCGTGCGCCCCACGCCCGACCGACGGCTCGTACTCGATGCCGGGTGGGCGGAGCGGTCGATCATCGTGCGAGAGGACGGTTCTATCGAGGTCCCTGAACGCTCCGTGCGCGGCCTTCTCGATGCGGCCTCGGAGGTGCTGGCCGGCGACCCGGTGCTCGCTGCGCACCGGGTCGCC
>JASGEE010000121.1:0-21219 GCA_047606715.1 Microbacterium sp.
CCGCGACGCAGCCCGCGCCCGCCGAGCCGGCGCGGGGGGCGTTCGGTCAGAAGACGGATGCCGCCGCTCAGGCTCCCGCGGCGCACAACCGTGCCCAGCGCCGCGCCGCCGAGCGGAAGAAGTAGCGCCGTCGGGCGCGGCGGCATCCGCCTTCCGCCGTCGCGAGATACGGACAAATCGCCAAGAACGGATGCCGCGAGTTCCTGGCATCCGTTTTTCGCGACATCTCCGGTTTTCGCGCCGGGCGCGAGCGCGGGGGCGCACGTATGGTGCGGGCGGCGCATCGAGGCAGTCGGGCCGGTGCGCGGTCCACGGGTGGGCGATTGGCCCGTGGACGCGCGGGATATCCTGAGGGGATGACTCCGCGCATCCTGGACCAGTCGTCGAAGCTCAAGGACGTTCTGTACGAGATCCGCGGGGCCGCCCTGGTCGAGGCCGACCGGCTGGAGGCCGACGGGCACCGCATCCTCAAGCTGAACACCGGCAATCCGGCCGTCTTCGGGTTCGAGGCGCCCTACCAGATCGTGCGCGACATGATCGAGGCGGTGCCGTATGCGCACGGCTACAGCGACAGCCGCGGCATCATGTCGGCGCGTCGCGCGGTCGTGAGCCGCTACGAAGAGGTCGCCGGGTTCCCCAAGTTCGACCCGGACGACGTGTACCTCGGCAACGGTGTGTCCGAGCTGATCACGATGACGATGCAGGCGCTGCTGGACACCGGCGACGAAGTGCTCATCCCGTCGCCGGACTACCCGCTGTGGACGGCCATGACCAGTCTCGCCGGCGGCACTCCGGTGCACTACCGGTGCGACAACGAGAACGACTGGCAGCCCGATCTCGAAGACATCCGCGCGAAGGTCACCCCCGCGACGAAAGCGATCGTCGTCATCAATCCGAACAACCCCACCGGCGCGGTGTACACCCGCCAGGTGCTCGAGGGGATCGTCCAGATCGCGCGGGAGAACTCGCTGCTGGTGCTCTCCGACGAGATCTACGACCGTATCCTCTTCGACGACGCCGAGCACGTCCCGCTCGCGACTCTGGCTCCCGACCTGCTGTGTCTCACCTTCAACGGTCTGTCCAAGACCTATCGCGTCGCCGGCTATCGCTCGGGTTGGATGGTGATCACCGGGCCCAAGCAGCACGCGGCCGGGTTCCTGGAGGGCATCCACGTGCTCGCCTCGACCCGACTGTGCCCCAACGTCCCGGCGCAGCACGCGGTACAGGCCGCGCTATCGGGCGTGCAGTCGATCGATGCGCTGATCGCTCCGGCGGGCCGGCTGCACGAGCAGCGGGATGCCGCCTACCACGCACTCACCGCGATCCCCGGCGTCACATGTCTGAAGCCTCAGGGGGCGCTGTACGCGTTCCCCCGGCTCGATCCGAACGTGCACGAGATCCACGACGACGCGAAGTTCGTCTACGATTTCCTCGTCGCCGAGCATGTGCTGTTGGTGCAGGGCACCGGATTCAACTGGCCGACGCCGGAGCACTTCCGTATCGTCACGCTGCCCGAGGCCCGCGTGCTGGCCGAAGCCATCGAGCGCCTCGGCAACTTCCTGTCCTCGTACCGGCAGTAGCACTCAGAGCAGCCCGAGCGACGTCGCGCGCCAGCGGCCGTCCCAGCCTTCCAGGCGGATGGCGACCGCCCGGGTCCGGGCGGGGCCGGAGGCGATGACGACGCCTTCGACGACTCCGTCCGCCGGGGTGGACCAGCGTGTGGAGAGGATGCGGTATGCCGGCCGCGTCGGCAGGACGCCGCGAGCGCTGCGTGCCCGGGCCGACAGGTTCGCGCGGGTCACGAGCGCGCGAAACGCGTCCTCGCCGAGCCAGCGCGCCAGCTGGTCGACCTCCCGCACGCCGGCGAGCACCTCCAGCACTCCCAGAGTCAGGTTCTTCATCAGCGGTTCGGGGTGGGGGAGGGCCTGCGTGGACGTGCGCTGCGGGGCGAAGTACTCCGCGACATCCAGTGCGGTGGCATGCCGCGCAGCGGCTGGGGCAGTGCGTGGCGGGGGAGGGACCATGCGCTGACCTTTCTCGGGGGTGCGGACGATGCGGGGCGCTCGGCCCTGGGGCGAGTACAGCACAGCGCCACGAGCCGCGGGATGAGAATCCTCCAACCTGTGGACAACCTGCACACGCCGCCCCTGCTGTCGCGTACGCTCTCGCCGTGCGCTGGGATCGATTCTTCGAGGACCTGGAAGATCAACTCGACTCCGAATGGGAGGCCGAGCGCGCGGCGCTGGACACCGAGGCCGAGCGGCTGCGGTTGTCGCGCCTGCCGCTGCACGACCGGCTCGTGGCCCTGGCCGCGGCCTCGACCGACACGTCGGTCGAGCTCGTCGGAGGCACGGTGCTCGCCGGGACGATCGCGCGGGTCGGGCCCGACTGGGTCGCCGTGGCCTGTGCGCCTGGTGCCGCGGCGCTGCGTGCGACGGGACGGACGATGTGGATCGTGCCGCTGGGCGCGCTGACGACGATCGCGCTGCCCGCCGACGCGCTGCTCGCGAGTGTCCGCGATGCCGACGCCGGGTCGGCGTTCGTGCAGCGGATGGGGCTGGGGTTCGTGCTGCGCGATCTCGTGCGTCGCCGCATCCCCGTCACGGCTCAGCTCGTCTCGGGCCGCACACTGGGCGGCACGATCGATCGCGCCGGAGCCGATCATCTCGACCTCGCCCTGCACGAGCCGGGGGCCCCGCGCCGCGCCGGCAACGTGACGGGGTATCGCGTCGTGCCGTTCGCGGCGCTGTCCGCCGTGCGGCTCGACGCCGACGCCGACCTCGTCTGATCGGCGCCGATCAGACGGTGCTCAATCGGGGTGGCGGACGGCGCCGCGCCCCCACAGCTCGGGGAAGCTCGCCGCGTTCGACTCCTGCCACAGGGCGATGCGCCGTGCCTCCTCGGCCTGGTCGTCGAGGTAGCCGGCGACCGACTCGGGTTCGATGCGCCAGCGGGCAGGCGAGCCGACCTTCAGGCCGCGCAGGCGCCCGTCGAGGACGAGCGCGATGACCTCGCCGACGGGGACACGGAGCATCTCCGCGACCTGGGCAGGCGTCAGCAGGCGCGCGCCGGAGGCGGTGGATTCGGGCATGAGGCCATTATGCGCGTGCTCCGCCCCTGCGTCAGCGGTCCACGCCGTCCTGTGGATAACCTGCACGCGGCGGTGCCGAATCGGTGACGATGTGCTCATGAGCGATTCTGTGCGCCCCCGCCCGCGTGCCTTCTGGGCGGATCTTCGCTTCCTCCTCGGCGTCGCGCTGATCGTCGTCTCGGTGGCAGGGGTCTGGTTCGTCGTCGCCGCGGCACGCCAAACGGTGCCGGTGTTCGCCGCGGCGCGCACGATCGTCCCCGGTGAGGCGGTGGATGCCGCTGACCTGCGTGTCGTCGAGGTCGCCCTCGGGCAGTTGGAAGAAGCGTATGCGTCGCCGGCATCGCTGATCCCGGGCGCGGTCGCCACGCGCACGATCACCGCCGGAGAGCTCGTGCCGCGTGACGCGCTCGGCGACGCCGACCAGGCGCGCACGACGACCGTCGTGCTCCGCAGCGCGACCGAGGTGCCCGCGGTCGTCGACACCGGCGCGACGGTCGAGGTGTGGGCGGCGTCGCTCGTGGAGCACGACGTCTACGACACGCCGCGCATTCTGGTCGCGTCGGCGACGGTGGTCTCGGTGGATCGCGACGACTCCCTCATGGGGTCGGCGGGCACGACCGTCGAGCTCGTGATCGCGCGCGCCGACGTCGCGGCGACGCTTGCGGCGATGGCCGACGGATCGAGCCTGTCGATCGTCCCCACGAGCGCGGGGTCGGATGCCGCGGCCGGAGCGACCCCGTGAGGGCCCTCGTCGCGGTCGACGGCGTCGCCGGCCGCCGCCTCGCCGAGAGACTGCGTGCAGGCGGCGTCGACGTGCCGCTCGTCGTCGCGGCCGGCGCGCCCGCAGCAGCCGCCGCCGACGCGGTGACCGGACGTGAGGCGGCTGAGCTGATCGGGGCGCTCGCCGGTGCGGATGCGCTCGTCGTCGAGGCTGCGCGTCACACCGTGACGGCGCAACTGGTGAGCGCGTGCGACCGGTTCGGGGTGCGCATCGTCGCCGTCTGCGCTCATGAAGCCGACCGGCGGTTGGCGGCGGTCTTCGGGATCGCGGCGGTGACGGCGGACCAGGCGACGGCGGCACTGCTCGCGCCGACCCCGCCCGCGGCCGCACAACCGGCGCGCGGGCGGGTGATCGTCGTGTGGGGCCCGTCCGGGGCGCCCGGGCGCACGACGACCGCGATCGAGCTGGCGTGCGAGCTGGCGCGTGACGGACGGCGCGTCGCACTCGTCGACGCCGACGCGCACGCGCCGTCGATCGCGTTGCTGGTCGGTCTCGCCGACGAAGGCCCGGGGTTCGCCGCGGCGTGCCGTCAGGCCGAGCGCGACACGCTCACGGTCGCCGAGCTGGACCGCATCGCCGCCCCGCTGGGCGCCGTCGAGGTGCTGACCGGGCTCAATCGTCCCGGGCGGTGGCCGGAACTGTCCGCCGCGCGGGTCGCCGCCGCTCTGGAGCGCTGCCGTGCCTGGGTCGATGACGTCGTCGTCGACGTGGCGGCATCCCTCGAAAGCGACGAGGAGATCGTCAGCGATCTCGACGGCCCGCGCCGCAACGCCGCGACGCTCGCCGCTCTCGGCGTGGCCGATCTGGTGGTCGCCGTCGTGGCCGCCGACCCGGTCGGGGTGTCGCGTTTCGTGCGTGCGCACGCCGAGCTGCGCGCGGCGATCGGAGCGACGCCGGTGCGGGTGATGGTCAACAAGCTGCGCTCCTCGACGCTGGGAATCGATGCCCGCGGCCAGGTGCGGCGCACTCTGGAGCGCTACGCGGGCATCGGTGAGCAGTGGTTCGTGCCGTGGGATCCCAAAGCGACGGATGCCGCGGTGCTCGCCGCGCAGCCGATCGCCCGCGTCGCCGGACGGTCGGCATTCTCGGCGGCGATGCGCCGCTTCGTGGGCGAGGCGATCGACCCGCCGGTCGCGGTGCGAGCGTTGCGCGGACCGCGCGGTGCCGGCAGAGCGACCAGCGCCGCGTGATCGGGCGGCGCCGGCACCAGACCATAGGCTGGAGGGGTGTCGACGCTCAGCGATCTCGTCTATGCCCAGGGTCGGGCCTCAGCCGCCGACGTCGAGTGGTTGCATCGCCTCGCCGGCGACGGGCAGTTGCTCGCCGACCTGGCGTTCGCCGACATCGTCATCTGGGTGCCGACGGCCGACGACTCGTTCATCGCCGTCGCCCACACGCGTCCCTCCGGGGCAGCGACCCTGTTCTACCGCGACATCGTCGGCGACGTCATGCGTCCGCAGTGGCGGACACAGGTCCACGACGCCTTCACCCGGGGAGTCATCGTCGACTCGGCGTCCCCCGACTGGTTCGAGGAGACCCCCACTCGGGTGCGCGCCGTGCCGATCGTGCGTCGGCTCGGCACCGGCGATCAGCATCCCGTCGTCGTCGGTGTGCTCACGCGGCACACCAACCTCGGCGAGGCGCGCACGCCGTCGCGGCAGCAGATCACGTTCAACGACTGCGCCGACGACCTTTTCGGCATGGTGGCCTCGGCCGACTTCCCCGATCTGGCCGCTCCCACCTCGCCGCGTCGTGGCGCACCGCGGCCCTCGGACGGACTGATCCGTATCGATGTCGACGGCACGGTGACGTTCGCGAGCCCCAACGCCCTGTCGGCGTTCAACCGACTCGGGTTCGAGGACGAGCTGGAGGGGGAGTCGCTGCTCGAAGTGACCACCGGCATCCTGCCCGCGAAGCGGCAGTTCGACGAGTCGCTGCCGATCGTGACGGCGGGGCGCGCTCCGTGGTGGGCGGACGTCGATGCGCGCGAAGTGACGGTGTCGTTGCGGACGATCCCGTTGAAAGACCACGGTGCGCGCATCGGCGCGATCGTGCTGTGTCGCGACGTGACCGAGATCCGCCACCAGGAGCAGGAGCTCATCACGAAGGACGCGACGATCCGCGAGATCCACCATCGGGTCAAGAACAACCTGCAGACGGTGGCGTCGCTGCTGCGCATCCAGTCGCGGCGCACGCATTCGGACGAGACCCGGGATGCCCTGATCCACGCCATGAGGCGGGTGTCGTCGATCGCCGTCGTGCACGACACCCTGTCGCAGGGGCTCGCGCAGAACGTCGACTTCGACGACGTCTTCGATCGGGTGCTCAAGCTCGTCGCCGAGGTCGCAGCCTCGCCGAACACTCGTGCGCGCACCGTGAAGACGGGCAGGTTCGGCACGCTGCCGAGCGAATACGCGACACCGCTCGCGCTCGCCCTGACCGAACTGGTGACCAACGCGGTGGAGCACGGACTGGCCGATCAGGAGGGCGAGGTCAGGATCGACGCTTCCCGCGCCGACGACCGGCTGTCGGTGCGGGTGATCGACACCGGGCACGGGCTGCCCGAGGGGCAGGTCGGACAGGGCCTGGGCACCCAGATCGTGCGTACGCTCATCCAGGGCGAGCTCAGCGGCACGATCGACTGGCACACCGTGGTCGGCTCGGGCACCGAGGTGACGATCGAGATCCCGATGCGCTACCTCGACCGGGTGGCGCAGTAGCGGCGGCTTCAGCCGGCGCGGCGCGCACGGGCGGCGCGGCGCTTGAGGGCGCGGCGCTCGTCCTCGGAAAGCCCGCCCCACACGCCGGAGTCCTGACCGGTCTCGAGTGCGTACTGCAGACAGATCTCGGTGACGGTGCACCGGGCGCAGACGGACTTGGCCTTTTCGATCTGGTCGACGGCCGGGCCGGTGTTCCCCACGGGGAAGAACAGCTCGGGGTCGACGGTGAGGCAAGCGGCCTTGTCGCGCCAATCCATAGTGTGGTGCTCCTTGATACGGGATGAGAAGTTCGAGTGGGGTGCGACGCGGAGCATCGACTACCCTGGTGGGTGTGCGAGCGGACGCTCGCCCCACGCCGGTGTGGGAGCACACGAGTAGACCAATCGTCCCATGCCTATTCGGATGAATCAAGGGTGAACGCGGTATTTCGTGTGTGTTTCGCTGAAGATCGGGTGTCGGCATCCTCGTCCGCCCCGCCCCCAGCCTCGAGCGAAGGAAGAGGACAGCCGCGATGACGACGCCCGCATCCGACGACCGCGGCGGTGCCGCCGCAGTGTGGGCTGCGCTCATCGTCGGTCTCGAAGCGTTCGCGCTGTTCGTCGTGACGGGCTGGGAGATCGTCGCCCTCGTCGGCGGTGACACCGATGACGCGGTCAGCTCGATCGCCCTCATCGTGCTCACCGCGGTCGGCGCGGTGGCGCTCGCCGCGTTCGCGGGGGCGGTGCGGCGTGGGCACTCGTGGGGGAGGTCGGGCGGGGTCGTGGCGCAGTTGCTGCTGCTCGCGGTGGCCTTCGGCGCGGGCACCGGTGACAGCCCTCGGCCGCTGACCGCGCTGCTGCTGGCGGTGCCCGCCGTGCTCGCGCTCGTCGCGCTGATCCTCGCGGCTCGTCGCGCCGCGCCGCGCCGGGTCTGATCGATCCGGTCAGACCCCGAGCAGCGTGCGCAGGCGCCCGACGTGTCCCGTGGCGCGGACGTTGTAGAGAGCGTGCGCGACGACGCCCTCCGCATCCAACACGAAGGTCGAGCGGATGACGCCCTCGACGAGTTTTCCGTAGTTCAGCTTCTCGCCCCACGCCCCGTACGCCTCGTGCACGGTGTGGTCGGGGTCGCTGAGCAGCGGATACGTCAGCGCGTCGCGCTCGCGGAACGCGCGCAGCTTGGCCGGCTCGTCCCGCGAGATGCCGACGACCGCGTAGCCCGCGGCCTGCAGCGGCGCGAGGCTGTCGCGGAAGTCGCAGGCCTCCTTCGTGCACCCCGGTGTCATCGCGGCCGGGTAGAAGAACAGGATGGCGGGCGCGCCGCGCAGCGTGCGCAGGGGGAGGGGGTGTTCATCGTGGTCGCGCAGGGTGAAGTCGGGAGCGAGGTCTCCGGGTTGCAGGTGGGGCATCCGTCCAGCCTAGCCATCGGTCGCGCAAGGCACGCGCCGGGATGGGCGACAACTGCCGAGGACATCCCCGGGGCGGGGCGCGATGGTTTCGATCTGCCGCCCGCGACGGCTGCTCGACCAGCGTGAGGTGGAGCGGCAGTTGCGGGCCGGGGGCTCAGGCGAAGGTCGCCAGCAGCCGCTGCAGCGAGTCGAGCCTCGATGGCCCGCGCTCGCCGAGCCGACCCTGTGCGACGACCTCGGCGATCGTGCAGTCGGGCGCATCCGGCAGGTGTGTGCAGCCGCGCGGGCAGTCCTCGGCGATCTCGGCGAGGTCGGTGAACGCGCGCAGGATGTTGGCGGGGTCGACGTGCCCCAGGCCGAACGAGCGTACGCCGGGCGTGTCGATGACCCATCCCGTTCCCGGATGGGCCGGATCGGGCGAGCGGTACCGCAGCGACACGGTCGAACTGGAGGTGTGGCGTCCCCGCCCGGTGACCTCGTTGACATGCCCCGTCGCCCGATCTGCCGACGGCACGAGCGCGTTCACGAGCGTCGACTTGCCGACGCCGGAGTGTCCGACGAACACCGTCGAGTGACCGATCAGCCGCAAGCCGATCTCCGCAGTCGGCATCTGGCCGCGCCTGCTCGTGAAGACCTCCAGATCGTCGAGGCCGTCGAAGTGCGCCAGAAACGCAGCCGGATCGGCGAGGTCCGTCTTCGTGACCACGAGGAGTGCATGGATGCCGGCATCCAACGCCGCGATCAGGTAGCGGTCGACCAGCCGCGGCCGGGGCTCGGGATCGGCAGCGGCGACCACGATGAGCATCTGGTCGGCGCCGGCGACGATGATCCGTTCGACCTGGTCGGTGTCATCGGCGCTGCGGCGCAGGAGCGAACGGCGCTCTTCGATGCCCACGATGCGGGCGAGCGTGCCTTCTGCGCCGCTCGTGTCGCCCACGACGCGCACGCGATCTCCCGTGACGATCGGCTGCGCACGCAACTCGAGGGCGCGGTCCGTTGTCGCATCGGATCGGCGACGCGGTTCGCGGGCGCGGGCGGCGAGCACCGTCCGCTCGTCGGGGGTGTCCTCGCCGACGAGCAGGCTGAAGCGACCGCGATCGACCGCCAGCACCCGGGCGAGCTCCGCGTCGGCGTGCGCGGGACGCCGCTTGGTGCGCGGCCGGTTGGCTTTCGGGTTGGGCCGTACCCGCACGTCGGTCTCGTCGAGCTCGCGGTCGTCGTCGTCCGCATCGTCCAGCCAGCTCATGCGCCGCTCACGTCATGCCGCCGTGTCGAGCATGCCCTGCCACAGGACGGGGAACTCGGGCAGGGTTTTCGCGGTCGTACCGATGTCGTCGACTTCGACGCCGGGCACGCGCAGCCCGATGAGCGCGCCCGCCGTCGCAATGCGGTGATCGTGGTGGGCCCGCCACACCCCCCCGTGCAGTGGCGCCGGAACGATCCGGATGCCGTCGGCCAGCTCTTCCGCGTCGCCGCCGAGCGCGCGCAGGTTCTGCACGAGCGCATCGATGCGGTCGGTCTCGTGGCCCCGGATGTGACCGATGCCGTGCAGCACCGTCGGGGCGTCGGCGAACGCGGCAAGGGCGAACAGGGTGGGGGTCAGCTCGCTCGCGGCGGTCAGATCGAGATCGACGCCGGCGATGCGTGCGCCGCCGGTGACCGTCAGGGCGCCGCCGCGGCGAGAGGTGCGCGCCCCGAGCAGCGAGAGGATCTCGGGCAGCAGCGCGCCGGGCTGCGTGGAGCTGGCAGGCCATCCCGGGACCGTCACGGAGCCGCGCGTGAGCAGCGCGGCCGCCAGGAAGGGCGCGGCGTTGGACAGATCGGGTTCGATGGCGGCGTCGCGCCCGCGCGGAGTGCCGGCCGGTACGACCCATTCGTTCGCCGAGGGACGTTCGACCTGGATGCCGCGGCGGGCGAGCGTCTCGACCGTCATGTCGATGTGCGGAGCGGAGGGCAGTCGCTCGCCGGAGTGGATGAGGTGCAGACCCACGTCGAAACGGGGGGCGGCAAGCAGCAGCCCGGAGACGAACTGGCTCGAGCCGCTCGCGTCGATCGTCACCTCGCCGCCGCGGACGTGACCGTGACCGTGCACCGTGAACGGCAGCGCCCAATGACCGCCGTCGTCGATGTCGACGCCGAGGTCGCGCAGGGCCTTGATCATCTGTCCCATCGGGCGGTGCAGGGCGCTGGAGTGCGCCGTGATCGTGATCTCCCCGGTGGCCAGCCCCGCCAACGGGGCGATGAAGCGCATGACCGTGCCGGCCTGTCCGCAGTCGATGACCGTGTTCCCCGAGAACGTCGCGGGGGGGCTCACCCGCAGATCGGGACCGAAACTGCCCGCGCCGGGAACCTCGTCGATCGTGACGCCCAGCGCACGCAGCGCATCGACCATGCGTGCCGAATCGTCGGAGTGCAGGGGGGCGCTCAGAGTGCTCGGGGCGTCGGCGATCGCGGCGAGCACGAGCTTGCGGTTGGTGAGCGACTTCGACCCGGGCACCGTGATCGTCGCCTGCACGGGGTCGTCCGTGTGCGGCGCCGGCCACGCAGGCGTGGGAGGGGAATATCCGGTCGTGGTCATCGGGTTCTACCCTAACGAACCCGTGTGACACGCTCGCCGCGCCGGCGACGGTCCGTTCACCCACCGCACGTGAGGAGCCCCGTGACTGCGATCCTGACGCCGCGGCGACGGTGCCCCGCCGACGTAGACTGGCGCGTGATGGACGAGCAGACCGAGCCCGACCCGCAGACCGCGCCCGACGCGTCGCCGTCGGCGCCGCAGGATGCCCGCACGCAGTTCGAGCAGCAGGCGCTGCCGTTCATGGACCAGCTGTACGCCGCGGCGATGCGCATGACCCGGCATCCGGCGGATGCCGCCGACCTCGTGCAGGAGACGTTCGTCAAGGCGTTCGCGTCGTGGGCCTCGTTCACTCAGGGCACGAACCTCAAGGCGTGGCTGTACCGGATCCTCACGAACACCTATATCAACACGTATCGCAAGAGGCAGCGCGAGCCCTATCAGGGCACGATCGACGACCTCGAGGACTGGCAGCTGGGCGGTGCGGAATCGACGACGGCGACGAGCTCGCGTTCGGCGGAGGCCGAGGCGATCGATCGGATGCCGGCATCCGTCGTCAAAGACGCGTTGCAGGCGCTGCCCGAGGACTTCCGCCTGGCGGTGTACTTCGCCGACGTCGAAGGCTTCGCCTACCAGGAGATCGCCGACATCATGAAGACCCCCATCGGCACGGTCATGAGCCGCCTGCACCGCGGTCGGCGGATGCTGCGCGAGAACCTGGCCGACTATGCGAGAGAACGCGGCATCGATGTGTCGGCCGCCACGTCGTCGAGGAGCACGAGATGACCGATTGCGGTTGCGACAAGGCCCGGAAGAACCTCGAGGAGTATCTGCGACACGAGATGTGCCGCACCGAGCATTCCGACATCCGCGAGCACCTGGAGGCCTGCCCGGAGTGCCAGGACGAGGCGCTCGTGGCCACGACGCTCACCGCCGTCATCGCGCGCGCGTGCCAGGAGACGGCGCCCGAGCAGCTGCGCGACCAGGTGCTGGCTCGGCTGCGCGCCGAGCAGGCCACCCACCACTGACCGGGCCTGCCGCCGGATGTGTCGGCATCCGCCCGTCTGGTGCGGTCGTGCCGGCGGGTTGCGGCAGATTTGCGCCGCGGTGCTTGGCGGGTGACCGTCAGAGGGTGAGCGCCTTCTCCAGGATCGCCGCCTGCTCGAGCGCGTGCACCTTCGGCGAGCCCGTCGCCGTCGAGGCGGCGGCGGCGCGCGAGATGCGGCGGATGGTGCGCCCGTTCAGGTGCCCTGCGACCTCGAGCGCGATGAACGGCCACGCCCCCTGGTTCTCCGGCTCGTCCTGCACCCACAGCAACTCGGCGTCGGGGTAGCCGTCGATCACCGCGTTGAGCTCGGAGATCGGCGCCGGGTAGTACTGCTCGATGCGTACGAGGGCGATCTCGGGGTTCGGCTTCTTCTCCAGCTCGGCCTTCAGATCCCAGTGGATCTTGCCCGCGTGCAGCAGCACGCGCTTGACCGCGCTCTTCTGGAGAGCGCGGTCGTCATCGAGCACCGGCTCGAAGCGGCCGCTCGTGAAGGCCTCGACGGGGCTCGTCGCGCTGCGCAGACGCAGCATCGCCTTCGGCGTGAAGACGATCATCGGGCGGCGCGGCCGCGCATACGCCTGACGGCGCAGCAGGTGGAAGTACGACGCCGGGGTCGACGGACGCGCGACGATCATGTTGTCCTGAGCGCACAGCTGCAGATACCGCTCGATGCGTGCCGACGAGTGGTCGGGGCCCTGGCCCTCGTAGCCGTGCGGCAGCAGCAGCACGAGGCTCGACTGCTGCCCCCACTTCTGCTCGGCAGCCGAGAGATACTCGTCGATCACCGACTGTGCGCCGTTCGTGAAGTCGCCGAACTGCGCCTCCCACAGCGTCAGCGTGTCGGCGCGTTCGACGGAGTAGCCGTACTCGAAACCCATCGCCGCGTACTCGCTGAGCAGCGAGTCGTACACGTAGAAGCGGCCCTGCGACTGCGACAGGTTCGCCAGCGGCAGCCACTCCTGGCCGTTGACGCGGTCGTGGAGCACGGAGTGCCGCTGCACGAACGTGCCGCGGCGGGCATCCTGCCCGGCCAGGCGCACGTTGGAGCCCTCCATGAGCACCGAACCGAACGCGAGCAGCTCGCCGAAGGCCCAGTCGATCTGACCGTTGCGGCTCATCTCGCGACGCTTGTCGAGCAGCTGTTGCAGCTTCGGGTGCACCGTGAAGCTCTCGGGTTTGTTGACGAAGGCGTCGCCGATCTGATGCACGACCTCCACCGACACGCCCGTCGTCTCGGGCTCGCCGGAGACGACCTCGATCGTCCCCGTCGGGGTGACGACGCCGGTCGTGCCGGTCTCGGCGGCGTGCGTCTCGGCGAAGGCGATCTCGAGGCGGTTCTGGAAGTCGCGCTTGGCGTTCTCGTACTCCTCCTCGGTGATATCGCCACGACCGACCAGCGCCTCGGTGTACAGACGCCGCACCGACCGCTTGGCCTCGATGAGGTTCGTCATGAGCGGCTGCGTCATCGACGGGTCGTCGCCCTCGTTGTGTCCGCGACGGCGGTAGCAGACGAGGTCGATGACGATGTCGGCCTTGAACTGCTGCCGGTACGCCACCGCGAGCGCGGCGACGCGCACGACGGCCTCGGGGTCGTCGCCGTTGACGTGCAGAATCGGCGCCTGGATGGTCTTGGCGACGTCGGTCGCGTACACCGAGGTGCGCCCGTCCTGCGGGAGCGTCGTGAAGCCGACCTGATTGTTGACGACGACGTGCACCGTGCCGCCGGTGCGGTAGCCGCGCAGCTGCGACATCTGCAGCGTCTCGACGACGACGCCCTGACCGGCGAACGCCGCGTCGCCGTGCACGAGGATCGGCAGCCAGGAGAACGTGCCGATCGGCATGCGGTCCTGCTTGGCGCGCACGATGCCCTCGAGCACGCCGTCGACCGTCTCCAGGTGCGAGGGATTGGCGGCGAGGTACACCGGCAGCTCGACGCCGGCATCCGAGACGAACGTGCCCTCGGTGCCCAGGTGGTATTTGACGTCGCCCGACCCGCTCTTCGAGCCGATCGCGACCTGGCCCTCGAACTCGCGGAAGATCTGGCTGTACGTCTTGCCGGCGATGTTGGTGAGCACGTTGAGGCGACCGCGGTGCGCCATGCCGATCGCGGCGCCCTCGAGGCCGATGGATGCCGCTCCCTGCAGGATCTCGTCGAGGAGCGGGATGAGCGACTCGCCGCCTTCGAGGCTGAAGCGCTTCTGCCCGACGTACTTGGTCTGCAGGAACGTCTCGAACGCCTCGGCCTGGTTGAGCTTGTCGAGGATGCGCAACTGCTCGTCGTGATCGGGCTTCTGGTATTTCACCTCGACCTGGTCCTGGAACCACTTGCGCTGGGCGGGGTCCTGGATGTGCATGTACTCGACGCCGATCGTGCGGCAGTACGAGTCGCGCAGCACACCGAGCACCTCGCGCAGCTTCATCAGGCGCTTGCCGCCGAACCCGCCGGTGACGAACTCGCGATCGAGATCCCAGAACGTCAGGCCGTGGTTCTCGATCTCGAGGTCGGGGTGGGTGCGCTGCATGTACTCGAGCGGGTCGGTGTCGGCCATGAGGTGGCCGCGCACCCGGAACGCGTTGATGAGCTCCTGCACGCGGGCGGTCTTGTCGACGCGCTCGGCGAGGTCGACGTTGATGTCCGAGGCCCAGTGGATCGGGTCGTACGGGATGCGCAGCGCCGCGAAGATGCTGGGGTAGAAGTCGCGCTGGCCGGTGAGGTACTCGTGGATGACCTTGAGGAACTCGCCCGAACCGGCCCCCTGGATGACGCGGTGGTCGTAGGTGCTCGTCAGGGTGATGGTCTTGCCGATCGCCAGCTCGGAGAGCGTCTTCTCGCTCGCCCCCTGGAACTCGGCGGGGTACTCCAGGGCGCCGGCGCCGATGATGCAGCCCTGACCCTTCATGAGCCGCGGCACGGAGTGCACCGTGCCGATGCCGCCGGGGTTGGTCAGCGACACGGTCGTGCCCTGGAAGTCGGCCGCGGTGAGCTTGCCGGCCCGGGCGCGCTTGACGAGGTCTTCGTAGGCGAAGAGGTACTCGTTGAAGGTCAGCGTCTCGGCCTGCTTGATGCTCGGGACCATGAGCGCCCGCGTGCCGTCGGGGCGGGGGAGGTCGATCGCGATGCCGAGGTTGATGTGCGCGGGAGCGACGACCGACGGTTTGCCGTCGATCTCGGCGTACGACACGTTCATGCTCGGGACGTCCTTGAGCGCCCGGATGATCGCCCACCCGATGAGGTGCGTGAAGCTCACCTTGCCGCCGCGCGTGCGCGCCATGTGGTTGTTGATCACGATGCGGTTGTCGATCATGAGCTTCGCCGGGATCGTGCGCACGCTCGTCGCCGTGGGCACCGTGAGCGACTCGTCCATGTTCGCGGCGAGGCTCTTGGGCATGCCGCGCAGCGGCGTGACGACGTCGGCCTGCGCCTCGGCGACCGGACTGGGCTCGAAACTCGGCGCCTGCGCCGGAACGGGCTGGGGGGCCGCGGGTCGCGCGGTCGTTCGGGCGACCGGCTGAGCGCCCACGACCGGGATCGGCGCGGTGACCGGGCGCGAAGCGGGCGCCGGCGGCTCGACGGGGGCGGATGCCGGTGCGGCAGCGGCGGCTGCGGCATCCGCTTGCCGCGACTTCTCGTACGCCTCCAGCACCGGCCACCACGAGCGGTCGACCGAATCGCGGTTCTTCGCGAACTGGTCGTACATCTCGGCGACGAGCCACTCGTTGGCCCCGAATTCGCCTTCGTTGGAAGTACCCACGCCGGTCAGCTGACTGGACACGGTTGCGCCTGCTTTCATCGATGAAGTTCGGTTCGCTGGGGCATGCAGAAGCCCTCACGCACACACCCGTCAAGGGTATCCCAGGTTTGGAGTCGCTACCGTGGAGGAATGCACTTCTCCGGCGCTGCGCCCACGGTCGATCTCACCTATTCCGACGTGTTCCTCGTGCCGCGCAGGTCGGGCATCACGAGCCGGCTCGACGTCGACCTGTCGCCGCGCGACGGCACGAGTGCGACGATCCCGCTCGTCGCGGCGAACATGAACTCGGTCACCGGCCCGCGCCTGGCCGCCGCTCTGGCCCGCCGGGGCGGTCTCGGCGTGCTGCCGCAGGACATGCCCCTGCAGGAGATCGACGCCGCGATCCGGTGGGTCAAGGAGCAGCCGGTGCCGTGGGACACGCCTCAGGTGCTGCCGGCCGATGCCACCGTGGCCGGGGCTGCGGCGCTGCTGCCGGCCACCGAGGGACACGGCATCGTCGTCGTCTCCGAGCTGCGTGAGCGCGTGCACCTCGACGACATCCTCGGCGTCGTGCCGGCTGCGCGCCTGGGCACGGCGCTGCCCGACGCGCGGCTGGGCGACCTCGCGCGGGGCCACGCGGCATCCATCGACGCCGACGACGTCGACGACGCGCGTCACGCGTTCGACCTCATCGTGGCCGCCGACGCCGAGACGGTCTGCGTGCTGCACCACGGCTACCTCGTCGGCACGCTCTCGCGGCGCACGGCACTGCGCTCGACCCTGTACCAGCCCGCCCTCGACGCGTCGGGGAGGCTGATCGTGGCCGCCGCCGTCGGCATCAACGGCGACGTCGCCGCCAAGGCGCAGGCTCTCGCCGCCGCCGGTGTCGACGTGCTCGTCGTGGACACCGCGCACGGCCACCAGGAGGGGATGCTGCGCGCCCTGCGCACCGTCTCGCAGCTGGGACTCGGCATCCCGATCGTGGCCGGCAACATCGTCACCGCCGAAGGCGCACACGACCTCGTGGATGCCGGGGCGTCGATCCTCAAGGTCGGCGTCGGGCCGGGCGCGATGTGCACGACGCGGATGATGACCGCCGTCGGCCGCCCGCAATTCTCCGCCGTGCTCGAGACGGCGCAGGCCGCCGCCGAGCTGGGCGCGCACGTGTGGGCCGACGGGGGCGTGCGCTACCCGCGCGACGTGGCCCTGGCGCTGGCGGCGGGGGCGGCATCCGTCATGATCGGCTCGTGGTTCGCCGGCACGATCGAAGCCCCCGGGCAACTGCAGACCGACCCCGACGGGCGGGTGTACAAGGAGTCGTGGGGCATGGCCTCCACCAAGGCGGTGCAGGGCCGCTTCGGCCGGCTCGATGCGTACGAGCGCGCCCGCAAGGAGCTGTTCGCCGAGGGCATCTCGTCGTCGAGGATCTACCTCGACCCGCTGCGCCCGTCGGTCGAGGATCTCATCGACATGATCACCTCGGGCGTGCGCTCGTCGTTCACCTACGCGGGGGCGGCGACGGTGCCGGACTTCCACGAGCGCGCCACGGTCGGGCTGCAGTCGGCCGCCGGCTACGAAGAGGGCAAGGCCCTGCCGGTCAGCTGGTAGGGGCGGCGCGGGTGGCATCCCTCACCAACTTCGGAGGATGCCACGGGTTTCGGAGGATTTCCGCGAACCGCTCCGAAGAACGTCGCACACTCCGAAGTTCGCGACAGGGCGACCGCCCGCGAGGGCTCGCGTAGAATCGACGGCACGATGGACGACCCCCCCAGTTGTAGACACTCGCCCCACCGACCCTGCGCGAGCGGGGGTGATGCGTGATGGAGTTCGTCATGCTGGGCGTGGGGCTGCTGCTGACTGTCGGTACGGGATTGTTCGTCGCGAGCGAGTTCGCGCTCGTGAACCTCGACCGCGCCGACCTCGAGGCCCGCCAGGCGGCGGGCGAGAGCAGGCTCGCGCTGACGATCGACGCGCTCAAGCTCACCTCGACGCACCTGTCGAGCGCACAGTTGGGCATCACGCTGACGACGCTGCTCACCGGCTACGCGATGGAGCCGGCGTTGACGAGCCTGCTCTCTCCGGTGCTCTCGGCGTGGGGCGTGGCGGATGCCGCCGCCCGCGCGGTCTCGTCGATTCTGGCGATCGCGATCGCGACGACGTTCTCGATGATCCTCGGCGAGCTCGTGCCGAAGAGCTTCGCCCTGGCGATCCCGCGGCAGACGGCGAAGCTCGTGCTGCCGTTCCAGGTCGCCTTCACGCGGGTCTTCCGTCCCGCGGTCACGGTGCTCGGCGGCAGCGCGAACGCCGTGCTGCACGCCCTGGGAGTGGAGCCCAAGGAGGAGCTGTCGGGTGCCCGCACGGCGGAGGAGCTGTCGAGCCTCGTCCGCCGCTCGGCGAGCGCCGGAGTGCTCGAGGAGGACACCGCGACGCTGCTGGATCGCACCCTCACCTTCGCGCGCCTGACGACCGCCGACGTCATGACGCCGCGGCCGAGCGTGCACGCCGTCGCCGCCGGCGACAGCGTCGAGGACGTCATTCAGCTCGCCCGCCGCACGGGGCACAGCCGCTTTCCGGTGCACGACGAATCGATGGACGACATCATCGGCATCGCCCACCTCAAGCAGGCCGTCAGCGTGCCCCGCGAGCGTCGCGGCGACGTTCCCGCCGCCGCGATCGCCGAGGAGCCGCTGCGCGTGCCCGAGGCGGTGCACCTGGATGCCGTCATGGCAGAGCTCCGTGCCCGCGGCTATCAGATGGCGATCGTCGTCGACGAGTACGGCGGCACGGCGGGTGTCGTGACGCTGGAGGACCTCGTCGAAGAGATCGTCGGCGAAGTGCTCGACGAGCACGACCGCAGCCGTGCCGGTGTCGTGCGGGTCGCCGGCGCGGCGGGTGCCGTCACCTTCCCCGCCGAGCTGCGACCCGACGAAGTGCTCGATCGCACCGGCATCCGGGTGCCGGAGAGCGACGTCTACGACACCGTCGGCGGCTTCGTCATGTCGACGCTGGAGCGCATCCCCGCCGTGGGCGACACGGTCGAGCTCGACGACGGCACCCTCACGGTGCAGCGGATGGACGGACGGCGCGTCGACCGCGTCAGGTTCACTCCGCATCCGCTGCCCGAGCCCCCGCCCGATGCGGCTGAGAGCGGTCGGGGGGGCAAGCCATGAGCGACTGGGCAGGCCTGGCGTGGCTGGTCGTGCTGCTGGCGTTCAACGCGTTCTTCGTCGGCGCGGAGTTCGCGGTCATCTCGGCGCGGCGATCGCAGATCGAGCCGCTCGCCGAGCGCGGCTCGCGCGCCGCGAAGACCGCGCTGTACGCGATGGAGCACGCGACGCTCATGCTCGCGACGTGTCAGCTGGGCATCACGATCTGCTCGCTGGTGATCCTGAACGTGTCCGAGCCGGCGATCCACCACCTGGTCGCCGTGCCGCTGGGACTCACGGGCTGGAGCGAGGCGGTGATCGGCGGCGTCGCCTTCGCGGTCGCGCTGATCGTCGTGTCGTATCTGCACGTCGTCTTCGGCGAGATGGTGCCCAAGAACCTGGCGTTCTCGCTGCCCGACCGGGCGGTGCTGCTGCTGGCGACGCCGCTGGTGTGGTTCTCGAAGCTGTTCCACCCGGTCATCGTCGCTCTCAACTGGGTCGCGAACCACGCCGTGCGGCTGTTCCGCGTCGAGCCGAAGGACGAGGCGGCATCGACCTTCACCCTCGACGAGGTCGCCACGATCGTGAACCAATCGCGCATCGAGGGCGTGCTCGACGACGCGAGCGGCGCGGTGGCTGCGGCGGTGGAGTTCACCGACAAGAAGGCGCGCGACGTGGCCGTGCCGCTGTCGGAGCTCGTGACGCTGCCCGAGACGACGACGCCCGCCGAGATCGAGCGCGCCGTCGCCAAGCACGGCTTCTCGCGCTACGTCATCGTCGACGGCGACGGGGCACCGGTCGGGTACGTGCACCTGAAGGACGCGCTGCGCTCGGCCGACAGCGACACCGCGGCGCCGATCAACCCCAAGCGCATCCACCACATGGTGCCGGTGGCCGAGACGACCGACCTCGAAGACGCGATGGCCATGATGCGGCGCTCGAGCCGCCACGTCGCCCAAGTGCGGGATGCCGTGGGCCGCACGACCGGCGTGCTCTTTCTCGAGGACATCATCGAAGAGCTCGTCGGCGAAGTGCGCGACGCGACCCGCCGCGGGTACTGAGGAGTGCGCTCGGGAGGAGATGTGCGCTCGGGAGGATGAAACGAGCGGCATCCATCCTCCCGAACGTGCTTTTCCGGACGGCAGCTCAGCGGGGGATGGCCCGCGCGTACTGCGGCGGCCACGGCGCCGCCCCGGCTTCGCCGAGCTCGGTCGCGGCGCGCAGCGCGAAGTGCGGGTCGCGCAGCCACTCGCGCCCGGAGAGGATGACGTCCGCGTCGCCGGAGCGCAGAATCTCCTCGGCCTGCGGACCCGAATCGATCAGCCCGACGGCGCCGACGGGCACGCCGGTGCGCCGCCGCACCTCGGCCGCCAGCGGCACCTGGTAGCCCGGGGCGACGGCGATGGCCTGGTGCGCGACGAGACCGCCGCTGGAGATGTCGAAGAACACGGCGCCGTGCTCGGCGGCCCAGCCGGCGACGATCGCGGTCTGGCCGACGTCCCACCCGCCCTCGGCCCAGTCGGTCGCCGAGAACCGCACGAGCAGCGCGGCGCCCGGCGCGGCCTCGCGCACGGCGTCGACGACGCGCAGCAGCAGGCGCGCGCGATTGTCCAGCGACCCGCCGTATTCGTCGCCGCGCAGGTTGGACAGGGGGGAGAGGAACTCGTGCAGCAGATACCCGTGGGCCGCGTGCACCTCGATCGCCTCGAAGC
The DNA here is from genome assembly GCA_047606715.1 of Microbacterium sp. Lineage (GTDB taxonomy): Bacteria > Actinomycetota > Actinomycetes > Actinomycetales > Microbacteriaceae > Microbacterium. Next base: position 20,192 of record JASGEE010000121.1, read on the forward strand.
CCGCCTGGGCGGCGCGCCGGGCGGCATCGGCGAAGGCGGTCACGATCTGGTCGATGCCGGGGAGGTCGAGGGCGGCCGGTGCGGCAAATCCCTCGTACGGGACGGCGGAGGGCGCGCGGGTCGTCCAGCCGCCGGCAACGGTGGAGATCGAGTCGTAGCGTCCCGTGAGCGGAGACCAGGTCGAGGCCTTGCGCCCCGCATGGGCGAGCTGGATCGCCGGTACCGCGCCGCGCGAGCGGATCGCCGCCGCGATCGGTGCCCACGCGTCGCGCTGCGCGTCGTTCCACAGACCGACATCCTCCGGCGAGATGCGCCCCTCGGGCAGCACGGCGGTCGCTTCGGCGATGACCAGGCCCGCCCCGCCCGACGCGAACTGCGCGAGGTGCACGTGGTGCCACTCGTTCGGGATGCCGTCGGTCGCGGAATACTGACACATCGGCGCCACCCAGAGGCGGTTGCGCACCGCGTGCCCGGCCAGGTCGTACGGGGTGAAGAGAAGGCTCATCGGTCGCTTTCGGGTCGGGGCGTCTGCCGCAGTCAACCGCGGGTGCGCCGCGGTCATTCCCGCGCCTGCCCGCCACCGGTACAGTGACGCTATGAGCGCAGCACCGGGCGCACGCGAGTGGACGCTCGCCGAGGCCGCCGCCGCGCTGCGGGCCCCGACAGCCGCCGACGACAAGTATGCGCGCGGCGTCGTGGGGCTGCGCACGGGGTCGGACCTCTACCCGGGCGCCGCCGTGCTCGGTGTCGAGGCCGCGTGGCGCACGGGCGTCGGCATGGTGCGCTACCTCGGCCCGGCCCGCGACCTCGTGCTCGCGCGCCGGCCCGAGACGGTGACCGTTCCGGGCCGCGTGCAGGCGTGGGTCATCGGATCGGGCACCGCCGAGCGCGCCGCGCAGGAGCGCGCCGCGCTGGAGGAGCTGCTCGCCGGCTCCGTGCCGGTCGTCGTGGATGCCGGAGCCGGCGAGCAGCTCCTCCAGCGCGGCGCGCTCCTGCGCGGCGCGCTCGGCGGTGCCCGATCCGATGAC
>JASGEE010000122.1:0-25170 GCA_047606715.1 Microbacterium sp.
GCGACAGGCGGCGGGGTTCGCGGGGCGGCGACGGCCGGCGTGACCGGCGCCGCGGCTGGGGCGACTTCGCCCGCTGCCGGGGCGACGTCTGATGCATCCGTCGTGTGTGCGAGCACGCGCGCGACGAGCAGCTCGAGCTGCAGCCGGGGCGAAGTCGCACCGCTCATGCCGTCGAGGGCGCTGGCGACCAGGTCGGCGATGCGGGAGAGGCGGTCGGAGCCGAAGGCTGCGGCCTGCTGCCCCATCCGCTCGAGCTCGTCGGCGGGGATGCCCCGCAGCACGGCGCTCGCGCCGGCACCCGTCGCGGCGATGACGATGAGATCGCGCAGGCGCTCAAGCAGGTCGTCGACGAAACGGCGCGGATCCTGTCCGGTCTGCACGACGCGGTCGACCGCGGCGAAGGCCGCAGCGGCATCCCGCGCAGCGAACGCCGAGACGACCTCGTCGAGCAGTTCGGCGTGGGTGTAGCCGAGCAGGGCGACGGCCCGCTCGTACCGCACGACCACCGCGCCGGCGGCGACATCCGACCCGGCGATGAGCTGGTCGAGCAACGACAGCGTGTCGCGCGGCGACCCGCCGCCGGCCCGGACCACCAGGGGCAGCACGCCGGGTTCGACCTGCACACGTTCCTGCGCGCAGAGCTCCTCGACGTACGAGAGCATGGCGGCGGGGGCCACGAGCCGGAACGGGTAGTGGTGCGTGCGCGAACGAATCGTGCCGATGACCTTCTCGGGCTCGGTCGTCGCGAAGATGAACTTGACGTGGTCGGGCGGCTCTTCGACGAGCTTGAGCAGGGCGTTGAATCCCTGCGGCGTCACCATGTGCGCCTCGTCGAGGATGAAGATCTTGAACCGGTCGCGCGCCGGGGCGAAGATGGCGCGTTCGCGCAGGTCGCGTGCGTCATCGACGCCGTTGTGGGATGCCGCATCGATCTCGACGACGTCGAGCGAGCCTCCCCCGCCGCGCCCCAGCTCGACACAGCTGTCGCACACGCCGCACGGGGTGTCGGTGGGCCCCTGCGCGCAGTTCAGACAGCGCGCCAGGATGCGCGCGGATGTCGTCTTGCCGCATCCGCGCGGGCCGCTGAACAGATACGCGTGGCCGACGCGGTCACCGCGCAGCGCGGTCACGAGCGGATCGGTGACCTGCGACTGCCCGATCATCTCGCCGAACGTCTCCGGACGGTAGCGGCGGTACAGAGCGGTGGTCACCCCAACAGACTACGGCGTGCCGCCGACATCGCGTCGAGGTGCCGCAACCCTCCCGCCGCACACATGTCACGTTCCGCCGCTGTGCCGCGCGCGCAGGGCGGATGTCGACACGTCTTCCGAGCCTCGGGCTACGCGTCGAGCCCCGCCGTGGGCTCCTCGCCGCCGCCGTCGGTGATCGGAATGGGCGTGGTGATGGGGACGGATGCCGACAGCGGGCTGCCGTCGTCGCGCACCGCGTCCCCGATGTCGCCCAGGGTGGGTCGCCCGGTGAGCACGGGTCCCTGACCGGCCAGCGGCACCGAGACGACCGCACCGCCGGCGACGGTGTAGGTCCGGCCGCGCACCGCGAACTCGACCGACTCGCCGGGACCGGCGGTGATCCGCAGCTCATCGGCGGTGATCCTCACCCGCAGCGCCGTTGCGTGCCAGTGGAGAGTGAACGACAGCGACGGCCAGCTGGCGGGCAGTCGCGGGTCGAAGCTCAAATGGCCGTAGTGGTCGCGCAACCCGCCGAAGCCGCACACGAGCGCCGTCCACACCCCGCCCGCGGAGGCCACGTGCACGCCGTCGGCGGCGTTGTGGTGCAGATCGCCCAGATCGACCCAGATCGACTGGCGGAAGTATTCCAGGGCGAGATCCTGGTAACCCACCTCTGCCGCGAGGATCGATTGCACGACGGCCGAGAGCGTCGAGTCCCCCGTCGTCAGCGGGTCGTAGTAATCGAAGTCGGCGAGCTTCTCGGAGTCGGTGAAGTGGTTGCCCTGCAAGAACAGCGCCAGCACGACGTCAGCCTGTTTGAGCACCTGGTACCGGTAGATGACCAGCGGGTGGAAATGCAGCAGCAGCGGCCGCTGGTCAGCCGGTGTCTGCTCGAGATCCCACACCTCGCGCTCCAGGAACACTTCGTCCTGCGGATGGATGCCGAGCGCTTCGCTGAACGGGATGTGCATCGCCTCGGCGGCCGCCTCCCACCCGTCGACCTCGGCGGGGTCCAGGTGCAGCCGCTCGGCCATGAGCGCATAGGCCTCGGGGGCATCGGTGAACATGTCGCGTACGACCCGCGCCGCGAAGCGCAGGTTGAAGCGGGCCATGACGTTCGTGAACAGGTTGTCGTTGACGACGGTCGTGTACTCGTCGGGACCGGTGACGCCGTGGATGTGGAAGACCTCCGGGTGGCCGTCTTCGTTGAACCGCCAGAACCCGAGCGTGGCCCACAGCCGCGCCGTCTCCACGGCGATGTCGACGCCCTCGCGGTACAGGAAGTCGATGTCCCCAGAGGCGCGCACGTACTTGGCGAGAGCGAAGGTGACGTCGGCGTTGATGTGGTACTGGGCGGTGCCTGCGGCGTAGTACGCCGATGCCTCCTCGCCGTTGATCGTGCGCCACGGGAACAGCGCCCCGGCCTCGTTGAGCTGCCCCGCCCGCCCCCGCGCTGCCGGCAGCATCAGATAGCGCATGCGCAGCGCGTTGCGTGCCCACTGCGGTGTCGAGTAGACCAGGAACGGCAGCACGTAGATCTCGGTGTCCCAGAAGTAGTGGCCGCTGTAGCCCGAACCCGACACGCCCTTCGCGGGAACGCCCTGGCCGTCGGCCCGCGCCGCGGCCTGGGCGAGCTGGAACAGGCACCAGCGACTCGCCTGCTGCAGATCGTCGTGACCGTCGATGACGACGTCGGAGCGCTCCCAGAACGCCGCCATCCATGCCGCCTGACGGTCGTACTGGGTCTGCACGCCCTCGGCGGCGACGCGGTCGAGGGTACGCCTGCCGCGGTCGACGAGCTCGTGCGCGGGCACGCCGCGCGAGGTGTGGTAGCTGACGAGCTTCGTCACGGTGACCGGAACACCCGCCTTGGCCTGCACGCGGAACACGTTCTTGGCGATGTCGGGCTCGATGAGCGAGCGCGCCGAGTACTCGTTCTCGGTCTCGATCAGGTGGTCGGCGACGACGGACATCGTCATCCCCGACGCGGCGACACGGTAGGACAGCGCCGAGCGGATGCCGTCCTGCCAGTACTCCTGCGGCTGAAGCACGCGCTCGTGGATCTTCTCGGCCTTGCGCGGATCGAACCCGGAGGCGCGCTTGCCGCCCGAGACGGGGGCCGTGCCGCCGTAGACGTCTTCGCCGTCCTGGCGGTTGATGAGCTGGCAGCTCACCGTGACGGGCGCGTCCGCGTTGAGCACGGTGACGCTCACGCGCATGATCGCGAGATGCTTCTCCTCGAACGAGACGAGCCGGTCGAGGTCGATCACGACGTCTTTGCCGCTCGGGGTCACCCATCGCACGTGACGCGTGAGCGTGCCCGTACGCATGTCGAGCGCCCGCTCGTACTCGCGCACGTCGGCAACATCGAAGGACAGCGGCTCATCGTCGACGTACACCCGCATGACCTTGGCGTCGGGTGCGTTGATGATGGTCTGCCCGACCTCGGCGAACCCGTACGCCTTCTCGGCGTGGCGGATCGGGAAGATCTCGTGGAACCCGTTGATGAAGGTCCCGTGCTCGTGTGCGTGCCGCCCCTCGGGGTGGTTTCCACGCAGCCCCAGATAGCCGTTGCCGAGCGCGAACAGCGTCTCGGTGACACCGACATCGTCGAGCGAATACTGCTTCTCGACGAGGCGCCAGGGGTCGATGGGGAAACGGTGGCGATCCATCATCGGGTTCATCCCTCCGAAATCAGTGCGGGTCATGCGGCGAATACCGCGAGGTCTTCGACGACGATGTCGGCCCCGAGATCGAGCAGAGCCTGCGCTCCCGCACCGCGGTCGACACCGACCACCAGGGCGAACCCTGCCGCGGATGCCGACTCCACCCCCGAATGGGCGTCCTCCACGGCCGCGCTGCGAGTGGGGTCGACCCCCAGCATCCGCGCGCCGGCGGCGAACATGTCGGGTGCGGGCTTGGAGCGCAGCTGCTCGCGCGCGGCGACGACGCCGTCCATCACGATCTGGAAGAAGTCACGGATGCCGGAGGCGGCCAGCACCTCCTCGGCGTTCTTCGAGCTCGACACGACCCCCATCGGGGTTCCCGCGGCGCGCAGCTTCTGGATCAGGGCGAACGAGCCGGGGTAGGGGGCGATGCCCTCGGCGCGCAGCACGCGCGCGAACACCTCGTTCTTGCGGTTGCCGATGCCGCACACCGTATCCGCCGTGGGCTGATCGTCAGGGTCGCCCCACGGCACCTCGACGTCGCGCGCGCGCAGCAGGCTCGCGACGCCGTCGTAGCGCTGCTTGCCGTCGAGGTAGCGGAAGTAGTCGTCGGCGGTGTATGCCGGCTCGATCCCCCAGTCGGCGAACAGCTCGGTGAACATCGTCTGCCAGGCGCGCATGTGCACTTCGGCGGTGGGCGTGAGCACGCCGTCGAGGTCGAACAGCACCCCGTCGCAGGCAGTCAGGTCGGGCAGGGCGGCATCCACGGGTTCAGCGTAGCGTCGGGGCATGACGGGCGTGTGTCACACCGCGGATCCATCGACATCACCCAGAGTGAGCGACCGCAAGGGTCTGCCGCGCGATCTCCAGCTCTTCGTTCGTCGGCACCACGAGCACCGTGACGGTCGAGTCGTCCGTGGAGATCACCCGGATGCCGCGCTCGCGCCGCTCGTTGCGCTCGGGGTCGATCTCGATGCCGAGGAATCCGAGGGTGGCGAGGGCTTCGGCGCGGACCCCGGCGGAGTTCTCGCCGACGCCCGCTGTGAACGAGATGACGTCGACACCACCGAGCTGGGCCAGGTAAGCGCCGATGTAGGTGCGCAGCCGGTGGATGTAGACGTCGAACGCGAGCGTCGCGTCGGGGTCGCCGGCCGCTCGGCGTGCCTCGATATCGCGCATGTCGCTCACGCCGGCAAGACCCAGAAGGCCCGACCGCTTGTTGAGGAAGGCATCCAGCGCGCTCGGCGACATCTCCTCGCGCCGGGCGAGCACGAGCAGCACCGACGGATCGAGGTCGCCCGAGCGGGTGCCCATCACGAGACCTTCCAGCGGCGTGAGACCCATCGACGTCTCCACCGAGCGTCCACCGTCGATCGCGGTCACCGAGGCGCCGTTGCCCAGGTGCAGGACGAGCTGCGTGAGCTGCTCCAGCGGCCGCCCGAGGAAGTCGGCGGCCGCCTCGCTGACGAATTTGTGACTCGTGCCGTGGAAGCCGTAGCGACGGATGCGGTGCTTGCGGGCGAGGTCGCGGTCGATCGCGTAGGTGTACGCGGCGGGCGGGAGGGTCTGGTGGAACGCCGTGTCGAAGACGGCGACGTGGGGCAGGTCGCCGAACGCCGCACGCGCCGCGCGGATGCCCTGCACCGCGCCGGGGTTGTGGAGGGGCGCGAGCACCGACAACTCGTCGATGTTGATCTCGACGAGATCGTCGATGAGCGTCGGTTGGAAAAAGCGCGCCCCGCCCTGCACGACCCGGTGACCGACCGCAGCAGGCGGATTGTCGGTGAGCGACGGACCATGCTGCTCGAACGCGGCGAGCATGACCGCGAACCCGGCCGCATGATCGGGGATCGGCAGCTCGCTGACGTGCTCGGCATCCGCACTGGTGTGGATCGCACGCCCGGCCCCGGCCTCGCCGATGCGCTCGACGAGCCCCGACGCCAGCGACGTCTCGGTCTGCGCGTCGATGAGCTGGTACTTGAACGACGACGATCCGCTGTTGATGACGAGGACGACGCTCATGCGCTCTCTCCCTGCGGCTGCTGGGCCTGAATCGCGGTGATCGCGATCGTGTTGACGATGTCGTCGACCAGCGCACCGCGCGACAGGTCGTTGATCGGCTTGTTCAAGCCCTGCAGCACGGGTCCCATCGCGACCGCTCCCGCCGAGCGCTGCACGGCCTTGTACGTGTTGTTGCCGGTGTTCAGGTCGGGGAAGATGAACACCGTCGCCCGGCCGGCGACCGCCGAGTCGGGCATCTTCGCCTTCGCGACGGCGGCATCGGCGGCGGCGTCGTACTGGATGGGCCCCTCCACGAGCAGTTCCGGCGCGCGCTCGCGGACGATCGCGGTCGCCTCGCGCACCTTCTCGACGTCCTCCCCCGAACCCGACTCCCCGGTCGAATAAGACAGCATCGCCACGCGCGGCTCGATGCCGAACTGGCGGGCCGTCGCCGCCGACGAGATCGCGATATCGGCCAGCTGTCCCGCCTTCGGGACGGGGATGACGGCACAGTCGCCGTAGACGAGAACCCGGTCGGCGAGCGCCATGAGGAACACACTGGAGACGACCGAGACGTCGGGCCGGGTCTTGATGATCTCGAACGCGGGACGGATCGTGTGGGCGGTCGTGTGCGCAGCGCCCGACACCATGCCGTCTGCGAGGCCCAGGTGCACCATCAGCGTCCCGAAATACGACACATCGGTGACGGTGTCGGCCGCCTGCTCGTAGGTGACGCCCTTGTGGCTGCGCAGCTCGGCGTAGGTCTTCGCGAACCGGTCGACCAAGTCCGGGTCGAACGGGCTGAGCACCTCGGCGCCGCTCAGGTCGAGCCCGAGCTCGGTTGCGCGCCCCCGCACCTCGGTCTCGTCGCCGAGGATCACGAGGTCGGCGATGCCGCGAGAGAGCACGGTGGCCGCCGCCTTCAGCACACGGTCGTCGTCGCCCTCGGGCAACACGATGCGCTTGCGCTCACTGCGGGCGCGTTCGAGCAGTTGATACTCGAACATGAGCGGCGTGACCACCGCGGAGTGTGCCAGCCCCAGCGCGCGCGTGAACTCGTCGGTGTCGACGTGCTGCTCGAACAATGCGAGCGCCGTGTCGTAGCGGCGCTGCGAACCGGCCGCCAGCCGCCCTCGCGTGCCCATGACGTGCAAGGCGGTGTCGTAGGTGTCCATGTCGGTCAGGATGATCGGAAGCGACGAATCGAGACCCGCCATGAGGTCTTGCACCGGCTGCGGCAGCGGGAACGGGCCGTTCAGGATGATGCCGGCGATGGAGGGGAACGTGCCGGACGAGTTCGCCAGCAACAGACCCAGCAGCACCTCGGTGCGGTCGGCGGGCACGACCACGATCGCCCCCTCCGTCAGCCGCGGAAGGACGTTGTTCAGCGACATGCCCGCGATGACGACATCGAGCACCTCCCGCGTCATGAACTCTTCGTCGCCGCGCAGCAGTCGTCCACCGAGCGACCGCATGATCTCGCGTACGGTCGGGGCGACGAGGAAGACGTCCTCCGGGATCGACCAGACGCCCACCGGCGCTTCGCGGACACCGTCGACGGCGGGCGCGTCGGCCACGACCGCGCCGACGGCGGCGTTGATGGCGGGCAGGGACAGCGGGTCGGCCCGGTTCGTGATGACGGCCAGCAGTTCCGCACGCTGGTGGGTGATCTCGGCGAACGCGAGCTCCATGAACTGGCCGAGCTGTTCCGGGGTGCGCGCGATGCTGACACCGAGCCGATCGCCTTCGCTCGCGCGTCCGTTGAGGACCACCAGCACGGGCGTGCCGAGGTTTGCGGCGATGCGGGCGTTGTAGCCCAGCTCGCTCGTGGATCCGACGTCGGTGAAGTCGCTGCCGACGATCACGACGGCGTCACACTTGGCCTCGACGGCTTTGAAGCGTTCGACGAGCCTCGACATGGCGGCATCCGCGTCGCGCCGCACATCGTCGTAGGTGACGCCGACGCACTCCTCATACGTGAGGTCGACGCTGACGTGGTCGAGCAGCATCTCCAACACGTAGTCGCGTTCGGCGACCGAACGTGCGATGGAGCGGAACACCCCGACACGCGGGATCGACCGGTTGAGCGCGTCCATGATGCCCAGGACCACCGTGGACTTGCCCGAGAGGCCCTCCGTGGAGGTGATGTAGATGCTCTGCGCCACGTGCTCCACCCTAAACCTCCGCGCCCAGGCCCGACCAGACGTCTCTGACGGCGAGTGTCCGCCGAAGAGAGGACAGCGCCGATGCCGGTGGCGTGGCGAAGTCCACTCTCGTCTGCGCCCCCTTGGCGGGACTGGCCGCGGTGTCCGGCTGGGCGTGGTCGCGGCGCTGCCGGGTTGCGCACGCGGTCGAGTGGGACCCGGTGAGATCGCGGGAAAGGAAAGACTCTCCGCGAACCCGGCAGAGCCCGGTTACCCTTGCTACGTTTCCGTCCTGGGGGAGTTGGCCTGGATGCCGCCTCGCGGAGAGCTCCCCCGAGCCTACCCGACACGAGCAGCGCTCGCAGTCATGCCGGTGAGCCGACAAAGGCCTGAGCCGCGGGACTCGCGGCTCAGGCCGTGGCGGAAGTGACAGGATTTGAACCTGCGAGGCGAGTTACCCCGCCTACATGGATTCCAGCCATGCTCCTTAGGCCGCTCGGACACACTTCCGCAGGCGATCCTATCATCGGGCCGTGAGGGCGCCGGCGCCCGGCCTCAGCGGCCGTTGTCGCCGAGGTCGGGCAACTCGAACTCGCGGGTGCGATCCCACGTCTCGGTCCACCCGAGCCGATCGAACAGCGCATCCAGCAGCAGTGCGGTGAACCCCCAGACGAGGTGACCGCGCACCTGGAACGCCGGGCCGCGCCAGGTGCGGTCCGCGCGGCGGATCACCGTCACTCCGCGGTGCACGGGATCGAGCAGGTCGGCCACGGGCGCACGGAACACGGCGGCGGACTCGGCGGCGTCCACCACTCGCACGGGCGACGGATGCCGCCACCACGCGAGCACCGGTGTCACCAGATGCCCGGAATGCTCCAGCGGTACGTCATCGAGCGCGCCGAGCACGTCGACCCCAGCCGGATCCAGGCCGGTCTCCTCGCGCGCCTCACGCAGCGCCGCCGAGATCGGCCCGTCGTCGTCGGGGTCGATCCGCCCGCCGGGGAAGGCGACCTGACCGGCATGGGAGCGCAGGGTCGCGGCGCGCGCGAGCAGCAGCACGTCGAGATCGCGCGAGACGGCGGCATCCTGAGCGTGATGAGTGCTCGGCAGTCCATCGAGCACGCCGAGCAGGATCAGCACCGCCGCGGGACGCGCCGCCGCACCCGCCGGCAGCTCGCGCAGCGGCCCGCTCCAGGTGCTCTCCGCGGCGGCGAGCGCGGCCAGCTCGGCGCGGGCTCCGTGTGCCGTCGCGGCGGGCAACGGTTCGGCAGGCACTCCCCCAGGCTACGCTTCGCGGCGGCGGGATCGCGTCGGGCGCGACGCCCCCGGATCGGCGCGTCGCCGCCTACGATCGAGGGGTGAGCACCTCCGCACCCCTCGTCCTCGTCGCCAATGCGGGCGACGGATCGATCTCGGTCTTCCGGTTCTCCGGCGACCGCCTCGAACGCCTCGCGGTGACCGGGGGGCTCCCCGGCTGTTCGACCTTCGCCGTCGACGGCGAGCGCGACCTCGTCCATGCCGGAGTCAAGGGCGACCCGTCCGGCATCGTCACGCTCCGTCTCGACCGCGACAGCGGCGTGCTCACCGCGCTGTCGCGGCTCGACCTGCCCGACGGCGGCATGAACTACCTCGCGCTCGCACGCGGTGGCACGGTCCTGCTCGGTGTCAGCTACGGCGGCGGATACGGCATCACCTGCCCCGTCTCCGACGACACGGTCGGCGCACCGGTCGCCCGCGTGGCCTTCCCGAACCTGCACTCCGTGCTGCCCAGCGCCGACGGCCGGTTCGCCTACCTCGTATCGCTCGGCGCCGACCTCGTGGCGCAGTACCGGCTCGGCGACGACCTCTCGCTCACGCCGCTGGACCCTCCCACGGTGGCGGCACCCACAGGCAGCGGCCCGAGACACCTCGTGCTGAACGCGGCGCAGGATGCCGTGTACGTCATGACCGAGTTCTCCGGGGAGGTGCTGCATTTCACGCGCGACCCGGATGCCGGAACCCTGACCCCCGCCGGCGCCGCGACCGCCTTCGACCGGTCGGCGGGGCTCGGCCACAGCGCGCTCGGCGCCGATCCGCTGGCGAACCACTTCATCTGGGGTGCCGACGTGCACTTCGGCGCCGACGAGCGCGTGCTGTGGGCATCGGAGCGCACCGCCTCGACGCTCGCGGCGGTGCCCGTCGGCGCCGGCGGAGCGGTGTCGGATGCCGTCGCCCTCACCGTCACCGAGCAGCAGCCGCGCGGGTTCGCGACCAGTCCCGACGGGCGCTTCATCGTCGCCGCGGGCGAGAAGTCCACGACGGTGTCGTTGTACGTCGCCGACGGCGACGGGCTCCGGCTCCTGCAGCGCGCCGAGACCGGTCGCGGAGCGAACTGGGTGCGCTTCGTCTGAGCGCGCGGCGCACGCCGCTCATCCGCCGGCGCGAAAGGCGGAGAAATCGCGAGAAACGGATGCGTGGGGCCCACGGCATCCGTTTCTCACGACATTTCCGTATTTCGCGACGCGACCGATGACGGCCCGACACCGGGATCAGGCGGCAGAATGGATGCCATGAGCGACGACGGCAGCATCACCCGAATCCCCGATACCGAGACCGCGATCCTCGCTGGCGGCTGCTTCTGGGGTGTCGAAGACCTCATCCGCCGCCAGCCCGGCGTGCTCGACACGCGCGTGGGATACACGGGCGGCCAGAACGGCCACGCGACCTACCGCAACCACCCCGGGCACGCCGAGGCCGTCGAGATCGTGTTCGACCCCGCCGTGACGAGCTACCGCGACATCCTCGCGTTCTTCTTCCAGATCCACGACCCGTCGACCCGCAACCGGCAGGGCAACGACCTCGGCACGAGCTACCGGTCGGCGATCTTCCCCGTCACACCCGAGCAGGAGCGCATCGCGCGAGAGACGATCGCCGACGTGGACGCGTCGGAACTGTGGCCCGGCCCGGCCGTCACGACGATCGAGCCGCTCGGCGCCTTCTGGGAGGCCGAGCCCGAGCACCAGGACTATCTGCAGCGCATCCCGAACGGCTACACGTGCCACTTCCCGCGCGCCGGATGGGTGCTGCCCGCCCGCGCCCACGCCTGAGGCGACGGCCCGCCCCGCCTACCCCGCGAGGGGTCAGTCCCGCAGGAAGGCCGAGGCGACGCGGCGCAGCGCGAACAGGTCGGCGGTGCCGGCGAGCTCACGCGCGGAGTGCATCGAGAGGATCGGGATGCCGGCATCCACCGTGCGGATGCCGAGCCGCGTCGCGGTGATCGGCCCGATCGTCGACCCGCACGGCACCGCGTTGTTGGACACGAACTCCTGCGATGCGACCCCGGCGGCGTCACACCACCGGTGCCAGGCGGCGGCGCCCGCGGCATCGGTCGCGTAGCGCTGGTTCGCGTTGATCTTCAGGATCGGCCCCGACCCCAAAACCGGCTGGACGACGGGGTCATGCCGATCCGCATAGTTCGGGTGCACCGAGTGGCCCACGTCGCTGGACAGGCACCACGATGCGGCGAGCGCGCGCAACTGCTGCTCGCGGTCGGCGCCGAGTGCGAGCTGGATGCGCTCCAGCACGTCGGCCAGCAACGGTCCGGCCGCACCCGACCGACTCTGCGAGCCGACCTCTTCGTGGTCGAACACGGCGAGCATCGCGATATGCGGAGCCTCGATGGGGGCCTCCTCGATCGCGCGCAGTCCCGCGTGCACCGAGGCGAGATCGTCGAGCCGGCCACTCGCGAAGAACACGTCGTCCTTGCCGAAGACGACCCCGCGCGCCGCGTCGGCCGTGACGACGTCGTAGCCGCGGACGCGGGCGGCATCCACCCCCGCCGCACTCGCGAGCTCGGCGAGCAGGTCGGCCGCATCGGCGGCACCGAGCCCCCACACGGGCTGCGTCTGCTGCTGCTTGTGCAGCGCAAGGCGGTCGTTCGCCTCGCGGTCGAGATGGATCGCCAGCTGCGGCAGCCGCAACAGCGCCCCGGTGGCCGCGAGCACCGTGGTGCCGTCATCGAGCACGAGACGCCCGGCCAGCCGCAGCTCGCGGTCGAGCCACGAGTTCAGCAGCGGCCCGCCGTAGACCTCGACGCCCGCCTGCAACCACCCGAACCGACCCGTCGTCGGTCGCGGCTTGAGCTTGAACGCCGGCGAGTCGCTGTGCGCCCCTAGGATGCGGAACGCCGTGTCTGCCGTGGCCCCCACCGGCACGACCCACGCGAGGACGGCGCCGTCACGCACGACGAGCTGCCGGGCACCGGGCACGACCCGCCACGGCCGCGTCTCATCGAGCGCGGCAAACCCGGCATCGGTCAGCCGAGCGGCGACCGTCGCGGCCGCATGAAAGCTCGACGGCGACGCCGTGACGAGGTCGGACAGGTCGTCCGCGTGGGCGCGGACGTCGGGGGCAGCGGGCACGGGAACTCCTCGAAGCGAGCCGGACGGCATCCAGCGTAGTTCCGTGCGACGTCAGACCGCGGCGAGAGCTCGTGCGAGGTCACCCGTGAGATCGTCGACCTCTTCGATGCCGATCGACAGCCGCAGAGTGCCCGGATGCACCCCGACAGCGGCCTGCTCCTGCTCGGAGAGGAAGACGTGCGAGGTGGATGCCGGGTGCAGCACGAGCGAGCGGACATCGCCCAGGTGCGTCATGTGCGTGAAGACCTCGAGCGCCTCGACGAAGCGGCGAGCGCCGGCGGCGCCGCCGGACACCGTGAAGCTGAAGACCGAGCCGAACCCGTTCGGCAGATCGCGCACCCCCCGCTCGTGGTCGGGGTGGGAGGGCAGGCCGACGTAGTCGACGCTTTCGACCTCGGACCGCGCCTGAAGCCACTGCGCGACGGCGAGGGCGTTGGCGCTCTGCCGTTCGACCCGCAGGCTGAGCGTCTCGATCCCCTGACCGATGAGAAACGCGTTGAGCGGCGAGGGGGTCGGCCCGAAGCGGGCCGCGACCGACTCTCGGGCATAGGTGATGCGGGCGTCTCCCCCGGCGCGCTCGACGAAGCTCGGCCCGCCGAGGTAACCGGGTGCGGTCAAGTGCGGGTACAGCTCCGCTGCGCGGGCCGTGTCGAACCGCCCGCTGTCGACGATCGCACCCCCCAGGACGCTGCCGTGACCGGCGAGGAACTTGCTCGCCGAGTGCACGACGATGTCGGCGCCCCGCTCGAGCGGGCGCATCAGGTAGGGGGTCGCGAACGTGTTGTCGACGATCAGCGCGGCACCGTGGCTGTGGGCGAGCTCGGCGAGGGCGGAGATGTCGACGAGGCGGTTGGCGGCGTTGGAGATCGACTCGATGAACAGGGCACGGGTCTCGGGGCGGATGGCGCCTTCCCACGCCGCCAGGTCGCCGGTGTCCTCGACGAAGGTCGTCTCGATCCCCAGTCGCACGAAGTTGTCGCGGAACAGGCCGCGGGTGCCCTCGTAGATGTGCGTCGAGCTCACGATGTGCTGACCGGCGCCGAGCACGCACAGCGCCGCGACCGTCGTGGCGGCCTGGCCGCTGGCGAGCATCAGCGCCTGCGAGCCGCCTTCGAGCTCGGCGAGGGTGTGCTCGACGGCTTCGATCGTGGGGTTCGCGATGCGCGTGTAGGCGTAGCCGACGCCGTCGGCGAAGTTGGCGAGGGCGTCACCGTACTCGTCGAACTCGAACCCGGCGGTCAGGAAGATCGGGTTCGTGCGAGAGCTCGGATGCGGCCTGCGTCCGTCGGCGGCGTTCACGTGAACACTGTGCAGTTGGCGCGTCGCAAATCCTGGCATCCCCCCATCGTCGTGCCCGTCCGTTTCACGCACGAAATCCCATGTCGCCGTATGACGACGCCGCTTGCGCGGATCGACTCAGCGGGCGCCGTCCCACCGGTTCAGGGCACGCTGGGCGAGGAAGGTGATCCACTTCGACGGCCCCCCGACCGGAACGTCGATGGGGAACCACACCGCGCCGGAAAGAAAGCGCCGCCGGCCCACTGGCCGTCGGCATCCTGATGGCTCAGCAGGGCGGCGCCGTCTCCCTCTGTCGCGATGCGGGCACGCGTGGCTCGCCACACCTCCTCGGGAGCCCCGGCCAGGTCGCGTTGAACCTGCCAGCGCAGCGTCGGATCGGAGTCGAGCAGCCAGTCCACCACAGCGGTTTCGGTCATGCCGAGAGGCTAGACCCGGCATCCGACATCCGTGGGTCAGCGGTCCCCGGCGCGGACCGCGGGCACGCCGAGCCACTCGGCGAGGTCGCCGATCTCGGCGTCGATCATCTCTCGCTCGTCGTCGTCGAGCCCGGCCAGCTCGTGCACCGCCGCAACGACGAGGTTCGCCTTCTCCTTGTCGAGCTGGGCGTCCAGCAGCGCGACGAACCGGTCTCCGACGAGGATCGGATGCGCGAAGTACCCGTAGCGGCGCTGCGCCTTGGGCTTGAACTGCTCGAGGACGAACTCGAAGTCGAACAGCTCCTTCAGCCGCGGACGGTCGAACAGCATGCGGTCGTAGGGGTTGAGGATGGCCGCCCGACCGCCCGGATCCTCGTCCAGTCCGGCGAGCGCGTCGGGGTCGATGCGCCACTTCCACGCGCTGCCCTCGACCCGCGCGGGCTCCCCCGCCTCACCGACGCCACTCCACGACGACCGCTGCCGCGCGATGCCGAGCGCCTGCAGGCGGCGGCGCTCCAGCGTGAGCCCCGCCTCCTCGAACGTGTAGTGCGGCAGGTCGGCGGGGAAGGCGCGCTCCGCGACGTCCCACACCCGCTGGCGCCCGCTGCGCCCGACGATCGCGACCTCGCCGAGATACGATAGCGATTCGAGCATGCGCGGCACTTGATTGGAGCCGTACCAACCCGATTCGCTCGTCGCCTGCACCTGGCTCGTGTCGGGGATCGCGGATGCCAGACACGGCCCCTCGGCGCGCAGCTGGGCGAGGACATCCGCACGAAAGCGGGCATTGGCATCCATCCACGCCCCCCACTTCGCACCGAACCTCCTCCCGCGCATGCGTGCGACCATCGGGGCGAGCAGGCTCGCCGGGTAGAAATGCCCGTCGTACTCGAAGAGCGTCCGGTCGACCTCGGCGGCCTTGGTCAACTGGCCGGGCTCGTATCCCCAGCCGATCCGGCTGAACGGGATCAGCTGCTCCGACGGGGCGATCGTCGCGGTGGGGTCGATCTTGATCGCGCCGAGCTGCTCGGCGACCTCGACGACATCGCCGGGCCGGTCGGCATCGAGCAACTGCGCCCGCACCGCGATGCGGCGGGCCTCGTCGCGGGTGAGCTCATGCATGTCGCGAGCGTAGCGCGAGGGCGCCGAGCGCGTCCCCGGTCAGCCGCTGCGTGGTCCACTCGTCCTGCGGCAGGGCGCCCAGCGATCGGTAGAACGCGATCGACGGCGCGTTCCACTCGAGCACCGTCCACTCCAGCCGCGGGTAGCCACGCTCGACGCACACCGCCGCCAGCGATGCGATGAGGGCGAGCCCGTAACCGCGGCCGCGCTGCTCCTCGTCGACGTAGAGGTCTTCCAGCCAGATCCCGTGCCGGCCGGTCCAGGTCGAGTAGGTGAGAAACCAGATCGCGATCCCGACAAGGTTCCCGTCGCGCTCCACAACATGCGCGAAGGCGCGCGGCTCGGGCCCGAAGAGGGTGTCGCGCAGCATGTCGGCGGTGTTCTCGACGGCATCCGGCTCACGTTCGTATACGGCCAGCGCCTGGATCAGAGACAGGATGCCGTCCTCATCTCCCGGCCGTGCCGCGCGCAGCACGGCGCCGTCAACCAGCGCGGTCTCGGTGGTGGTCATGGAGTCTCCGATCTCGTTGCGGATGCCGCGCGCCGGCGCTCGATCCCGGTCGCGATGAGCCGCCAGCCGACGAGCAGGACGAACAGCACGACGCTCGCGACGACCACGAACGGCCACGCGGTGCCCTGGCTGCTGGCCCTGCGTAGCAGCATGCCGCCGGCGACCGTCACGAGCCACACCGGGATGCCGACCCGCCACGGCGCGATCGGCGCGCGCCAGGCGCGGGCCACCGCCCAACCGGCCCCGAGCCCCGTGAGAAACGGCCACGCGGTGGTCCACAGCCCGAGCAGCGGGCTGTCGCCGTGGCTCGCCCGACCGCTGGCGGCGAACGCGGCGACGAGGACGATGTCGATGAGAGCAGACAGGGCCGCGGGGCGGCCGATGCCCGGCCGGGGATGCGCGCTCACCCCCTCAGCGTAGCCGCCGTCACAGATCCGACGGCGTCCACTCCGACACGGCGTCGAGCTCGGCGACCTCGCCGGCGGTCAGGTCAACCGCTCCCCCGGCGAGCAGGTCGGGCACCTGCGACAGCTTCGACGCCGAGGCGATCGGTGCGACGACGGTCGGCTTCGCGCGCAGCCAGGCCAGGGCGATCGCGGCGACCGAGACCTCGTGCGCTGCGGCGATGCGCGCCAGCACATCGAGGATCTGCAGCCCCTGCGGTGTCGCGTATTTCACGGCGGCCGCAGCGCGCGGCGATGCGTTGCCCGCGGCATCCGTCGACCGGTACTTGCCGGTCAGGAACCCCTTCGCGAGGGAGAAGTACGGCACGACGCCGAGGCCGAGGTCCGCGGCGGCCGGGATGATGTCGTTCTCGGTCTCGCGGTGCACGAGGTTGTAGTGCGGCTGGATGACGACCGGTGCGGCGACACCGAGCTCGCGCGCGATCTGCAGCCACTCGCGGATACGGCCTGCCGTGTAGTTCGAGACGGCGGTGTAGCGCACCAGCCCGTCCTGGACGAGCTGGCCGAAGGCGGCGACGGTCTCTTCGAGGGGCGTCTCGGGGTCGTCGTAGTGCGCGAAGTACACGTCGATCGCCTCGATGCCCAGCCGCCGCAGCGACGCCTCCGCGGCGGCACGCACGTTCGCGGCGGAAAGGCCCGTGAACTGCGGGTGCTGGCTCACCTTCGTCGCGACGGTGACGCCCTGCGGCCGACGGTCGGCGAGCCAGGCGCCGATGATCCGCTCGCTCTCGCCGCCGGCGTGGCCGGGCACCCATGCACTGTACGAGTCGGCGGTGTCGATGAAGTCCCCGCCGCCGGCGTGGAAGGCATCGAGGATGCGGAACGACTCGTCGCGGTCGGCCGTCCAGCCGAACACATTGCCGCCGAGGGCGAGGGGGAACACGTCGAGGTCGGTGCGTGGGATGCGGGTCACCCTCCGATCCAAGCACACCCCGCCCACGCGATGGCCCCTCCCCCTCTGCCCCGGCCCTCCCCCCCTCCCCCCGAGGGCGAGACGGCGGATGCCGCGGCATCCATTCAAGGGAATGCACTCGGCCGACGCGACGTTGCAGACGGAATGCAACGCTTCGGAACCCTCTCGTTCGGCCACTACGGACCGCTCGGCGGCGGACGCCAGCTGAGCGCGGGAGACATGCTGCACCAGGCGATCGACCTGGCGCAGGGGATGGACGAGCTCGGCGTGAACGGCGTCGCCGTGCGCGTGCACCACTTCGCCCGGCAGCAGTCCTCGCCCCTGCCGCTGCTGGCGGCGATGGCCGCCACGACGAAGCACATCGAGGTCGGCACCGGCGTCATCGACATGCGGTACGAGAACCCGCTGTATCTGGCCGAAGAAGCCGCTGCGGTCGACCTGATCTCGGATGGCCGACTCGCCCTCGGCGTCAGCCGCGGTTCACCCGAATCGGTCGTGCGCGGCTACGAGGCGTTCGGGTACACCGATTCGAACGATCCGCGCGGTGGCAACCTCGCCCGTGAGCACTTCGACCTGTTCCTGCGGGCGATCGACGGCGAGGGCGTCGCCGAGCGCGATCCGCACTCCCCGTTCGGCGGCGGCACCGGCATGCAGCGCATCGAGCCACAGTCGCCCGGGCTGCGCTCGCGCATCTGGTGGGGTGCCGGCTCACGCGAGAGTGCCGAGTGGGCCGGGCGCACCGGCGTCAACCTCATGTCCTCGACCCTCGTCACCGAGGCCGACGGCCGGCCCTTCGACGTGCTGCAGGCCGAGCAGATCGACCGGTTCCGCGCCGCGTGGCGCGAGGCCGGGCATCCGGGCGCTCCGCGGGTGTCGGTGAGCCGCTCGATCTTCCCGATCACGACCGCCGAGGACGAGCTGCACTTCGGACACAGCCAGGAGGGCGACGGCATCGGCTACATCGACGGCTTCCGCTCCACCTTCGGCAAGACCTACGCGGCGGCGCCCGACGTGCTCGTCAAGCAGCTGACGCAGGATGCCGCCGTCATGAGCGCCGACACGGTCCTGCTCACGATCCCGAGTCAGCTCGGCGTCGCCTTCAACCTGCACATCGTCGAGTCGTTCGCCCGCCACGTCGCCCCCGCGCTCGGCTGGCAGCCCACCCACTGATCCCGAGAGAACAGGTCGCGGCCGATCGAGACCGGTGACAGCGTACTGACGTTCGATCCCCGCGGTGGCGATGCCCCACTCGCTCGTCGCGGCTCGTCCCGATCGATGCCGAGGACGCATCCCGCGACGCCGACCTGCTGGACGATCCGCGGTGACGACCGATCCTGTCGGGACGCCCCCCGCGGGCGCTGATCGGTAGCAGCGCCCAGAGCCTCGGCGTCCCCGTTCTCACACGGGATGCCGGTTTCACCCGCTTCTCATCGGTGGCCGTCAGCGCGCGGACGGGGTCATGGCCCTCTCACGCCACCGAGACCCGCTCTGCGCGCCGAAACCCGGGTTCCGGACGCCGGGTCTCGGCGCGCAGAGGCGGTCTCGGCATTCGGGGCCGCGCAGGACGCGCGGGCAGGCCCAATCCGTGCTCAGGAAAGGTTTTCATTGAGGTCGCGGGTGACGTCGTGCAACGATAAGCATCATCCGGCCCGCAGCGGGCCGACTCCGGGAAGGTGCTGCGATGAAACTGGCAATGGTAGGCCTCGGCAGGATGGGCGCGAACATCGCGCGCCGTCTGATGCGCGACGGACACGAATGCGTCGTCTTCGACGTCAATCCCGAGTCGGTCGCGGCTCTCGTGGCCGAGGGGGCGATCGGTGCGACCGACTATGCCGACCTCGCCGCGAAGCTCGACGGTCCGCGCATCGTGTGGCTGATGATCCCGGCGGGTCTGACCGGCCAGGCCGTCGAAGAGGTCTCGGCGGTGCTCGAGCCCGGTGACATCCTCATCGACGGCGGCAACTCGAACTACCGCGACGACGTGCGCCGCGGCATCGCGATGGCCGAGCGCGGCATCAGCTACCTCGACATCGGCACCTCCGGCGGCGTGTTCGGGCTCGAGCGCGGATACTGCCTCATGGTGGGCGGGCCGACGGATGCCGTCACCCACATCGATCCGATCCTGCAGACCATCGCTCCCGGTGCGGGCGAGATCGAGCGCACCCCAGGGCGTAGCGGAGAGCTCGCCCCCGAGGAGCGCGGGTACCTGCATTGCGGGCCCACCGGTGCCGGGCACTTCGTCAAGATGGTGCACAACGGCATCGAGTACGGCATCATGGCAGCCTTCGCCGAGGGCTTGAACATCCTGCACAACGCCGATGCGGGCGTGCGCGAGGCCGAGCACTCGGCCGAGGTCGCCCCCCTGGAGGAGCCGCAGTACTACCAGTTCCCGATCGACACCGCGAAGGTGACCGAGCTGTGGCGGCGCGGCTCGGTCGTCTCCTCCTGGCTGCTCGACCTCACCGCGGCGGCTCTGCAGGACAACCCCGCCCTCGACGGGCTCGCGGGCCGCGTGTCCGACTCCGGCGAGGGCCGCTGGACCGTGAAGGCGGCTGTGGACATCGGCGTGCCCGTGCCGGTGCTGGCGGCATCCCTGTTCGAACGCTTCGCCTCGCGCGATGAAGACCGCTTCGCCAACCAGGTGCTCTCGGCGATGCGCCTGCAGTTCGGCGGACACCAGGAGCGCCCCGCGGGCGACGTGCTCGAGGCGGGAGGGCGCAATGTCGACCACGCGTAACGCTCACGCCGCGGCCCAATCGGTGGCCTACCCCAGCCGCGAGGCCAAGGCGCGCAAGGACGGTGCGGAGATCCCCCCCGTGGTCATCGTGCTGTTCGGCGCGACGGGAGACCTCTCGCGCCGCAAGCTCCTGTCGGGCATCGGCTTTCTCGCCGCCTCGGATCTCACCGGCCCGCTGCGGATCGTCGGCACGTCGCTCGACGAGTTCACCGACGAGGAGTTCCGCACATTCGCTCGCGAGTCGATCGAGGCGGTCGGCGCGCGCAAGCTCACCGCCGAGCAGTGGGATGCCTTCGCTCCCCTGCTCACCTACGTTCCGCAGAGCGCCGGGCCGGCGGGGCTGGCGGCGAAGGTCGCCGAGGCCGAGAAGCAGCTGGGCGGCCCCGCGAATCGGCTGCACTACCTGAGCGTTCCTCCGCGGGCTGCGACCGCCGTCATCGAGACCCTGCACGAGTCGGGGCTCGTCGCCCGCTCGCGCGTCATCATGGAGAAGCCGTTCGGCGAAGACCTGGAGACGGCGGTCGCGCTGAACGCGGAGATCCACCGCACGTTCAAAGAAGAGCAGATCTTCCGCATCGACCACTTCCTCGGCAAGGAGGCGGCGCAGAACATCCTCGCCTTCCGGTTCGCCAACGGATTGTTCGAGCCGATCTGGAACCGCAACTTCATCGATCACATACAGATCGACGTGCCCGAATCGCTCGGTCTCGACGCTCGCGCAGCCTTCTACGAGCCCACCGGCGCATACAAGGACATGGTCGTCACGCACCTGTTCCAGGTGATGGCGTTCGTCGCGATGGAGCCGCCGACGGCCCTGGAGCCGAGCTCCATCTCGGAAGAGAAGAACAAGGTCTTCCGCTCGCTCGAGCCGATCCTCCCCGAAGACGTCGTGCGCGGGCAGTACCTCGGCTATCGCAGCGAGAAGGGCGTGCACCCCGATTCGGACACCGAGACGTTCATCGCGTTGCGCGCCCGCATCGACAACTGGCGCTGGGCCGGAGTGCCGTTCTACCTCCGCACCGGAAAGCGCATGGCTCAGGGCATGCGGATCATCTCCATCGCCTTCAAGGAAGCGCCGAAGTCGATGTTCCCGACAGGATCCGGGATCGGCGCCGCCGGCCCCGACCACCTCACGTTCGATCTGGCCGACGAGTCGAAGGTGTCGCTGTCGTTCTACGGCAAGCGCCCGGGTCCGGGGATGCGGCTGGAGAAGCTGTCGATGCAGTTCTCCACCGAGGAGACCAGCCGAGCCGGCGATGTGCTGGAGGCGTACGAGCGGCTCATCCTCGACGCGATGCGCGGCGACCACACGCTGTTCACCACGGCCGACGGCATCGAGTCGCTGTGGGAGCGCTCCGCTCCCCTGTTGGAGAACCCGCCCGCCGTCAAGATGTACTCGCCCGGCACGTGGGGCCCCAACGCGATCCACCAGTTGGTCGCCCCGCACGCGTGGCGACTGCCGTTCGAACGGGAGTGGCGGGCGTAGCGGCGTTGCGCGCGGTCGGCGCAGCCCGGCGGGAAGGGGTACTGGCGCCGAGCCGAAGAGCCGTGAATAATATGTGGTATGACCACAGGACGCCCGGCGGGCTACAGTGCCATCTCCAGCTATTCGCGCGTCGAGATCCTGCACCTCGTGCAGGAGCGGCCGCAGCGGACGATCGCTGAGATCGCGACCGCGACCAAGCTGCACCCCAACACCGTGCGCGAGCACCTGCAGCGGCTCGCGGACGAGGGCTACGTCGTCGCTGCCACGGAGCACCGCACGACGCGTGGCCGCCCCCGCGTGCTCTACAGCGCCGCCGACGGCGTGCGCACCTCCAGCCCCGTCCAACGCCGCAAGGCACGTGACGCCGCCGCGCGCGGCGACCTCATGCGCCGCGTCCTGCCGAATGCCGCATCCAGCGCGATCCCGGCCGACGGTGCTCCACACCACGCACCTCTGGACACCGTCGCGCTGCACCAGGTCGACGCCCTCGTCGACGACCTCTTCGATGCCGGCTTCGAACCGCTCGTCGACGAGGACCGGCTGACCGTCGATCTCACCCCGTGCGCGCACGCCCGGGCGCAGGCCGAGCATCGCGACGTGCTGTGCCGTGTGCACCTGGAGCTCATGCAGAGCGTGCTCCAGGCCGCCGGCGGTCCCCTCACCGTCGAGGGGATGCGGCCCTCGTGCGATCCGAGCACGTGCGTCGTGCAGCTGATGTCCACCGACCGCGCCGCCTGAGCGCGGGCGGCATCCGCCGTTTTTCACGGCCCGCTCCCCCCGCACGCCGAAGCGGGCACCGCTACCTTCAGTCGCAGAGAAACCCGGAAGGACGTCGATGGACCTCTTGGATCCGCTGCTGCTGGCCCGCTGGCAGTTCGGCCTGACGACGCTGTACCACTTCATCTTCGTGCCGCTGACGCTCGGGATGAGCCTGTTCGTCGCGATCTTCCAGACCGCGTGGTACCGCACCGGCAAGCCGCATTACCTCCACCTGACGCGCTTTTTCGGCAAGATCTTCCTGATCAACTTCGCGATGGGCATCGTCACCGGCATCGTGCAGGAGTTCGAGTTCGGCATGAACTGGTCGAGCTACAGCCGCTTCGTCGGCGACGTGTTCGGCGCCCCGCTCGCCTTCGAGGGCCTCATGGCGTTCTTCTTCGAGGCGACGTTCATCGGCCTGTGGATCTTCGGCTGGAACAAGCTGCCCCGCGGCATCCACCTCGCCACGATCTGGATGACCGTGATCGGAACCTGGCTGTCGGCGTACTTCATCCTCGCCGCCAATGCGATCATGCAGAACCCGCAGGGCTACCAGATGTCGACCGCGGGCACTCGCGCCGAGATGGCCGACTTCTGGGCCGTGCTGACCAACCCGGTCGCCCTGACGCAGTTCCCGCACACGATCTCGGCGGCGATCATGTTCGCGGCGGGGGTGACGATCGCCGCCGCCGCGTGGCACCTCTCGCGTCGACAGCACGACGCGACCATGCGCCCCGCGCTGAGGTTCGGGCTGTGGGCGATGATCGCCGGATTCGTCGCCGTCTTCCTCTCCGGCGACCAGCTGGGCCTGGTGATGGTGGAGACCCAGCCGATGAAGATGGCCGCGGCCGAGGCGATGTTCGACTCCGCGTGCGGGGCGGATGCCTCGTTCTCGATCTTCTCGATCGGCACCCCCGACGGCACCAGTGAGATCTGGTCGCTGCGCGTGCCGTACGTGCTCGCGTTCCTGTCCACGCACGATCTCCAGGGCTGCGTCGAGGGCATCAACGACCTCAACGTTCTCTACACGACCGAACTGTTCCCACAGTTCGCCGATCAAGTCGACGGCAACTTCGCGCCGATCCTGTGGGTCACCTACTGGGCGTTCCGCTGGATGATGGGCTTCGGCCTGCTCTCCACTGCCGTCGCGGTCGTGGGCCTGTGGGTCACGCGCAAGGGCGCCCGCCGCCCGGTCGCGCCCTGGATGTGGAAGATCGCGATCTGGCAGGCGCCGCTGGCGCTGTTCGGCATCCTCGTCGGGTGGATCTTCACCGAGATGGGCCGTCAGCCGTGGATCGTGTTCGGCCTCATGCTCACCGAAGACGGCGTCTCGCCGAACGTCCCGGGCTGGTCGGTGCTGATCTCGCTCGTCGCCTTCACCCTGATCTACCTCGCCCTGGCGGTCGTGGAGTTCGGCCTCATCTTCAAGACCGTGCGCGAAGGCCCCGAACCGCTGCCCGGTCCCGGCGACCCCGACCCATCCGAGATCTCCGTCGCCGACACCCCCTCGACGGTCTACTAGGAGCTGACATGGACCTCGCAATCCTCTGGTTCTTCATCGTCGGAGTGCTCTTCGTCGGCTATTTCGTCCTCGACGGGTTCGACTTCGGCGTCGGGATGTCGCTCCCCTTCCTCGGCAAGGACGAGGTGTCCCGACGCCAGGTGATCAACACGATCGGCCCGGTGTGGGACCTCAACGAGACCTGGGTCATCGTCGCGGGTGCATGCCTGTTCGCCGCGTTCCCGGAGTGGTACGCGACGCTTTTCAGCGGCTTCTACCTGCCGCTGCTGCTCATCCTGCTCGCCCTCATCGCGCGCGGCGTGTCGTTCGAATACCGCCACCAGCGCGAGGGCCGGCACTGGAAGCGGCGCTTCGACGCGATGATCGTCATCGGCTCCGTCGTCCCGGCGCTGCTGTGGGGTGTCGCCGTCGGCAACATCGTGCAGGGTGTGCCGATCGACGACGACAAGAACTTCACCGGGTCGCTCCTGACCCTCCTCAACCCGTACGGACTGTGGGTGGGCGTCACGACGCTGCTGCTGTTCTGGCTGCACGGTGTGTACTTCGTGGGGCTGAAGACCGACGGAGCGGTGCATGAGGGCGCACAGGCGCTCGGCAAGAGGCTCGCGATCCCGACCGTGGTCTTCGCCGCAGGCACCGTCGTGTGGACCGTCGTGATCGCCGCCGGCCGCGAAGCGCCGCTGCTGTGGGCCGTCGTCGCGTGCGGTGTCGTGGCGGCAGTCGCGCTGCTGGCATCCGTCGCCTTCAACGCGGCCGACCGTGACGGGCGGGCCTTCGCGGCCGGTGCCGTCACGATCGTCTTCGCCGTGCTGACGCTGTGGCTCGCGCTGTTCCCGTACGTCTTACCGGCCTCGAACGACCCGGCGAACAGCCTGACGATCCACAACGCGTCGTCGACGCAGATGACCCTCGAGATCATGAGCTGGGCCGCGCTCGTCTTCCTGCCGCTCGTGCTCGCCTACCAGGCGTGGACGTACTGGGTGTTCCGCAAGCGGGTCACCCGCTCGATGATCGAGAAGGCGGAGGCCGTACCCGCCCACTGACGGGGCGTCGAACCGGGGTCGTGTCCGTGAAAGCGGTTCAGCGCGGCGGCGCGTAACTCAGGCTGAACACCGATGCCGCCGACCACGAACCGCGTCGTTGCGCGGCAGAAGCGAAGACACCGACGCGCACAGCCTGAGTTATGCGCACCGCGTTGGGGCCAACGGCGGAACCTCTAAGGCAGGATCGAAGCATGGCATCCGACCCGTCACCGACGCACGTGCGACCGGTCGATCCGCGTCTGCTGCGATACGCGACGGCCTCGCGCGGCTTCTTCGTCGCGATCGGCGTGATCGGCGTCGCCCAGACGGTCGTCGTCGTCGTGTTCGCGTGGCTGCTGACGCGGGCGATCACGGGGGTGATCGATGGGATGCCGCAGGCGCAGCTCACCGGCATCCTGCTGCTCCTGTGCGCCGTCGTCGCGGCGCGCGCGCTGTTGCTGTGGGCGCGCGAGGCGCTGTCGGCTCGCGCCGCGGCCCGCGTGCAGGTGCAGTTGCGC
>JASGEE010000123.1:0-6436 GCA_047606715.1 Microbacterium sp.
GTGGGTCGCAGCGGCAAGTTCAACGAGTTCCTCACGACGTTCCTGAAGTGCCTGTCGCGCGATCGCATCGAATACGTCGAGAACTGGTATGCGGAGCAGTCCGACCAGACCGAGGATGCCGAGATCGGCGACTGGAGCGTGCAGCGCCGCTGCCCGCACCTGCGCGCCGACCTCACCAAGACCGGCAAGATCGAGGACGGCGTGCTCACCTGCGCGCTCCACGACTGGAAGTGGGACCTGACATCCGGCCAGTGCCTGACCACCCCCGGGCACACCATCCGCGCCTCCCGCATCATCGAGACCGCATCGGTCGACGCCACGGGGTGACGGAGCTCGCGGCCTGTCCCGCGGCGCGCGGACCTGTACCACCAGGTATCCGAGTGGTACAGTCGCCACATGACCACGACACTCCCGCGCATCCAGGTGACACAGACCCCCGAGCTCGCCGCCGGGCTCGAGCTCGCCGCGAAGGAGTGGCCGGGCGCATCCCGGTCCGAGCTGGTCGCCCGGCTGGCGGAACGCGGCATCGAAGCGCTCGCCGCCAAACGCGCCGAGCGCCGCGCCGAGCGCCGCCGGGTGCTGGCGGAGACGGCGGGGAAGTACGCGTATCCGCCGGGGTACCTGGAGGAGCTGCGGAAGGACTGGCCCGAGTGATCGTCCTCGATGCGAGCGTCCTGATCGCGTATTGGGCGGCCGGGGATGTGCACAGAAGTGGCGCGTTCGAGGTTCTGGATACCGATGACGATCTCGTGTTGCATCCCGTCACGATTGCCGAAACGCTCGTCTGGCCAATTCGTGAATCGCGTGAGCGCGAAGCCCTCGCCGACATCGCCCGCCTCGGCATCGACAGCCATTCGCCAATGCCCGACGAGCCCGTCAATGTCGCGCGCATCCGCGTCGAGACGGGACTCAAACTGCCCGACGCGTACGTCCTCGCCACGGCGACCGCGCTCGGCGCGACCCTCGCCACCTTCGACCGTCGCCTCGCCGACGCCGCCCGCCAGAGCGGGCTCGACGTGCTCGGAGCCTGACGGCACGGATCGGATCCGGTAGGGTGGTCTGGAACCACAGCAACCTTTAACACCGTCCAGAGAGGCGGAGAAGGGAGCGGCGGATGAGCACGACCGAGTCCACCCGGACCGTTCTGCACGCGGCCGACATCGAGCGCGCCCTGACTCGGATCTCGCACGAGATCCTCGAGTCCAACAGGGGCCCCGACGGTCTCGTCCTCCTCGGCATCCCCACACGGGGCGTGATCCTCGCCGAGCGTATCGGCGCCCTCCTGGGCGACATCGCCGGACGCGAGGTGCCGGTCGGCGCCCTCGACGTCACGATGTACCGCGACGATCTGCACCGCAATCCCACGCGCACTCCGCATCCGACCGACATCCCGGGCGGCGGCATCGACGGGAAGACGGTCGTGCTCGTCGACGACGTGTTGTTCTCGGGTCGGTCCATCCGCGCCGCCCTCGACGCCCTGAACGACATCGGGCGGCCAGCCGCCGTGCGCCTGGCCGCCCTGGCAGACCGCGGCCACCGCGAACTGCCGATCCGCCCCGACTTCGTCGGCAAGAACCTGCCGAGCGCGCGCACCGAGCGGGTCAACGTGCACCTGACCGAGACCGACGGCATCGACGAGGTGACGATCTCCGCATGAGGCACCTGCTCGACACCCAGACGCTCTCGCGCGCCGACGCCATCCGCATCCTCGACGTCGCCGAGGACATGCGCGACACCCAGTCCCGCGAGGTCCGCAAGCTCCCGACTCTGCGCGGCAAGACGGTCGTCAACCTCTTCTTCGAAGACTCCACCCGCACCCGCATCTCGTTCGAGGCCGCCGCCAAGCGCCTGAGCGCCGACGTCATCAACTTCTCCGCGAAGGGGTCGAGCGTCAGCAAGGGCGAGTCGCTGCAGGACACGGCGCAGACGCTGCAGGCGATGGGCGCGGATGCCGTCGTCATCCGCCACGGTGCCTCCGGCGCCCCGCACACGCTCGCCACGAGCGGGTGGATCACCGCCGGCGTCGTCAACGCCGGCGACGGCACGCACGAGCACCCCACGCAGGCGCTGCTGGACGCCTTCACGATCCGCAAGCGGTTCTTCGGCGACGACAGCCGGAGGCGCGACCTGACGGGCCTTCGCGTCGCGATCGTCGGCGACATCCTGCACTCGCGCGTCGCGCGCTCGAACGTGTGGCTGCTGTCGACGCTCGGGGCGTCAGTCACCCTCGTCGCCCCGCCGACGCTCCTGCCGCAGAACTACGGGGCGTGGCCCCTGTCGAAGGTCGTGTACGACCTCGACGAGGCGATCGCCCTCGCGCCGGACGTCGTCATGATGCTGCGCATCCAACTGGAGCGCATGAATGCCGCATATTTCCCTACTGAACGGGAATATTCCCGCAGGTGGGGCCTGGATGCCGCGCGCCTGGCCGCTCTCGGGCCGAGTAGCATCGTGATGCACCCCGGACCCATGAACCGGGGACTGGAGATCTCCGCCGATGCCGCGGATTCCGTGCGATCGACCGTGCTCGAGCAGGTTGCGAACGGCGTCTCGGTGCGCATGGCGGTGCTCTACCTGCTCCTGGCGGGGGAGCGGTCCACGAACGCAGAGGAGCAGAACCCGTGAGCACGACCGTCATCCGCGCAGCGAAGCTGGCAGGCGGCGGCGCCGCCGACCTGGTCGTCGAGAACGGCGTGATCGCCGAGGTCGGCATCGGGCTCAGCCGCGCCGGGGCGACCGTGGTCGACGCCGACGGACTCATCGCGCTGCCCGGTCTCGTCGACCTGCACACGCACCTGCGTGAGCCCGGCTACGAGGCCTCCGAGACGATCCTCTCCGGCTCCCGCGCGGCCGCCGCGGGCGGCTACACGACCGTGTTCGCGATGCCGAACACCTCCCCGGTCGCCGACACCGCCGGCGTCGTCGAGCAGGAACTCGCCCTCGGCGAGGCCGCCGGCTACGTGCACGTGCAGCCGATCGGCGCCGTCACGGTCGGCCAGAAGGGCGAGCGGCTCGCGGAGCTAGGCGCGATGGCATCCTCGCGAGCCAAGGTGCGCGTGTTCAGCGACGACGGCTCGTGCGTCTGGGATCCGCTCATCATGCGGCGTGCCCTGGAGTACGTGAAGGCCTTCGACGGCGTCGTCGCGCAGCACGCGCAGGACCCGCGGCTCACCGAGGGCGCCCAGATGAACGAGGGCCGCGTGTCGGCCGAGCTGGGCCTGGCCGGCTGGCCCGCCGTCGCCGAGGAGTCGATCATCGCCCGTGACGTGCTGCTGGCCGAACACGTCGGCTCGCGGCTGCACGTGTGCCACCTGTCGACGGCGGGATCGGTCGACATCATCCGGTGGGCCAAGAAGCGCGGCGTGAACGTCACCGCCGAGGTCACCCCCCACCACCTGCTGCTGACCGAAGAGCTCGTGCGCGGCTACGACGCCCGCTTCAAGGTCAACCCGCCGCTGCGCCGCGACGAAGACGTACGAGCCGTGCGCGAAGGACTCGCCGACGGCACGATCGACATCGTCGCGACCGATCACGCCCCCCACCCCGCCGAGGCGAAGTCGTGCGAGTGGCAGGCGGCGGCCAACGGCATGGTCGGGTTGGAGTCGGCGCTGCGCGTCGTGCAGCAGGCCGTCGTCGATACCGGGATGCTGACGTGGGACGACGTGGCTCGGGTGATGTCGGCCGCGCCCGCCCGCATCGGCCGGCTCGAGGACGCCGGCACTCCGCTGGTTGCGGGAGCCGCCGCATCCCTCACCCTGTACGACCCCGCGCCGGTGCGCGCCTTCTCGCGTGATGACTTGCGGGGCCGCAGCGTGAACTCGCCCTACGTCGGTCGCGAGCTGCCCGGCGAGGTACGGTGGACCTTCTTCCGGGGCGCCGTGACGGTCGCCGACGGCATCGTCGCCTCCGCCGTGAACACGCGGGGCGGATCATGACCCGCGAAGGCGCGCTCCTGGTGATGATCGCGGTCGTGATCGCGCTCATCACGGTCGGCGTGATCGCGTGGCTGCGGCGCGCGCGCCGCGATGCCGGGTTCTCGGCGCCGTTCGGAGAGCTCCCCGAGGATGCGGCGGTGCGCCTGCGCTCCGAGGGCCTCTACGTCGCGACGACCCGCCACGACGAACCGCTGGAGCGTCTGGCGATCCGCGGGCTGTCGTTCCGCTCGCGCGCCGATCTGACGGTCACCGATTCGGGCGTCGCCCTCGACCTCGTCGGCGCACCGCGGATGTCGCTCGGCCTCGACCGCATCGACGGCGTGACACTGGCGAACGTCGCGATCGACCGCGTCGTCGAGCCGGGTGGCCTCGTCCGCCTCACCTGGCGCGCCGGCGATCGACTCGTCGACACCTATTTCCGCCCTCAGGACGGCTCGGCCCGCGCTCTGCGCGATGCGGTCACGGCGATCCTGCCCCGCACCTCGACCACACCCACGGGAGCCGGTTCATGACGTTCACGCTCGACCCCGCCGTCCTCGTCCTCGAAGACGGCAGCCGCCACGCGGGACGCGCCTACGGCGCCCGCGGCACCACGCTCGGCGAAGTCGTCTTCGCGACCGGGATGACCGGCTACCAGGAGACCCTGACCGACCCCTCCTACGCCGGTCAGATCGTGCTGCAGACCGCCCCGCACATCGGCAACACCGGCATGAACGGCGAAGACCCCGAGTCGCGTCGCATCTGGGTCGCCGGCTACATCGTGCGCGATCCCTCGCGCGTCGTGTCGAACTGGCGCGCCGAGCAGTCGCTCGACGACGCTCTCGTCGCCGACGGCATCGTCGGGATCAGCGGCATCGACACCCGCCAGATCACGCGGGTGCTGCGTTCGGCCGGCTCGATGCGCGGCGGCATCTTCTCCGGTGAGGCGGCGGGGCTTGCCGCCGACGAGCAGCTGCGCATCGTCCGCGACGCACCGCAGATGGCGGGGCTCAACCTCTCGGCGGACGTCTCCGTCCCCGAGGTCCAGGTCACCCCCGCGACGGGGGAGCGCATCGGGAACCTCGCGGTGCTCGACCTCGGCGTCAAGCAGTCGACGATCAACAACCTCGCCGCCCGCGGCTTCGACGTGCACGTGCTGCCGCAGGACGTGACGATCGACGAGGTTCGCGCGATCGACCCGGTCGCGGTGTTCTACTCCAACGGTCCGGGCGACCCCGCGGCATCCGACCACCACGTCGCGCTGCTGCGCGAGGTGCTCGACGAGCGCCTGCCGTTCTTCGGCATCTGCTTCGGCAATCAGCTGCTCGGCCGCGCGCTCGGCTTCGGCACGTACAAGCTGCCGTTCGGCCACCGCGGCATCAATCAGCCCGTGCTCGACAAGCAGACGGGGCGCGTGGAGATCACCGCGCACAACCACGGCTTCGCCGTCGACGCGCCGCTCGAGGGCGAGATCCTGAGCCCGAACGGCTACGGACGTGTCGAGGTCAGCCACATCGGCCTCAACGACAACGTCGTGGAGGGGCTGCGCGCGCTGGACATCCCCGCCTTCAGCGTGCAGTACCACCCCGAAGCCGCCGCCGGCCCGCACGACGCGAGCTACCTTTTCGATCGCTTCCGCGACCTCGTGGTCGCGACCCAGGAGGCCAGCAAGTAATGCCCAAGCGCGACGACATCACCAGCGTCCTCGTCATCGGCTCCGGCCCGATCGTCATCGGCCAGGCGTGCGAGTTCGACTATTCGGGCACGCAGGCCTGCCGGGTCCTCCGCGAAGAGGGCGTGCGGGTCATCCTCGTCAACTCCAATCCGGCGACGATCATGACCGACCCCGACTTCGCCGACGCGACCTACATCGAGCCGATCACCCCCGAAGTGATCGAGACGATCATCGCGAAGGAGAAGCCCGATGCGATCCTGCCGACCCTCGGCGGGCAGACGGCGCTGAACGCCGCGATGGCGCTGCACGAGCAGGGCATCCTCGACCGCTACGGCGTCGAGCTGATCGGCGCGAAGGTCGACGCGATCCGCAAGGGCGAGGACCGTCAGATCTTCAAGCAGCTCGTGCTCGACGCGGGAGCGGATGTCGCGCGCAGCGTGATCGCGCACACGATGGACGACCTGCTCGCCGGCGCCGCCGAGCTCGGCTATCCGCTCGTCGTGCGGCCGTCCTTCACCATGGGCGGTCTCGGCTCGGGCTTCGCGTACGACGAGGAGGACCTGCGGCGCATCGGCGGCGCGGGCCTGCGCGACTCGCCGACGACCGAGGTGCTGTTGGAGGAGTCGATCCTCGGGTGGAAGGAGTACGAACTCGAGCTCATGCGCGACACGGCCGACAACACGGTCGTCGTCTGCTCGATCGAGAACATCGACCCCGTCGGCGTGCACACGGGCGACTCGATCACGGTCGCCCCCGCGCTGACGCTGACCGACCGGGAGTACCAGAAGCTGCGCGACATCGGCATCGACATCATCCGCGCCGTGGGCGTGGACACCGGCGGCTGCAA
>JASGEE010000124.1:0-6489 GCA_047606715.1 Microbacterium sp.
CGGCGCGGCCCCCGGTCGCGTCGCTGCCGCCGCCGACAGCGCCGGGGGCAATCTCGCCCTCGCGGCCGCGCTCGAGTGCGCAGTGCCGGTGGCCGCGCAGTTGCTCTTCTACCCGCCGACAGACCTGGCCGCCGGATCGCCGGGCGTCGTCGAGCGCTGGTACCTGGGAGGTCGCCTCGCCCAGCTGACCAACCCGCGCGTGTCGCCCGTGCGCGCCGCGGCGCTGGCCGGCGCACCGCCCATCGTTCTCGCCACCGGCGCGCACGACTTCCTCGCCGACGACAACGTGGCCTTCGCGGCGCGCCTGCGCGAGCTCGGCGTGCCGCACCGCGTCCACGCTTTCCCCACGCTCGATCACGGGTTCTTGAGCTTCGTCTCGGTGTCGGATGCCTGCGCTCGCGCGGCCGATGAGGTGCTCGCCGACTTCCGCGCGCTCCTTCGGGAGCGCCGCTGAGCGGGTCGCGTCAGCGCGTCTGCAGCCAGGCCACGACCACGTCGCCGATCATCGCGCGCAGCCGGCTGCGGCGATCGGGGGCATCGAGGTCGACATCGAAGAGGTAGCCGAACGTGTACTTGTTGGCGACCTGGAAGACGCAGTAGGCGCTGATGAGCAGATGGACATCGAGTGCGTCGACGTCATCGCGGAACACACCCCGATCGCGGCCCCGACGGAGGATCTCCTCGATCCGACTGCGCGCCGGTTGTGAGAGCGCGCGCAGCGCATCGATGCGGCGGATGAACTCACCACGGTGGATGTTCTCGATCGCCACGAGCCGGATAAACCCGTCGTGTGTGACGTGGTGGTCGAAAGTCAGCTCGGCAAGCTGACGCATTGCGGCGACGGGGTCGGAATGGGAGACGTCGATGACGCTCTCCGCCTCGCGGATGCCGCGGTAGGCGTCCTCCAGCACAGCCAGGTACAGCTGCTCCTTGCTGCCGAAGTAGTAGTAGATCATGCGCTTGGTCGTGCGGGTGCGCTCGGCGATCACGTCGACGCGCGCCCCCGAGAATCCGTCCTCGGCGAAGACCTCGGTCGCCACCGCGAGCAGTTCGGCGCGGGTGCGCTCGGGATCGCGCTGCTGACTGACCACGCGGCAAGGATATCCCGCGCGCGAACCCCGCCGTTCCGCTGCAATGTACCGCCTGGTACATTCAGCGGCGTGAGAACGTCGATCGCAACCGTGTGCCTGAGCGGAACGCTCGTCGAAAAGCTGCACGCGTGTGCGGACGCCGGTTTCGACGGGGTCGAGATCTTCGAGCCCGATCTCGTGGCCGCTCCCGAGAGCCCGGAGGAGATCCGTGCCCTCGCGGCGCGGCTGGGGTTGAGCCTCGACCTCTACCAGCCGATGCGCGATGTCGAAGGGGTGTCACAGGCGCTGTTCGCCGATGTGCTTCGGCGCGCCGAAGCCAAGTTCGCCCTCATGCAGCGCCTGGGCATGACACTCGTGCTGTGCTGCAGCAACGTCGCCACGGCGACGGTCGACGACGACGAGGTCAGCGCGAGTCAGCTAAGCCGCCTCGGCGACCTCGCCGCGCGGTACGGAGTGCGCATCGCCTTCGAGGCGCTCGCTTGGGGACGCTTCGTCGACGACTACCGACGCGCCTGGCGGATCGTCCAACTCGCCGATCACCCCGCCGTCGGCGTGTGTCTCGACTCGTTCCACATCCTCTCGCGGGGGCACGATCCGGCCGCCATCGAGGACATTCCCGCCGACCGCATCTTCTTCCTCCAGCTCGCCGACGCACCGGCGATGTCGCTCGACGTGCTGTCGTGGAGCCGTCACCACCGCCTGTTCCCCGGCGAGGGCAGTTTCGATCTGACATCGTTCGTGACGCATGTCGTGCGCGCGGGCTATAGCGGTCCGTTGTCGCTCGAAGTGTTCAACGACACATTCCGGCAGACGGATGCCGCCGCCACCGCCGTGCACGCGCGCCGCTCGCTCGCGTGGCTCGAAGATGCCGTCGCGCGCGTGCTGCCCGACGCGGGCCTGACCCGGCTGACCGAAGCCGCCGCGCCGACCGCCTTCGACTTCGTCGAGGTCAAGGCGGCCGATACGTCCGGGGTCGAAGCGGTGCTCGCGCAGGCGGGGTTCACTGCGCGGGGACGGCATCGCACCAAGCCGGTGACGCTGTGGAGCGCGGGCTCTGCGCGCGTCGTGCTCAACGAACAGAACGCCTACGGCGAAGACCCGCACGTGGCCGCGGCAGGCTTCGTGGTGCCCGACGCCTCAGCCACCACGGCGCGGGCGCGTGAGCTCGGCACCGCGTTCGCGTACCGTCGGACGTACGCGTCGGAACAGCATCTCGAGGCGGCCGTCGCCCCCGACGGGACCGAGGTCTACTGGGCCGAGCTCGTCCCGGGCGAGGATGCCGGCGGCGAGCCCGCGTGGACGGCCGAGTTCGAGGACGGCACCGAGTCGGCGGCATCCACCGTCACCGCGATCGATCACGTCAGCCTCGCACTGCCGTGGCAGGTGCTGGAGGAATCGGTGCTCTTCTACACCTCGGTGCTGTCGCTCGAATCGGTCTCGTCGACCGAGGTGGCAAGCCCCTCGGGTCTCGTTCAGAGCCACGTCATGAGCGCGGGTGAGGTGCGACTGCCCCTCAACGTCGCCCCGGCGATCGTCGCCGAGCGCGGCGCAGCGCGTGCGGCCCAGCACGTCGCCTTCGCGTGCACGGACGTGCGGGCGCTCGCCCGCACCGCGCGCGAGCGCGGGCTGGCGCTGCTGGCGATCCCCGGCAACTACTACGAAGACCTCGCCGCACGGTTCGGCCTCGACGCCGCCTTCGTCGCCGAGCTGCGGGCGCTCGGCATCGTGTACGACCGCGACGGCGAGGGGGAGTATCTGCAGTTCTACACCGGCACCATCGGCCGCGTGTTCTTCGAGTTCGTCGAGCGCCGCGACGGCTATGCGGGCTTCGGCGCGGGCAACGCACCGGTGCGGCTCACGGCGCAGGCCGCGTCGCGACATCGGCCTGCTGCGCACGCCTGAGCGCAGGAGATCTGCCGAGCGCAGGAGATTTTCTCGGCATCCGTCCTGTTCTCCGCAGTTCTCCTCTTCTCGGCAGAAGCGGCGCTCAGTCCGCGACGATCTCTGCCTTGAAGCCGGCCTCGTTCTCGAGCCAGCCCGCGTAGTGGTCGGGTCCGCCGGCGTGCGGATAGCGGTCGTGGTACAGCGGCATCCATCCGCGATCGGGTGCCTCGATCATGATCGCGTCGACCTCGGCGGCCGTCCCGCCGTGAAAGGCGAGGTGGTTCAGCCCTGGGCGTCGGCGATCGTGGGGCGAAGCCAGGAGATTCGGGGACGTCGTGAAGGTCACGTACGCGCCGCCTGCCGCCCAGGAGAAGCCGCCGGGCCACTCGCCGACCAGGGTGAACCCGAGTCTGTCGAGCAGCCACCCCCACTGAAGCTGGGTCTGGTCGAGGTCCGCGACCCAGAGCTCTACGTGATGGATGCCGGGCATGCCCGCCAGTGTAGGGCGTGTCCTCGATCGCCAGAACGCAGGAGATCTGCCGAGCACAGGAGGATTTCTCGGCAATCGTCCTGTTCTGGGCAAATCGCCCTTCTTCGGCGACTGACAGAATTCCGGGCGATAGGGTGCTGACGTGACCGCACCCCGCCGCCTGCTCCTCGTCAACGGTCCGAATCTGAACCTCCTGGGCATCCGAGAGCCGACCGTCTACGGTCACGAGACCCTCGCCGACGTCGAGCGCATCGTGACCGATGCCGCCGCCGCGCGCGGTTACGAGGTGACGGCCGTCCAGAGCAACCACGAGGGTGTGCTCATCGACGCGATCCACGCGTCTCGCACGACGTGCGCCGGAGTCGTCATCAACCCCGGCGGGCTCACCCACACCTCCGTCGTGCTGCGCGACGCGCTGTCGGGCATCTCGCTCCCGGTCGCCGAGGTGCACATCTCCGACGTCTACACGCGCGAGCAGTTCCGCCACTTCTCCTACGTGCACGACGTCGCGCTCGTGCACGTGATCGGCGAGGGCGTCGCCGGCTATGGACGGGCGACGGGTCTGCTGATCGATCTCATCGACGGCGCGCCCGCGGCGTGAGCTGCGCGATCGCGTAGAATCGACCCTTGGCCGCTCGGCCATCGATCACACGAACGGAACCTCCACACTCATGGCATCCACCGCAGACATCCGCAACGGCGTCGTCCTCTCGATCGACGGTCAGCTCTGGAGCGTCGTTGAGTTCCAGCACGTCAAGCCCGGCAAGGGCGGCGCATTCGTGCGCACGAAGCTCAAGAACGTCCTCAGCGGCAAGGTCGTCGACCGCACCTTCAACGCCGGCGCGAAGATCGAGATCGAGAACGTCGACCGCCGAGACTTCACCTACCTGTACAACGACGGCGAGAGCTTCGTCTTCATGGACGTCGCCGACTACGACCAGCTCACGGTCGGGGCTGCGACCGTGGGCGATGCCGCCAACTTCCTCCTGGAGAACCAGCAGGTGCAGATCGCCCTCAACAACGGCAACCCGCTGTACGTCGAGCTGCCGGCCTCGGTCGTGCTGGAGATCACCTACACCGAGCCGGGCCTGCAGGGCGACCGCTCGTCGGCGGGAACGAAGCCCGCGACCGTCGAGACGGGCTACGAGATCCAGGTGCCGCTGTTCCTGGAGACCGGCACCAAGGTCAAGGTCGACACCCGCACGGGCGACTACCTCGGCCGTGTGAGCTGAGCAGTCGCTTCCCATGAGCGCTCGCTCCAAGGCGCGCAAGCGCGCCCTCGACATCCTCTTCCAAGCCGACGTCCGCGGTGACGAGCTCGCGGTGACTCTCGCCGCCGAGGCAGGGCGCGCCGCCAGCGAGCCGGCGCGTGAAGCCTCCTGGCTCTACGCGCGCGAGATCGTCGACGGCGTCATCGACAACCGCGAAGAGATCGACGAGCAGATCGTCACGCACGCACGCGACTGGAAGCTTGACCGGATGCCGGCGGTCGATCGCGCGATCCTGCGGATCGCGGTGTGGGAGCTGCTGCACAACGAAGAGGTGCCCACAGCCGTCGCGATCGATGAGGCCGTGGAGCTCGCGAAGGAGTTCTCCACCGACGACTCGGGCGCGTTCGTGCACGGGGTTCTCGCGCGCGTCGCCCGCACGGCCTGATCGGCCGAGCCTCTGAGACATCGCGCGGATGTGCCCGGCGCAGCGCGCGGGCTCACCGCGGCGGCCCGCGTAGACTCGCAGACTGTTCGACCTGGAGGTTTTCATGCGCATCACAGGCCTCGGCCATGCCGGTATGTTCATCGAGACGACCGGAGGGAGCATCCTGTGTGATCCGGTGCTGGGCCCGAGCTTTTTCGGCTCGTGGTTCCCGTTCCCCGACAACCGCGCTCTCGACTGGGAGCGGTTCGGCAAAGCCGATTTCCTCTACGTGTCGCATCGGCACCGCGACCACTTCGATCCTGCGCTGCTGGAACGCTACGTCCCGAAGGACACTCGCGTGCTGTTGCCGGCCTATCCGACCGACGACCTCGAGGTCGACCTGCGCGCGCTCGGGTACGAGAACATCGTCTACACGCAGCCGGGTGAGGTGCTCGAGTACGAGAACGGGCTGAAGATCATGGTGACGCCGTTGCGGGCCCCCAGCGACGGCCCGATCGGGGACTCGTCGCTGAGCGTCGACGACGGCACCGCGTCGATCCTCAATCAGAACGACGCGCACCCGCTCGATCTGGAGAAGCTGCTGTCGTTCTCGAAGCCCGACGCGTATTTCACTCAGGTCAGCGGTGCGATCTGGTGGCCGATGGTGTACGACTTGCCGCAGGATGCCAAGCGCAACTTCGCCCAGCTCAAGCGCGACGCGCAGAACAAGCGTGCGATGTACTACATCGAGAAGGTGGACGCCGAGCACGTCTTCCCGATGGCCGGCCCGCCGATGTTCCTGCGCGAAGAGCTGTTCCGCTACAACGGCCACGGGCTTCAGGACGACTCGATCTTCACCGATCAGCGGCAGTTCCTCGCGCACATGAGCGGGGTGCGGCCCGCGCAGAAGGGGTACGAGTTCGTGCCCGGCACGCAGGTCGACCTCGACCGCGGCGAGTTGAGCGTGACGCAGACGCTGTACACGACCGAGGAGATCGACCGGATCTTCGACGACAAGTGGGCGTACCTGGTGCAGCAGCGCGACAGCCGCCAGGCCGAGGTCGCTGCCGAGGAAGCCCGCCGGGCACCCGTCCTCGCGCCAGAGGAGATGCTCGCCGCGATCAAGGCGTGGTGGGAGCCGCTGCTGCGTCGCGCGCGCACGATCCGGCTCGGCGTGGGTGGCAACGTGCGGTTCCGCATCGGCGAGCTCGACATGGTGGTCGACTTCCCCAAGGCGAAGGTGCGCGAGTACGCGGGGGAGGAGTGCATCTACTGGTACACGATTCCCGCCGACCTCGTCTCCACCAACATCGCCGATCACGAGATCGACTGGTCGAACTCGATCTTCCTGTCGATGCAGTTCGAGGTGGGTCGCAGCGGCAAGTTCAA
>JASGEE010000125.1:0-7803 GCA_047606715.1 Microbacterium sp.
CGCCGATGTGATGCGCCATGAACGAGGCGCGCGGGCTGAAGACCGTGAGGTCGCTGCCGCGATCGTTCATGAGGCGCAGCTGGTTCTGCTCGATCGTCTCGCGGATGTCGTCGTCGCTGATGTGCAGCGCGGCGGGATCGGGCGCCGAGCCCTGGCCGTCGGCGAAGGAGATCTGCAGATCGCGCCAGGCGCCGAGCTGTGCGGGTGCGGTCGTGTAGTGACCGTGAATGTCGATGATCACCGGGTGTCGTCCTTGAACTGTCGTGGTGGCTGCTTTCGAGAGTAGGCCGGGTGAAAGCTGCGGTCCAATAGATTGATGATGAGGTATCCATCGATAGCATCTATAGATGCCGATGGCCGACCTGAACGCGCTGCGCACCTTCGTCGTGCTCTACGAGCTGCGCAGCCTCACCCAGGCCGCCGAGCGGCTGCATGTCACCCAGCCGACCGTCAGCTACACGCTGTCGCGGCTGCGGCAGCGCTTCGGCGATGACCTGTTCCGTCGCGAGGGGCACGTGATGGTGCCGACCACGCGCGCGACCGAGCTGTTCGGCCCCCTGCACGCCGCTCTCGCGCAGATCGACGCGGCCGTCGGCGCGCCCGGCGAGTTCTCGCCGAAGGAATTCAGCGGTGAGCTCGTGCTCGGGCTCACCTCGATCGGCGAGCAGACGTTCCTGCCGCCGATCATGGCGGCGCTCGCACGCGAGGCCGCCCATCCCCACCTGCGGGTGGAGCGGCTGGATGCCGACCAGGTCGAAGACGGCCTGATCCGCGGCACGATCGACCTCGCGGTGACCGTGTCGCCGCTGCACGCCGACGGACTGTGGAGCGCGGGGGTCCGCGGTGTCGAATACGTCGCGCTGTCGTCGGGGGCGCATCCGCTGCCGGAGACGGGCCCGACGATGTTCGCCGGGCGGAAGTTCGTGCGCGTCTCGGCGCGCGGCGGGCACGTGTTCCCCCTGCAGTTGTTGGCCGATCACGCTCTGATGTCCGAGGTCGCCCTCACCGTGGAGGAGTACGCGACCGTGCCGGCGGTGCTGGAGGCGACCGACCTCGTCGCTCTGCTGCCCCGCCACGTCGCGGAGGTGTTCTGCGGCTGGTTCCCCGGACTGCGCATCGCCGATCTGCCCTGGCGCGGCGCGAGCACACCGGTCACGCTGTACACGCGCCGTGAGGCGAGCCTGACCCCGGCGCAGGAGTGGTTCCGCGCGCTCGTGCTCGACGCGATCGCCTCCGACGAATACCGGATGCCGGCCGGGTGAGGCCGGCTACGACCGTCGCGAACGGTTCCAGCTCGCCTTGGCGGGTGCGAAGGGGCTGCGCACGTGGATCGACCACGTCGAGTGCGGGTGGATCGACAAGATCGCCTTCTCCCACCACGCCCGCGCCGCTTCGGGGAGTTTCGGCAGCACGGCATCCTTGTCGATCTCGTCTTCGGGGCGGGGGCGCAGCGCCTTCCAGACCAGCTGCACCTCGGGCGCGCCGGTGGGGATGCCGTCGAGGTTCAGCACGGCGGCATCCCACGGCAGCTGCAGGCGCGGATCGCGCAGATACAGCCACGCCCGGTCGACACCGTCCTCGACATTGACCTGCAGCACCCACGCCTCGTCGGCGTCGCGGAGGATGTGCACCCGCTGCACGTCGGCGTCAGCCTCAACCACTTGCGCGAGCCGCCAGCCTGCGTGCGAGCCGCCAGGATTCGTGCGCCCATAGCCTGGCGGCTGGGACACCGCGTGGCGGCTCGCGCTCCCCGTGGCGGCGTCGCCGGATCCGGGGCTGACCCACGCGGTGTATCCGGTGGGGAGCGCGGTGATGAGGGTGGGTAGGTGGCTGCGGGTCGTGCTCACGTCGATGTTGACGCGCTCACGGATCGGCGCGCCCAGCCAACGGTCGAGCGCGGCTCCGCCGGACAGCCACCAGCGGGCATCCGTCGTGCTGAGCAGGCCGGCGACCTCGACCGGCGTCAGGGGATGCCACGGCGTGGCGGAGGTCGGGGCCGACATGCCCTCAGCGTACCGGCGGCAGTAGGCTGACGGCGTGCTGCTCAGCGACCGCGACATCCGTGCCGAGATCTCCGCCGGACGGGTCGGCCTCGACCCCTGGGATGCGGCGATGGTCCAGCCCTCCAGCGTCGATGTGCGCCTGGACCGCTATTTCCGGCTGTTCGACAACCACAAATACCCCTTCATCGACCCCGCCGAAGACCAGCCCGACCTGACGCACCTCATCGAGGTCGCGCCCGACGAGCCGTTCATCCTGCACCCGGGAGAGTTCGTCCTCGGATCGACGTTCGAGCAGATCACCCTGCCCGACGACATCGCGGCGCGGCTGGAGGGCAAGTCTTCGCTCGGTCGGCTCGGGCTGCTGACGCACTCCACCGCCGGATTCATCGATCCGGGCTTCTCTGGCCACGTCACCCTCGAGCTCTCGAACGTCGCGACACTGCCGATCAAGCTGTGGCCGGGCATGAAGATCGGGCAGCTGTGCTTCTTCCGCCTGTCGTCGGCGGCCGAGAACCCGTACGGCACGGGACCGTATCTCAACCGCTACCACGGTCAGCGCGGGCCGACGGCATCCCGGTCGTTCCAGAACTTCCACCGCACCGATGTCGGCACGACCGATGCCGGGGCCCGCGGACGCTGACGTGGCGATGCGGCGCGCGGCTCAGGCGCCGTGCGCCTCGCGCCCGCGGGCGAAGCCGGCGTCGAACCCGCGCTCGTAGGCCCGCTGGGTGCGCTCGGCGCGGTCGCCGCGCGCGTGGGTGCGGTGCGGATGCGGGTGGCAGGGCTGATCGCCGGGGCCGAACGCGTGTCCGCGGTGGTCGGATGCCGCGCCGAAGCCCGCGCCAAAGTGGGGGCGGTGCCCGCCGAAGCCTCCGCGGAAGCCGCGGTCGTGCGGGGTGGAGTCCTCGCCCGGGCCGAAGTCCTCGCGGTGGCCCGGCCCGAAGCCCCGCCCGAACCCGCGCCGGGATCCCGGCGCGAAGCTGCGCGGCATCCGCTCGGACGGGTCCCAGCCCAGCTCGTGAGCGATCGCTTCGAGGGTCGCCATCGTCGTGGCGAAGTCCTCGTCCGAGACGGTGCCGGAAACGCGGGCCCGGATGCCGTCGGCGACGTGTGCCAGGCGTTCCTTCGCGGCGCGCCCCGCTTCGGTGAGCGTCCAGGCGCCGTCGGTCTCGGCGATCCAACCGCGCTCCGCGAGCCGGCGCAGCTTGTGGCCGGGCACGCGCCCCGCCCGTTCGGGCGCATCGTCGAGCAGGTTCAGCAGGCGCCAGTCGCGACGCGTGATGCCCTCCGCCTCGAACGCGGTCTCGAACTCCCGCGCGAGCAGGTGATCGACCGTGCGCAGCCAGAATCCGAACGGTCGGGGCCGGGTTTCATCGGTGTTGTCTGTGGTGTTCTCGGTATTCATGAGAAGTCCTTTCATCGGTGCGGCTCTCGACCGTCTGTCTCGGCCGCGCCACACTATCTATGTCAATGAGCATGTATATGCAGTATGACATGCGAATGCGGAACATGTCAACAAGCATGTAAATTTGGGGCATGACGGATGCCGCCCCCGACAACGCCCCCGAAGACCACGGCGACCTCGACGCCATCGCCGCGGCGCTCTCCGCTCTTCGAGGGCGCGGCAGAGGCCCCGGCTGGCGGGGCGGACCCGGTGCGCCCTTCGGTTCCGGTGGACCGTTCGGACCGGGCGGTGGGCGAGGATTCGGACCCGGTCGCCACGGTGCTCATCACGGTGCTCATCACGAGGGCGCCGACCGCAGGCATGACGCCGCCAGTCGGAGCAGGCCCCGGGGCGAGACCGCCGGTGATGCCGGTGACGATTCCGCCGGCAACTCCGCGGGCGGCGCCTGGGGCACCCCCGGCGGTCTCGGCGCTGACGGCGGGCGCCTGGGGGCCCCCGCGCGGATGCGGTTGCTCGAGGCGCTGGCGGGGGCAACCCACCCGCTCACCGTCAGCGAGGTCGCCGACGCGATCGGCGTCGATCAGCCGCGCGCATCGCGCCTGATCCAGCAGGCCGTCGACCTCGGTCTCGTCCGCCGCGAGGCGGACCCCGACGACGCCCGCCGTACGCGCGTCGCTCTCACCGATGCCGGTGCGCAGCTCGCACGCGGGTTCCGCGGGCAGCGTCGGGAACACCTGTCCCGAGCGCTCGCCGGGTTCGATCCGCAGGAGCGCGCCGAGTTGGCCCGCTTGCTCACCAAGCTCGCCGCCGGCTGGCCGACCGGCTGACAGGCGCCGCGCCGCCCGCTACGACACCCGCTCGTGTCGCGGCAGTCTGACGAACAGCAGCAGCACCAGGCCGACCGCGAGGATGATCGCGATCCCCAGGATGCCGTAGTGCGTCGCCCCGAACCACCCGATGAACAGCGCCCACAGCAGGGGGGAGAGGAAGCTCATCACGCGTCCCGTCGTGGCGTAGAGGCCGAACACCTCGCCCTGCATGCTCCGCGGTGTCACGCGCGCCAGCAGCGAACGACTCGACGCCTGGGC
The DNA here is from genome assembly GCA_047606715.1 of Microbacterium sp. Classification (GTDB taxonomy): domain Bacteria; phylum Actinomycetota; class Actinomycetes; order Actinomycetales; family Microbacteriaceae; genus Microbacterium. The sequence continues at coordinate 4,497 of JASGEE010000125.1, forward strand.
GGGTCCGACCGCGGCGGACAGGACGATGCCGCCGATCCAGAACACCGCCTTGCCGCCATCGCGCGCGAGGAAGACGAACAGGGCGCTCGCGATGAGGATCGCCAGCGCGGTGACGATCACCGCGCGCGCGCCGAACCGGTCGTCGAGGCGCCCCGAGGCGATCGTGGAGATCCCGGCGACGAGATTGAGCGCGATGCCGAACATGATCACCTCGTTCGCCGAGAAGCCGAACGACACGGCCGCCAGCACACCGCCGAAGGCGAAGACCCCGGCCAGCCCGTCGCGGTAGAAGGCGCTGGCGATGAGGAACCAGAACGTCGACCGGTGCTCACGGAACAGCCCGGCGATATCGCGCACGAGCACGGCGTAGCTGGCGAAGAACCCGACGTGATCCCGGTCGTCACGCGACGGTGTTTCGGGAACGTTGAACAGGAACGGGAGGGCGAACACGACGGTCCAGACGGCGGCGCCGACCGCGATCAGCCGGTAGGCGAGACCGCCCGAGACGTCGAGACCGAACCAGTCCAGTGCGTTGAGGGCGACCACGACCACGAGCGCCAGGATGCCGCCGATGTATCCGAGTCCCCAGCCGAGGCCGCTGACGCGGCCGATCGTCTTCGGGGTGGAGACCTGCACGAGCATCGCGTTGTAGTTGACGCCGGCTATCTCCGAGACGACCGAGCCCAGGGCGACGACCGCGGCGCCGAACCAGAAGAACTGCGGCTCGGCGTAGACGAAGAACAGCGCGAACTGCGCCACGGCGAGCACGGCGGTCGCCCCCACGACCCAGCGTTTCTTGTTGCCGCGCGCGTCGGCGCGCTGCCCGAGCACGGGGGCGAGCAGCAGGATCAGGATGCCGGCCGCGAACGAGACCCACCCGTACGCCGCGGAGAGCTCGGACAGCCCCCGGCAGTAGTCGGTTGCGGCATCCGTCGCGCGCGAGCAGACCAGCGTGCCGTCGGCGTTCTGCCCAGCCACGGCATCCGGGAGGAAGGCGTCGGAGACGAGATACAGCGACACCCAGACGAAGGTCAGGATGACGGAATTGAAGGGCTGGGTGGCCCAGTCCCACAGTGCCCACGAGAAGACCTGCCGGCGCGCCACGGGCAGATCGTCCGGGTCGGCCCGCAGCGCTGCGGTCGCAAGATTCGGGGACGGAGGCTTCGGCGCATCGGTTCCGCTCACGCGGTTCACGGTACGGGAGATCTGCGAAGGGTGCCATGATATTCGCATGTCAGTGCATGTCGAGCGTGCCGAACTGCCCGGAATCGGGGTTCGTCACGACATCCTCACCTCGGGTGGCCGCCGGCTCTCGATCGTCAACTACCGTGACGGTGAACGCGAGCTCGCCATCGCCGACGACAACGATCCGGATCGCGCCGCCGAGACGATCGAACTCAGCGACGACGAGGCCGTCGCTCTGGCTGAAGTTCTCGGTGGATCGGTGATCCTCACGCAGGTGGCCGGGCTGAGCGAGCAGCTGGCCGGGGTGTACATGGAGCAGATCCCGGTGCGCGCCGACTCTCCCTATGTTGGCCGTACGCTGGGTGATACCCGTGCGCGCACGTTGACGCGCTGCTCGATCGTCGCACTGGTGCGCGAGCACGGTGTGCTGCCGGCACCGGAGCCGGCCGACCGGCTCGAGGCCGGCGATGCGCTCATCGCGGTCGGCACCCGTGAGGGACTGGACAAACTCGTACGAATCATCAACGGAGGCTGAGATGGAGGGAGGAGCGCTGGATCTCATCGAGATCGGTGCGCTCCTTTTCGGCATCGCGCTGGCCGGACGGTTGGCGCTTCGCGTCGGCATCTCGCCGATTCCGCTGATCCTCATCGGCGGCCTCGCGTTCGGCCACGGCGGTCTGATCCCGTTCGACAAGAGCGAGGCGTTCATCGAGGTCGGCTCCGAGATCGGTGTCATCCTCCTGCTGCTCATGATGGGGCTGGAGTACAACGCTCGCGAGCTGTTCGGCAACCTCCGCTCCTCGCAGTACGCGGGCCTGATCGACATGGTGCTCAACGCGCTGCCGGGCGCCGCGATGGCGCTCGTGCTGGGGTGGGGCCCGGTGGCGGCGCTCGCTCTGGCCGGCATCACGTGGGTGTCGTCGTCGGGGGTCATCGCCCAGGTGCTGCATGATCTCGGGCGCATCACGAACCGTGAAACCCCGGTGATCCTGTCGATCCTGGTGATCGAGGATCTCGCGATGGCCTTCTACCTGCCGGTGCTCACCGCGGTGCTCGTCGGGCTCGAACTGGGTCCGGCGACGGTGACCGTGGTGATCGCGCTCGCGTCGGTCGCACTGATCCTCTACCTCGCCTTCCGGCACGGCCGGCTCGCATCGCGCCTGCTCTGGTCGAAGGACGACCAGGTGCTGCTGCTGTCGGTGCTGGGGATCGCGCTGCTGATCGCCGGGGCGGCCTCGGAGGTCAAGGTGTCGGCGGCCGTCGGCGCGTTCCTCGTCGGCATCGCGATCTCGGGGCGCACGGCCGTGCGGTCGGAGAAGCTGCTCGCCCCGTTGCGCGATCTGTTCGCCGCGCTGTTCTTCCTGTTCTTCGGGCTGTCCACCGACCCGGCCGACCTCGTGCCGATGCTGCTGCCGGCGCTCGCGCTGGCCGTCGTCACGATGGCGACCAAGGTCATCACCGGATACTTCGCGGCGCGGCGCGCCGGCGTCGGTGAGGCGGGCCGCTGGCGTGCCGGGGTCGCGCTGCTGCCGCGCGGTGAGTTCTCCATCGTCATCGCGGGGCTTGCGGTCACGTCCGGCGCCGATCGCTCGCTCGCGGCGCTCGCGACGGCGTACGTGCTCATCACGATCGTCACGGGGCCCGTGCTGGCCCGCATCCCCGACGGCGCGGCCTTTGCCCGTTGGGCCGGAGGGCGCCAGCGGGCGCGACGGGCGCGTCAGCAGGCCGCGGCGTCCTGACGCGGCGCGATCCCCTGCCGCCCGCGGGCGGGCGGCAGGCATCCACTAGCGTGAGGGGATGACGACCGACGCGCCCGAGCCCGATGCCAGCCTCGCGGATGCTCCGCCGACCTTCGCCGGCCTCGGGCTCGAGCAGGCGGTCCTCAAGGCGCTGAAGGACGTGGGCTACGAGACGCCGTCGGCGATCCAGGCCGCGACGATCCCGCCGCTGCTGGCCGGACGCGACGTGCTCGGCACCGCTCAGACCGGCACGGGAAAGACGGCGGCGTTCGCGCTGCCGATCCTCTCGCACCTCGACCTGTCGCAGAAGACGCCGCAGGCGCTCGTGCTCGCCCCGACCCGCGAGCTCGCGCTGCAGGTGTGCGAGGCGTTCGAGTCGTACG
>JASGEE010000126.1:0-5024 GCA_047606715.1 Microbacterium sp.
CTGATCGCGGTGCTGCAGAAGATGGGCGCCATCATCTCCTACGAGCCCAACCGCGTCATCTTCATCGAGGGCGTCGACTCGCTGCGTGGCTACGACCACCGCTGCATCTTCGACCGCAATGAGGCCGCATCGTGGGCGTGCGCGGCGCTCGCAAGCGACGGCGACATCTTCGTCGCGGGCGCGAAGCAGCCCGAGATGCTGACGTTCCTCAACGTGTTCCGCAAGGCCGGTGGCGACTTCGACATCGCCGAAGACGGCATCCGTTTCCGTCGCGGCGGGGCGCTCAAGCCCGTCGTCGTCGAGACGGATGTGCACCCCGGATTCATGACCGACTGGCAGCAGCCGCTCATCGTCGCGCTCACGCAAGCGGAGGGCACCTCGGTGGTTCACGAGACGGTGTACGAGAACCGGCTCGGCTTCACTCAGGCGTTGAACAAGATGGGCGCCGACATCGTCGTGCACCCGCAGGGCCTCGCCAGCCCCGACCGGCGCGTACCGCGTCGCGCCCTGGAGCAGGCCGCCGTGATCACCGGGCCGACGCCGCTGCACGCCGCGGACGTCGTCGTGCCCGACCTGCGTGGCGGCTACAGCTACGTCATCGCTGCGCTGGCGGCCGAAGGGGAATCGACGGTGCGCAACATCGGGATCATCCGTCGCGGCTACGAGAAGTTCCTCGACAAGCTCACCGCGCTCGGCGCCGACTTCGACGTGGTCGGTTGAGGCGGCATCACGGTGACAGCGAACCAGCGCCGCCGCGCCTCGGACGAGAAGCGTCGGCCGAGTGTGTTCTGGCCGTTGGCCGGCATCGTCGTCCCAGTCGTGGGGTGGTTCGCGAAGGTCGAGATCGACGGCGGTGAGCACCTTCCGCAGGAGGGCGCGTACGTACTCGCTCCGAACCACTACAGCGAGTTCGACCCGCTGATCCTCGCCGTCGTGACGTGGCGGCTGGGGCGCGCACCGCGATTCATGGCGAAGGAGAGTCTGTTCCGGGTGCCGGTGTTGGGGTGGGCGCTGCGTGCAACCGGCATGGTGCCCGTCGCTCGGGCCAGCTCTGCCGCCGCTGCCCGCGAGACGATCGCGCAGTCCAAGCTCATCGTCGAGCACGGCCGCGGCGTCATCGTCTACCCGGAGGGCTCGCTCACGCGCGACCCCGACTTGTGGCCGATGCGCGGCAAGACCGGTGCCGTGCGGCTCGCGCTGATCGGCCGTATCCCGGTGATTCCGGTCGCCACGTGGGGCGTGCAGGAAATTCTTCCGCGCTACGGAAAGCTCCGCCTGTGGCCGCCGCGCAAGCGCGTGCGCGTGCTGCTCGGGCCGGCGATCGACCTGTCCGAGTACCGGGGGAGCGCGCAGCACGCCGCCGCGACCGACCGGATCATGGCCGACGTCGCAGGGCTGCTCGGGCAGCTGCGCGGCGAACAGCCGCCCGCCGAGCGCTGGAAGCCGTCCGATCACGGACAGAAGGAGACGGGGCGCCTTGAGCCGTAGATCCGATTCGGCCATGCCGCGCGTTGCCGTTCTCGGTGCCGGCAGCTGGGGTACGACGTTCGGGAAAGTTCTCGCCGACGGCGGCGCGCACGTGGTCATGTGGGCGCGGCGCGCCGAGCTCGCCCAGGAGATCCACGAGGGGCACCGCAACAGCGAATACCTCCCCGGTGTCAACCTGCCGCGCACGATGTCCGCCACGGCGCATCTGTCCGAGGCGCTGGACGGCGCGACCGGGGTGTATCTCGCGATCTCCAGCCAGGCGCTGCGCCAGAACTTGAAAGCAGTGCGCCCCCTCGTCGCGGACACAGACGCTCCGATCGTCTCGCTCATGAAGGGTGTCGAACGGCGCACCGGCCTGCGGATGAGCCAGGTCCTCGAACAGGAGCTGCACTGCGATCCCGATCGCATCGCGGTCGCCTCCGGGCCGAACCTCGCGCTGGAGATCGCGCGCGAGCAGCCGACGGCGGCGGTGATCTCCTCGACGAGCCCGGAGACGGCGGAGGCGGTCGCTCGCCGCGCGCGCAACGCGTATTTCCGCACGTTCATCAACACCGATGTCATCGGCACCGAGTTCGGCGGCGTGCTGAAGAATCTCATCGCGGTCGCGATCGGCATCGTCGACGGTGTCGGCTACGGCGAGAACACCAAGGCATCCATCATCACCCGGGGCCTCGTCGAGATGACCGACTTCGCCGTCGCTCAGGGCGCACAGCCCGAGACGTTGCAGGGCCTTGCGGGGCTGGGCGACCTCATCGCCACGTGCCAGTCGCCGCTGAGCCGCAACAATACGGCGGGACGGCTGCTCGGTCAGGGCTACAGCTATGGCGACGTCGTCAAGCAGATGAACCAGACGGCGGAAGGTCTGGCATCGGTGGCGCCCGTGCTACAACTGGCGCGTGCGACGGGCGTGCACATGCCGATCGTCGAGCAGGTGAAGATGGTGCTCGACGGCACGATGAACCCGAGAGATATCGCTCCCCACCTGACCACGGACGACGACGAGCCGGCCGGCGAGAGGACCCAGAATGGAAAGAACGGCAGTGGCGGTGCTCTTCGGCGGTCGCTCAAGCGAACACTCGATCAGTTCCGCAACAGCCGGGGGAGTACTGCGGGCGATTGATCGCGATCGCTTCGACGTCATCCCGATCGGCATCACGCGGGACGGCGCCTACATCCTCGAAGAGGATGCGCCGGAGAAGTTCGCCCTGAACCCCGAGCACCTCCCCGAGGTCGTCGACAACGGCACACGCATCGTCTGGCCCGACTCCGCGCTCTCGCGCGAACTGTCCGTGCGCGACCACAACGGCACGCGCTCCCTCGGCGAGATCGACGTCGTCTTCCCGATCCTGCACGGCCGCTTCGGCGAAGACGGGACGATCCAGGGCTTTCTGGAGTTGCTGGACCTGCCGTACGTCGGGGCGGGTCTGCTGATGTCGGCGATCGGCATGGACAAGCACACGACCAAGAGCATCCTGCGTTCGGCGGGGGTGCCGGTCGTGCCGTGGGTGAGCGTGACCGAGCGCGCACTGGCGCGCGATCGCGAGCTGTGGCTGCGCCGTATCCGCTCGCTCGGGCTGCCGGCATTCGTCAAGCCGGCGCGCGCGGGCTCCAGCGTCGGCGTGTCGAAGGTGTCGGAGTGGGGCGAGCTGGATGCCGCGCTGAGCATCGCTTTCGCCGAAGACGGCACCGTGCTCGTCGAACAGGCCGTCGTCGGTCGGGAGATCGAGTGCGGCGTGCTCGCCGGTCGGGACGGCGAGCCGCCTCGCGCGAGCGTGGCGGGGGAGATCGTCATCTCCGGGCGGGAGTTCTACGATTTCGAGGCGAAATACCTCGACGCGCCGGGGATCGACCTCGTTTGCCCGGCCGAGCTCGGCACGGGTGAACTGGCCGAGATGCAGCGCATCGCCGTGCGGGCCTTCGAGGCGGTCGGCGGCGAGGGACTCGCGCGCGTGGACTTCTTCTACACCGGCACGGAGTTCTTCGTGAACGAGGTGAACACGATGCCGGGGTTCACCCCGATCTCGATGTTCCCGAAGTGCTGGATCGCGTCGGGCATGAGCTATCAAGACCTGATCAGCGAACTGATCGACCTCGCCCGCTGATCAGTCGGACGACCGGCTCGTGCATTCGCGGCCATCGGTGGGCAGCTGCTGCGCGGCGACGGCGATGGCATCCATGACGGTGCGGCTGGAGACTGCGTCGGCGTCGAGATAGACCTCCACGGCCGGTGTGCGGCCGAACGTCGTGAGTCGATAGTGCGGGGCGTCGGCCGGGTCGATCAGCCAGTCGACGCCGCCGACGGTCTCGCACTCGAGCGTGGACGGCCCCGGCGCATCCAGTCCGCAGGTCATCAGCACGGTCACCGGCTCGCCCCACGCGCCGGTCGCCTGCGCGTCGGTCCACCGCCGCGCCTGCCCGTCGACGGCATCCGGCAGTCGCGCCATGACTTCGGCGCACGCCGGATCGTTCGCGGCGGATGCCGCCGTCATCGACACCGTCGAACTGCACCCGGTGAGCGTCGCCGCACCCAGCGCGATCGCCGCCGCGGAAACGACGAAACGGCGTGATCGGGACACGCCTCCAGGCTACCGTGGAGGGGTGGCAGGCCCAGACGACCCGCGGCCCCGGGAGACGCGTGCGACGGTCGGCGACCTCGGTGAGCGCGCACTGTTGGCGCGCATCTTCGCGACTCTGGAGGGATCGTCCCGTGCCGAGGTCGGCCCGGGCGATGACGCCGCCGTGCTGACGGTCTCCGGCGCTCGGGTGGTCGTCTCCACCGATACGCTCGTGCACGGCCCGGACTTCCGCCTGACGTGGTCGAGCGGGTTCGACCTCGGCTTCAAAGCCGCGGCGGTGAATCTCGCCGACATCGCCGCGATGGGGGCGCATCCGATCGCGCTGTTCGTGGCGCTCATGCTGCCCGACGAGACGGCGGTCGATCTCGTCGCTCAGGTCGCAGTGGGGTTGCGAGCCGCGTGCGATGAGCTTGCGCCGGGATGCGCCGTGGAGGGCGGTGATCTTGCGGCATCCGACACCCTCGCGATCGCCGTCACCGTCGTGGGCGTCGTCGGTTCTGCGGGTCCGGTGCTGCGCTCGGGCGCGCGCCCCGGCGATGTCGTGGCCGTTGCGGGCGCGTTGGGTCCGGCGGCGCGTGGTCTGGCCCTGCTGTTCGAGCGGTTCTGCGACGAAGCCGGCGTGCCGGTGCCGGTGGATGCCGTCGCGTTGACGGCGAGCGAGAGCGACGATCTGGTCGCCCAGCTGCGACCACGCCCGCCGATCGGTCTCGGGCCGGTCGCCGCAGCGGCAGGCGCGACGGCGATGATGGACGTCTCCGACGGATTGCTGCTGGATGCGACGCGGATGGCGGAGGCCTCCGGGGCGACGATCGATCTGGACCTCGGGCTCGACGACGATGCGCTGCGCGGTGGCGAGGATCACGCGCTGTTGGCGTGCTTCCCGGCCGATGTCGAGCTGCCGGCGGGGTTCAGGTCGATCGGTCGGGTGCTGCCTCGTGGCGTGCACGCGGTCACGATCGC
>JASGEE010000127.1:0-5493 GCA_047606715.1 Microbacterium sp.
GCGCGCCGAGACTGCGGATGCCACACGCAGTCTCGGTGCCAAAGCGCAGTCTCGCGGCGAAGAAGGTGCCAACCCCCAGAGGAGACCACATGCTGCCCCCCGAGACGATCGCGCAGATCGCCGAGGAACTGGCCGAGGCCGACCGCACGCACAGCGTCATCCCGCGCATCACGGCGCGCTGGCCCGAAGCCACGGTGGAAGACTCCTACGCGATCCAGGGCCGCTGGCGCGACCGCATGATCGAGTCCGGCCGCACGCTCGTCGGCCGGAAGATCGGGCTCACCTCGAAGGCGATGCAGCAGGCCACCGGCATCACCGAGCCCGACTACGGGGTCATGTTCGACGACACCGTGTACCGCAGCGGCGCCGCGATACCCGTCGACCACTTCTCCAACGTGCGCATCGAGGTCGAGCTGGCGTTCGTCCTCAGGGAGCCTCTGGAGGGGCCCGACTGCACACTCGATGACGCGCTCGCCGCGATCGACTACGCCGTGCCGGCGCTGGAGATCCTCAACTCGCACATCGAACTCGACGGTCGCACGATCGTCGACACGATCAGCGACAACGCCGCCTACGGCGCGATCGTGCTCGGCGATGTGCACAGACGCCCCGACGAGATCGACCTGCGCTGGGTGCCCGGCGTGCTCTCCAGAAACGGCGAGATCGAAGAGACCGGCGTCGCGGCGGGCGTCCTCGGCCACCCCGCGACCGGCGTCGCATGGCTGGCGAACAAGTTCGCCGACCACGGGGCGCGCCTCGAGGCCGGCGAGATCATCCTCGCCGGCTCGTTCACCCGCCCGATGTGGGTCGGCCGCGGCGACGAGGTACGCTGCGACTACGGACCGATGGGAGTCATCGAATGCCGCTTCGTCTAGCCCCCACCTTCCGCGACGCGCTGGCCGCGCAGGCGGCGGCATCCACCCGGCGCCCCCTCGTCGGCGGCTGGGTCTGCTCGGGATCGGCGCTCGCCGCCGAGATCATGGCCGGATCGGGGCTCGACTGGCTGCTCGTCGACGGCGAGCACTCGCCGATCGGGTTGGAGTCGATCGTCGCGATTCTGCAGGCGTGCGCCGCTTACCCGGTCACGCCGGTCGTGCGGGTGAGCGCGGGCGATGTCGTCACGATCAAGCAGGTGCTCGACGCGGGCGCGCAGAACCTGCTCGTGCCGATGGTCTCGTCGGCCGACGAGGCCCGCGCGGTCGTCGAGGCGGTGCGGTACCCGCCGCGGGGTCGGCGCGGCGTGGGGTCGGCGCTCGCGCGCTCGGCACGCTGGAACCGCGTCGACGACTACCTCGCGAATGCCGATTCCCACACCTCGCTGACGGTGCAGATCGAGACCGCGGATGCCGTCTCCGCCGCCGCGGAGATCGCCGCCGTCGACGGGATCGACGCCGTCTTCGTCGGACCGAGCGACCTGGCGGCATCCATGGGGCTCCTCGGCCAGCAGTCGCATCCCGAGGTCGCGGCGGCCGTGCTGCGCACCTTCGCCGCGGTGCGCGAGGCCGGCAAGCCGGTCGGGGTCAACGCGTTCGATCCCGTCGTCGCGCAGTCGTACATCGACGCGGGCGTCGACTTCATCGCCGTCGGCGCCGACGTGGCCCTGCTCGCCCGCAGTTCGGAGGCCCTCGCAGCGCGCTGGGTCCCCGCCGCCGACGACACGCAGCGCGCGTCGTACTGACCCGCGCGCACTCACGTCGGCCAGCAGCGCAATCGACGAAGCCGCGGAGCGCCGCGCCGCTTCCCGCCTCCACGGCACGGGCTTCACGGCATCCGACCGCCGGACTGCGGAGAACTGCGCTGAGGACATGAAGACCTGGATCGTACGTTTTCTGTCGCTGTACGCGTTCAACATCGTCGTGCTCCTGATCATCGGGCTGCTCACGCCCGCCATCGTCGGGGTGAGCGTCGTGTGGGCGGCCATCGTGCTGACGATCGCGGAGACGTTGGTCAAGCCCTTCGCCCTGAAGGCGTTCTCCCGCAGCGCCGCCAAGACGGCGGACGAGCGCACGAAGGCCGGTGAGACGCTCGTGCAGACCGGCATCGTGCTCGTCGTGGCCGCCATCGTCTGGGTCATCACCCTGCTGCTGTCGAGCGTCAGCTCCGGCGGCAGCCTGTTCTGGGCCTGGGTGATCCCGCCGATCATCATCGCGATCGGCTGGTTCGTCTACTCGAAGGTCGCCGACAGGATCGAAGCGGGCGCCGGCGCGCTCTACGATCAGGCCGAGGCCGGTATCCGTGGCTCTGCGCAGACGGATGCCGCATTCCCCTCCGCGGCCGCGGTCGAAGGCCGGGCCGAGCTGAAGGACGGGCTCACCGCCGAGCAGCGCAAGATGCTCGATGACCTCGGCTCCTGAGCTGCCGGGTGAAGACCTCGTAACAAAGCGTCGCCCGCGCGTGCCAGCGACGGCGAATGCCGCGAGGATGGATGCGGCGGCGCGCCCCACAGCATCCGCGCGCCCCGTGCACCCACCCTCGGAGGCCTTTCCCATGTCGCGTCCCGTTCTGCGTCTCACTCTCGCCGCCACGGCGACCGCCCTCGCCCTGCTCGCGACCGGTTGCGCGAGCGACACCCCCGCCGCAAGCTCTTCGACCAGCACCACCTCGACCGACAGCAGCGCCGACTACATCACGCCCGGCAAGCTGACGATCGCCACCGGCGAGACGGCGTACGAGCCGTACGTCATCGACGACGACCCCTCGTCGGGTGAGGGCTTCGAGGCGGCCGTCGCCTACGCCGTCGCCGACCAGCTCGGCTTCGCGCACGAGGACGTCGTGTGGGTGCGCACCTCGTTCGAGGCGGCCATCCAGCCCGGCCCGAAGAGCTTCGACTTCAACATCCAGCAGTACACGATCACCGAGGAGCGCGAGCAGGCCGTCGACTTCTCCTCGCCCTATTACGAGGCCAGCCAATCGGTCGTCGCGCTCAAGGGCGGTCCGGCCGAGGGCGTGACCGACATCGCCGGCCTCAAAGACCTCGTGCTCGGCGCCATGACGGGCTCGACGAGCGCCGCGACGATCGAGCAGGCCATCCAGCCCAACGTCGAGCCGCAGCTGTACACCTCGAACGAAGACGCCGTCGCGGCCCTCGGCACGCAGTTCGACGCTCTCGTGCTCGACACGCCGACCGCATACGTCGCGGCGAACTTCTACATCGAGGACTCGTTCATCGTCGGCGAACTGCCCGCGGCGGGCGTCCCCGACCAGTGGGGTCTGCTGCTGGCGAAGGACTCGCCGCTGACGGAGCGCGTGTCGGCCGCCGTCGACGCGCTGCGTGAGGACGGCACGCTCGCCGCCCTGGAAGAGGAGTGGCTCGGTGTCTTCACCGACGGGATCACCCAGCTGAAATGACCCGGTCTGTCTCGGCTAGCGTCGTGGTGTGAGCGCACATCAACCGAGCGCCCTCGAACTCGAGCGGCGCGCGTACCGCCGGCGGCAGTCGCTGCGGTCGGTGCTCGTCGCGGCTGTCTCGACGATCGCGGTCGCCGCACTCGTCTGGGTGTTCGTGGTCAACACGGCCGGGTGGGGCGCGGCGCAGCAGTTCTTCTTCGACCCAGCCATCGCCTTGCGAGCTCTGCCGAAGGTGTGGGAGGGCTTTCTCGTCAACCTCCAGGCGCTCGGCCTGTCGATCGTGACGGTGGGATGCGTGGCCCTGCTCGTCGCGCTGCTGCGCACCCTGCGGGGGCCGGTCTTCTTCCCGCTGCGCGCCCTCGCCGCGGCCTACACCGACCTGTTCCGCGGATTCCCCTTCATCGTCGTGCTCTACCTCGTCGGCTTCGGACTGCCCACGATCCTGAACACCCGCATCCCTCCGCTCGTGCTGGGCGTCATCGCGGTGACCCTCACCTACTCGGCGTATGTCGCCGAGGTGATCCGCGCCGGGATCGAGGCGGTGCACCCCTCGCAGCGCCTCGCCGCACGCTCCCTCGGCCTCGGCCACGTCCAGACGCTGCGGCGCGTCGTGCTGCCGCAGGCACTGCGCAAGATGACGCCGCCGCTCATGAACGACTTCATCTCGATGCAGAAGGATGTCGGGCTCATCTCGATCCTCGCCGCGACCGACGCCATCGCGGCGGCCAAGTCGGTGGCATCCCTCACCTACAACTTCACGCCGTACGTCGTCGCGGGCGTGCTGTTCGTGCTGCTGGCGATCCCGACGATCCGTCTGACTGACTGGTACACGGCGCGGTTGCGCACGCGCGAGCAGCAGGGGTCGATCCTATGAGCGCACTGTTGCGAGCCACCGGACTGTGGAAGGCGTTCGGCGAGAGCGACGTGCTGCGCGGTGTCGACCTCTCCCTCGCGCAGCACGAGGTCGTGGCCCTGATCGGGGCATCCGGATCGGGCAAGTCGACGCTGCTGCGCTGCTTGGGACTTCTCGAACCGATCGACGACGGGCAGATCTTCCTCGGCGAGCTGGACATCTCCGACCCGCGAGTCGACGGCAACCGCGTGCGGGCACGGCTGGGCGCGGTCTTCCAGAGCTACAACCTGTTTCCGCATCTGTCGGTGCTCGACAACGTCACCCTCGCCTCACGCGTCGTGCACCGGATGCCGCGCGCCGCTGCCGAGGCGCGCGGACGGGAGCTGCTTCACCGCGTGGGGCTCGCGGACTTCGCCCGAGCACACCCCGATCGCCTGTCGGGCGGTCAGCAGCAGCGCGTCGCGATCGCGCGCGCCATCGCGGCCGACCCCGAAGTGCTGCTGCTCGACGAGATCACCTCGGCCCTCGACCCCGAGCTCGTCGGTGAGGTTCTCGAGCTCGTGCGGGAGCTCGCCGCCGATGGGGCGACGATCCTCATGGCGACGCACGAGATGGCTTTCGCTCGCGACGTCGCCCACCGCGTCGTGTTCCTCGATGCCGGCACGATCGTCGAGCAGGGCCCGCCCGCCCAGTTGTTCGGCGCCCCCGTGCACCCGCGCACGCGCGCGTTCCTGGCCCGCTTCACCGCGTGAGCGCCGCCTCGCGCCTCGCGGCGCGCGGCCCGCGTCGCGGCATCCTGCGTCGCCAGCCTACGTCGCGGCACCCTGCGTCGCGGCATCCGGTGGGTGTTGGATGCCGCAACCCACACATCGCCGCGACCGAACCACCGGGGCGCAGCCGGGGGCGCGGGTGTCAGCCGGCGAGGCGCTCGGCGGCCTCGACGACGTTGGTCATCAGCAGCGCGACGGTCATCGGTCCGACCCCGCCGGGGTTCGGCGAGAGCCAGCCGGCGACGTCCGCGACGGCCGGATCGACATCGCCATACACCGTGGCCTTGCCGGTTTCGGGGTCGGTGACTCGCGTGACGCCCACGTCGAGCACCGCCGCGCCCGGCTTCACGTCACCGGCCCGCACGATGTGCTTCACCCCCGCCGCCGCGACGATGACGTCGGCCTGCCGCAGGTGATGGGCGAGGTCGGTCGTGCCGGTGTGGGTGAGCGTCACCGTCGCGTTGATCTCGCGGCGCGTGAGCAGCAGTCCGATCGAGCGCCCGATCGTCACGCCCCGCCCGA
>JASGEE010000128.1:0-50747 GCA_047606715.1 Microbacterium sp.
GATCAGCATGAGCGCGGCGATGCCGACGGCGATGTAGGTCGCGACCGTGAGGGCGGAAAACAGCGGCTCGAGGTACTGCATCTGGTTCTGCACGCTCTCCACCCCGTCCATCCCGGTGAACGCCTCGGTGAGCACGTCCGCGGTGTCCGGGTCGACCAGCCCAACCCAATAGGTCTCGCCGAGCTGCTCGGGTGTGACGTAGTCCTTGTACTCGTCACCGTAGAGATCGAGGAGGTTCTGGTAGGCCTCCTCGGCCGACTCGAAGCGCACGTCGCGCACGATGTCGGTCAGCGCGGAACTGTCCAACCGCTCCGCGACGGCATCCAACTGCTCCTGAGTGGCCGCACCGTCGGCACACGTGGTGACGGTGGAGTCCTCACGACACATGACGACCGAGATCTGCGCGCGGTCGACCCAGTAGTCGCGCATTTTGCCGATCTGCATCTGCATGAGCATCGCGGCGCCCACGAAAGTGAGCGAGACAAACGTCACGAGCACGACCGAGATCACCATCGACGCGTTGCGCCGCAGCCCCGTCAGCGCCTCGATCAGGATCAGCCGCAGCCTCATGAGGTCGGCCCCACTTCCTGGTCGTTGGCGCGGCGGTCATCCAGACCGAGCTTGCCGAGGTCGACACCCGCAATGCCGAGGTCGTCGAGATCGACCTCGGCGCCGACGATCGGGATGGGTGTCGTCACGGGCTTGGTCTCGGTCGCCGGCGTCTGCACGATCGGCGGGGCGGGCTCTGCAGCGCGCACCGGCTCGACCGGCGATTCGGCGATCTCGCGCTGCAACTCGCGCACCGCCGTGCGCGCGGCCTCCGCGGCGGCCCCCTTCTCGGGCTGAGGGGCCAGCGAGGGCAGCGCGGACGTGTCGCCGTAGCCACCGTGACGATCGTCGCGCATGACGACGCCGTCGCGCAGCTCGATGACGCGGCGCTTCATCTGGTCGACGAATCCGGCTTCGTGGGTGGCCATGACCACCGTCGTGCCCCCCGCGTTGATTCGGGCGAGCAACTGCATGATGTCCGCTGAGGTGGCCGGGTCGAGGTTGCCGGTGGGCTCGTCGGCGAGCAGCACCTGCGGCCGATTCACGATCGCCCGCGCGATCGCGACGCGCTGCTGCTCACCGCCGGACAGCTCGTGCGGCAGGCGCTTCTGCTTGCCCTCCAGGCCCACCAGCGCCAGCGCCTCGGGGACGGCCTGCTGGGTGAACCCGCGCGATGCACCGGTGACCTGCAGCGTGAAGGCGACGTTCTGGAACACGGTCTTGTTCGGCAGCAGCCGGAAGTCCTGGAACACCGATCCGATATGGCGGCGGAAGTACGGCACTTTGCGCGTGGACAGCGTCTTCAGGTCGCGACCGAGCACGACGACGCGTCCCTCGCTCGGATCCCCTTCGCGCAGGATCAGTTGCAGACACGACGACTTGCCCGAACCGGATGCGCCGACGAGGAAGACGAATTCACCGCGCTGCACCTCGAAATCGACATCGCTGAGGGCGGGTCGGGTGGTCCCGCGGTACTTCTTGGTGACGTGTTCGAAGCGGATCATGACCCGTCGAGCCTACGTGCGCTGCCTGGGGATGCCGGATGCGACACCCCAGACCCCGGCATCCGTCTCCGCTTCGCGCTCATCCGGCGCGAGCCTCGCGTTGATCCGTCACGAATCGGGTCTGTCGGGCCGGATAGACCGCATCCGCGACGGATGAACCCGAGATCGGGCCCGGCCTCAGTCGTCGTCTTTGCGCTTGCGCCAGCGGATGCCGGCGGCGATGAGTCCGTCGAGGTCGCCGTCGAAGACGACGGCGGGGTTGCCGACCTCGTAGCCGGTGCGGAGGTCCTTCACGAGTTGCTGGCCGTAGAGGAAGTACGAGCGCATCTGGTCGCCCCAGCTCGCGGTGATGGTGCCGGCGAGTTCCTTTTTCTTCGCGGCCTCCTCCTCGCGCTTGAGCAGCAGCAGACGCGTCTGCAGCACCCGCATGGCGGCGGCGCGGTTCTGGATCTGGCTCTTCTCGTTCTGCATCGAGACCACGAGCCCCGTCGGCAGGTGCGTGATGCGCACGGCCGAGTCGGTCGTGTTCACCGACTGACCGCCGGGGCCGGACGAGCGGAACACGTCGACGCGGATGTCGCCCTCGGGCACGTCGACCTCGACGGCCTCCTCCATCACCGGGATCACCTCGACGGCCGCGAACGAGGTCTGGCGCTTGTCGGCGCCGCCGAACGGGCTGATGCGCGCCAACCGGTGCGTACCGGCCTCGACCGACAGAGTGCCGTAGGCGTAGGGGGCGTCGACCTCGAAGGTCGCCGATTTGATGCCCGCGCCCTCGGCGTAGGAGGTGTCCATGACCTTGACGGCGTACTTGTGACGCTCGGCCCAGCGCAGGTACATCCGCAGCAGCATCTCGGCGAAGTCGGTCGCGTCGTCGCCGCCGGCACCGGAGCGAATCGTCACGACGGCGGAGCGCTCGTCGTACTCGCCGTCGAGCAGGGTCTGCACCTCGAGCTGGCCGACCACCTCCTGCAGCGCCACGATCTCGGCGCGCGCTTCAGCGGCGGTGTCCTCGTCGTCCATCTCGTGGGCGAGCTCGACGAGCACGTCCAGGTCGTCGAGGCGCTGCTCGACGTCGCTCACCCGCTTGAGTTCGGCCTGGCGGTGGCTGAGGGCGCTCGTGACCTTCTGCGCCTTCTCGACGTCGTCCCACAGATCGGGAGCACCGGCCTCGTCGGACAGCCGCGCGATCTCGGCGCGCAACGCCGCGACGTCGACCACCGCCTGGATGTCGGAGAAGGTGGAGCGCAGAGCCTGGATGTCGGCGGACGGATCGAATTCAACCATGACACTCCAGACTAACGTGAACTGTGTGAGCGACGACGTGACCGGCACCGAGATGGCGCGGATGCTGTGGCAGTTCGCCCCGATGATCTACGGTCCGACCATGCTGTTCGCCCTCGGCGAGGGCGCCGTCGTGCCACTGCTGCCGGTGATCGCGACGGACCTCGGCGCCGATGTGCCGACCGCAGCTCTCGTGTCCTCGGCGCTCGTCGTCGGGCAGCTCTGCGGCAACATCCCGGCCGGGTGGGCGGTTGCCCGCATCGGCGAGCGACTGACGATGGCGTGCGGCGGAGTGCTGGCGCTGGCGGGGGTCGTGGGCCTGATGCTGGCCCCTGCCCTGCCCGTTTTCGCGGCCGCCGTCTTCCTCATCGGGCTGTGCGCGGCCGCGTTCGGCCTCTCGCGTCACTCGTTCATGACCGCGCGCGTGCCGCTGGCGTTTCGCGCGCGGGCGCTGTCGCTGCTGGGCGGCACGTTCCGCCTCGGCATGTTCATCGGCCCGTTCGTCGCAGCCGCGCTGTTGGCCGCCTTCGGCGACGAACACGCCGCCCTCTGGTGTTTCGGGGTGTGCCTGATCGCGACACTCGCTCTGGTGCTGCTGGGCCCCGACCCCGAGAACCGCGTCGCGACGCGAACGCCGCCGGCCGATCCCGGCCTGGCCGAAGACACCGGCGAAGCGGTGACCGGCCCGGTCAGCCTGCCGGCGCACAGTGGCGCGCGCGACGGCGTGCTGCGTGCGATGTGGCACCACCGCGCAGTGCTGGCGCGACTCGGGCTGGCAGCGGCATCGCTGTCGGCCGTCCGCTCGGCACGTCAGGTCGTGCTGCCCCTGTGGGGGCTCTCGATCGGGCTCGACTCCCCCTCCATCGCCGTCGTCGTCGGCGTGTCGGGGGCGATCGATTTCGCACTCTTCTACGCGAGCGGCCAGGTCATGGACCGGTTCGGGCGCCTGTGGGCGGCGCTGCCTGCCACGCTCCTGATGAGCGGAGCCTTCCTCGCGCTGTCACTCACGCACGACAGCGACCAGTCGGCGATGTGGTTCTCGATGTTCGCCGCCGTGCTGGGTGTCGGCAACGGTCTGTCCAGCGGCATCCTGCTCACGCTCGGCGCCGATGTCGCACCGCAGGGCGATCCGGCCTCGTTCCTCGGCTCGTGGCGCACCCTGACCGACGCCGGCGGCGCCGCCTCGCCACTGCTGGTGTCGGCTCTGGCCGCGGCCTTGTCTCTGTCGTGGGCGACCGCCGCCGTAGGCCTCATCGGCCTCGTCGGCGCGGCCGCCTTCATCCGCTACGTGCCGCGGTACGTGCCGCGTCGCGCCTCCGAGGGCCGCTGACGCAGAACTCAGCGCAGCGCCGTACGGCTCGTGGCGCTCGCCTGCAGCGTCCACCCCTGCGGGACGAACACCGTCAGCACGGGTGGATGCCACACCGTCTGCACCGTCACGCGCGCGGAGACGCCGTCGGGAGTGGATGCCGACACGAGCGTGGCCGTGCCGAGCGCATCCAGCAGATCGGATGCCTGCTCGTGCACCCCGGCATCGGTCAGCGCCGCCACCGGCCCACCGCCGACGATCGTCAGCGTAAAGCCATCGGCGCCGGCGAGGGCCGCCGCATCGGCTGCCGCATCCGCGCGCTTGTGCGCGAGGTAGAGGCTCGTCGCATCGACGCACACGAACACGAGAGCCAGGGCGAGCACGACGTACCCGAGGGTCAGCAGCAGGACACTGCCCTCGTCGTCGGCTTCGCGCGGGCCACTCACGGCTCACCCCACGACCGCGACACCTTCTGCACCGACACGGCCTGCACCGGAATCCTCGCGATGCGATCCAGAGCGAGAATCGGCGGGACGAACGGCAGGGCGACCTCGGTCGTGACGGTGACCGTCAGCAGTGCGCCCGCCGCCGGGCAGTCACCGGCCGCATCGGCGCAGTGCACCGATACCTCGACGGCGTCGGGATCGAGCGCGTACTCGCTCACGATCGCGGCGAGCACCCGCTCGGCGCGCTCATCCGCGGTCGCGGCATCGGATGACGTCGCCAGTGTCCGGGCCAGCTGGCGTGCCCCCGTCTCGACACCGAGCGCCTGGGCCTGGATCGTCCCGAGGGCCACGATGAGGTACACGATCGGCACGAGCAGCACGAGCCCGGCGAGGATGAACTCCAGCGCCGCCGACCCGCCGTCGTCCGCACCGTCAATCGAACGACTCTCGCGGTGCATGGGCGGTCACCTCCATCGCCGCGGGGATGCCGATCAGTCCCACGAGCGGCAGGGTCGCGATGACCGTCACCTCGATCTCCGGCCCCGACGCGCCGTCGACCTCGTGTGCCGTCGCCTGTGCGTCGAGCGCGCCGCCGAGGGCGGACGCGATGAGGTGGTCGGTTCGCGTCGCGCCCTCGTCGGCGTCGCTGTCGGCGAGTGCCCCGTGGTACGCACCCTCCACCGCGGCGTCGTGGACGACGTTGCGCACATAGACCGCGAGCGCGAACTGCAGCACGGCGAGCGTCAGCAGCGTCAGCAGCGAACCCACGAGCACGAACTCGACGGCGGCAGAGCCCTCGTCGTCGCCGGTCACGTCAGAATCCGGAGACGCTCGTGATCGCCTGCTCGAACAGGCTCGACAGCGCCGGACCCGCCATGCCCCAGATCAGCACCACGAGCCCCGCCGTCATCAGAACGATCAAGACCCACCCCGGCACGTCGCCGCGCTCGTCCTTGCGCAGGCTCTGGGCATCCGCGCACAGCCTCCTCCACATCGTCCGTCTCATCTCCGGCTCCTTTCTCAACCGATTCCGAGGCCCAGCATGACCACGCCGGGAAAGATCGCGAACAGCACCGACAGCGGCAGGATCAAGAAGACGAGCGGCAGGAGCATCAGGATCTCCTTGCGTCCCGCGGCCTCGATCAGCGCGCGCTTCGCATCCTCGCGTGCGTCGACGGCCTGCTCCTGCAGAACGTGGGCCAGCGGAGCGCCGCGGTCCATCGCGGCCACGAGGTGTTCGACCGCGCGCGAGAGGGCCGGAACATCCACGTCGCGAGCGACCTGCAGCAGCGCATCGGGCAGATTCGATCCGGTGCCGCTGGCCAGCACCGCGCCCCGCAACTCGCCGGTCAGCTCCCCCGAGCCGACATCGCCGACCCGGCACAGCGCGTCGCGCAACCCCTCTCCG
This sequence comes from Microbacterium sp., assembly GCA_047606715.1. Lineage (GTDB taxonomy): Bacteria > Actinomycetota > Actinomycetes > Actinomycetales > Microbacteriaceae > Microbacterium. The sequence continues at coordinate 6,001 of JASGEE010000128.1, forward strand.
GCCGCCAGGCACAGCGCAAGGAACTCCAGCACGGTCGGCAGCTCATCCTCGATGCGCGCGATCCGGCGCCGCGCGGCACTCGTGAGCCGGTAGTCGCAGGCCACGACCGCTGCGACCGTCAACAGCGGAGGCAGCACGGCGGCGACGGCGCCCCGTCCCGCCAGGGTCAGCGCCACCGCGAGCAGCCCGCCCGCACCGAGGCCGACGACCGCCCAGACGAGCTGCATCGCACGGAATCCGAGGGCATCTTGTGCCCACCCCGCCTGCCGCAGCCGATGCGCCACAGCCTCACCGCCACCCGCGCCGAGCGCGTTCAGCCGCGCGGCGAGTCGGTCGCGCACGGCGCTGAGGCTCCACGCCGGGGCGCCCGAGCCCAGCGCCGCCAGCGGCGTCAACCCGCGCGGGTCGGTGATGTCCCGCAGGTAGGGAGCGATGCGCCGCGACAGGGTCGGTGCCGACCAGCGCGGCACGCGCACAGCCGCCAGGAGCAGGCCCGCCGCAAAGGCCGTGCCGAGGATGACGGCGCACGCCGCGATCGTGACCGTACTCACCCGAACCACCGCTGCGGTTCGGGAAGACGGCCCAACCGGATCGTCAAGCGGTACGCCGACACCGAGACGACCGCGCCGACGATCACGACGACGACCCCCTCCGGCGTCCCGTACGCGGCCGCCCCCTCCGGACGGATCGTGAGCAGACCGAGCACGACCCACGGTGCGACGACACCGACGACGGCGGCGGCGCGCACCCACGACTGCCGGGCCTCGACCTCGGCGCGCAGCGTCGCATCCGCACGGACGGATGCCGACAGCGCGCGCAGCACGGCGCTGAGCTCCGTGCCACCCACCTGGCGCGCCATCCTCAGCGTCTCGATGATCCGGTCAGCGGCGGGGTCGGCGAGCACGGCCTTCAAGCGCAGCGCGCTGGAGTCGAAGTGGCCGGATGCCGCCAGATCGGCAGCGAATCCCGCGAATGCCGGCCGCAGGGGCGGCGGACCCGAGTGCGCGAGGTCGGCGACGGCGTCGGGAAGGGAGATGCCCGCACGTGCGGCCGAGATGAGCAGCTCGCACACGTCCGACCACAGTCCGCGCCGCGCCCGGCGCAACCGCCGGGCGCGAGAGCGCAGCCACGAGAAGGGGGCGCAGGCACCCGCGACGGCGGCAACCAGCGCGACCGCCGGCAGCGACGTCACAAGCCACGCGACCGCGGCGCACACCGCTGCGGCGACGGCGGCGATCACGGCCGGTCGTGCCGCCGGGGCATGTGCGAAACCCGCCTCGTGCAGCAGGCGCGCGATGCGCCCGTCCGCGGGTTCGGCGGCACGCTCGCCCGCCGCGCTCGCCCTGCCCGGCCACAACCACGGCGAGAGGACCAGAAGCATCCCGGCCGCCAGCGTCGCCGCCCAGACGAACGTCATCGTCCACCGCCGCGGTACAGTTCGCGCGTCTCGGGCAACCCCGCCACAACGCGGCCGGTGCCCTCGATGATCTGCTCCACGTAGCGGCGTCCGTCGACGCCGCGCCGGCAGTGCACGACCAGGTGCACGCCAGTCGCGACGGCCGGCACGACGAATCCCGCATCGATGTTGCGGCCGGCCAGCAGCGGCAGCGCCGCAAGGCGGCTCAGGGCATCGGCGGCGGAGTTGGCATGGATCGTGGCGGCACCGGGAACACCGGTGTGCAGCGCGAGCAGCAGGTCGAGTGCTTCGGCGTCGCGCACCTCGCCGACGACGAGCCGGTCGGGCCGCATCCGCAGCGCCTCCTTCACGAGGCGACGCAGGCTCACCGCCCCGGTGCCCTCCAGACTCGGCTGACGCCCCTGCAGCGCGACGATGTCGGGAGCGCGCACCGCCAGCTCGAAGGTCTCCTCGACGGTGACGATGCGCTGTTCGGGAAGGCACGCCCCGATGAGGGCCGCGAGCATGGTCGTCTTCCCGGCGTGCGTCGCACCGGAGACGAGCACGTTGCGCCCGCTGGTCATCGCGACCCGCAACAGGTCTGCGGCCGGCTCGGTGAGCGAGCCGGTCTGAACGAGATCGTCCAGCGTGCGCCGTGCGGCGAGGAACTTGCGAATGTTCACCGCATAGTGTTCGCGGGTCACGTCGGGAATCACGACGTGCAGTCTGGACCCGTCCGGCAGCGAGGCGTCGACGAAGGGCTGGCTGAGATCCACCCGGCGACCGGTGGAGTGCAGCATCCGTTCGACCAGATCGCGCACCGAGTCGTTCGTCAGGTGCACGGGTACCCGCTCGCTGCGCCCATCGCGGGCGACGAACACCGTGGTCGGATCGTTGATCCAGATCTCCTCGACCTCCGGGTCGTCCAACAGCGCTTGCAGCGGCCCGTAGCCGGTGACGCCTGCCAGCACGTCACGCACGCACGCCGCCTCGTCGTCGACGAGCTCCAGACCCCGGGCCAGCGCGTAATCGTTGTGCTGCCGCACCTCTTCGAGGGCGATCCGCTCCGCCCGTCCCGGGTGGCGCAGCGGATCTGCCTGCTCCTCGCGCAAGCGATCGCGTACCCGCTGAGCGACCGCGCTCACGGTCGCCGGCGCCGCCTCGACCGTGCGCGCAGTACGCCCCGACGCCGGGACGGAGGATGCGAAGAGGGTCACACCGGCATCCTGGCAACTCTGCGAGATCGGCGAGCAACTTATCCACAGGCGGTACCGGCACAGCCGACGGATAGACTGACTCATGCCGCGAAAGCGGTGACGCGGGAGTGGTGAAATCGGCAGACACGCAGGATTTAGGTTCCTGTGCCTTCGGGCGTGAGGGTTCAAGTCCCTCCTTCCGCACAACCGACCGCACGACAGACCGACGGGAACCCCTTGCAGCCTCTCGCCCTGATCCCCTGGCTCGACCCCGAGTTGATCATCAACTCAGCCGGTGCCTGGGCGCTGCTCGTGGTGTGCTTCATCGTCTTCGCCGAGACCGGTCTGCTGGTCGGATTCCTCCTTCCCGGCGACACGTTGCTCGTGATCTCGGGGCTGCTGACGCACACGAGCAACATCTTCGGCGTGAACATCTGGGTCGTTGCGCTGCTCATCGCGCTCGCGGCCTTCGCCGGAGGCGAGGTCGGGTACCTGATCGGGCACAAGGGCGGACCCGCCGTGTTCGAGCGCAAGGAATCCGGCCTGTTCAGCCGCAAGAACGTCGAACGCACCAATGCGTTCTTCGAGCGCTACGGCCCGCTCACCGTCATTCTCGCCCGCTTCGTCCCGGTCGTGCGCACCTTCGCTCCCGTCGCCGCCGGCGTCGGTCACATGCCGTGGCGCCGCTACTCGCTCTACAACTGCATCGGCGCGTTCCTGTGGGGCTTCGGCCTCACCACGCTCGGCTATGCCATCGCCTACATCCCGTGGATCGCGCACCTCGTCACCGAGTACATCGACCGGATCCTGCTCGCCGCCGTCAGCGGCACCGCGCTCATCACGGTCTGGCACTACATCGCCGAGCGCCGCAAGGTGCAGCACGAGCGGACCACCGAAACCGCCAGCGTCGACCCGACCGACTGAGCACGAGCGCTTTCCTCCCCGGATGCCCGCGGGCGATCAGCACGCAGCACACCCCGCGCAACGGCGCCCGCTCCGCGGGAACGCGGCAGAGGCGTCTTCGCCTCACAACTCGGCAAGCAGCGGCGCGAGCGCGGCAAAGGCGCGCGCCCGGTGGGATGCCGCGTTCTTCTCCTGCGGCGACAGTTCCGCGGCGGAGCGCCCGTCCTGACCGTCGGGAAGGAAGATCGGGTCGTATCCGAATCCGCCATCGCCCGCCGGGGCGGCCGCGAGCCGCCCCGGCCACACTCCCTCGACGACGTGCTCGAGACCCGACGGTGTCACGAGGGCGATCGTGGAGACGAACTGTGCCGACCGATGCGGGTCGGCGATGTCTCCGAGCTGGTCCAGCAGCAGTTCGAGGTTGGCGACCGCGTCCTTGCGATGGCCGGCCCAGTAGGCCGAGAACACTCCCGGGGCACCGCCCAGCACGTCCACGCAGATGCCCGAGTCGTCGGCGAGGGCGGCCAGGCCGGTGTGCGCCGCGGCCGCGCGCGCTTTGATCAGGGCGTTCTCGGCGAAGGTCACTCCGTCCTCGATCGGCTCAGGCCCGTCGTATCCGACGACCTCCAGATCGGGGCGGGCGGCTGCGACGATTGCGGCGAACTCCGCCACTTTGTGCGCGTTGTGCGTCGCCAGAACGATTCGAGAGGTCATCGGCGTCCGATCGGGAGGAGTTAGGAGCGGGCGGCGGCGATCGCCGCCGCCTGGGCGGCGCGCAGCTCGGCGCAGCCGGCGACCCCCAGCTCCAACAGCGCATCGAGCTCTCGCTTGTCGAACGGCGCCCCCTCGGCCGTCCCCTGCACCTCGACGAACAGTCCGCGGCCGGTGACCACGACGTTCATGTCGGTCTCGGCGCGCACGTCCTCGACGTAGGCGAGGTCGAGCATCGGCTCCCCGTCGATGATGCCCACCGACACGGCTGCGACGGAGTCGAGCAGCACGTTCGCCTTCTTGGCGATCAAGCCCTTCGCCCGCCCCCACTCGATCGCGTCGGCCAGCGCCACATAGGCACCCGTGATCGCCGCGGTGCGGGTGCCGCCGTCGGCCTGCAAGACGTCGCAGTCGATCACGATCGTGTTCTCGCCGAGTGCCTTCGTGTCCACGACCGCGCGCAGAGCGCGACCGATCAGCCGGGAGATCTCGTGCGTGCGCCCGCCGATCTTCCCTTTGACGCTCTCCCGGTCGTTGCGAGAGTTCGTCGCGCGCGGCAGCATCGCGTATTCGGCCGTGACCCACCCCTTGCCCTTGCCGGCCAGCCACCGCGGAACGCCGCCGGTGAACGAGGCCGTGCAGAGCACCTTCGTGGCGCCGAACGAGATGAGCGCCGAGCCCTCGGCCTGCGAGCTCCACCCCCGCTCGATCGTGACGGGACGCAATTGGTCGACGGCTCGGCCGTCGGCGCGGACAGTGGTGGTCATCAGTTCCCCTTCGGAAGGTCGATGACGCCGGTGTGCACGAGGCGCACGGCGTCGACACCGCGGCCGATGAGCCGGTCGGCGAGGTTCAGGAAGTCGTCGGCGGAGTCGCCGGTGGCCTCGTAGAGGCGGATGGGGGCGGCATCCGGCCCCGCCAGCAGATCCCGCGAGACCAGCTGACGGTAGACGTCCTTCGCCGTCTCGGTGTCACTCGAGACGAGCGAGACGTCCGGTCCCATGACGTAGCTGATCGCCCCCTCCAGGAAGGGGTAGTGCGTGCAGCCGAGCACGAGGGTGTCGACCCCCGCGTGCCGCAGCGGCGCGAGGTAGTCCTCGGCCACGTCCAGCACCTGGGAGGAGCCGGTGATGCCCGCCTCCACGAACTCGACGAACCGGGGGCAGGCGGACGCGAACACCTCCAGCCGCTCGTCGACGCCGAGCATGTCCTGATAGACGCCCGACCCGATGGTTCCGCTCGTGCCGATGACCCCGATGCGTCCGTTGCGGGTCGTGGAGATCGCCGTGCGCACGGCGGGGCCGATCACCTCGACGACGGGGACGTCATAACGTTCGCGCGCATCGCGCAACATCGCAGCTGACGCCGTGTTGCACGCGATCACGAGCATCTTCACACCCTGATCGACGAGCGTGTCGAGCACGTCCAGGCCGTACCGGCGCACGTCGGCGATGGGCTTCGGGCCGTACGGCGAGTGCGCGGTGTCGCCGATGTACAGGATCGACTCGCGCGGCAGGAGCTGCGAGATCGCCCGCGCGACGGTGAGTCCGCCCACACCCGAGTCGAAGATCCCGATGGGCGCGTCATTCACGATCCCCCACCTTACCGTCCCTCGATAGGGTGACCTCATGCGCGAGTCCACGGCACTGCTGACCGACCGGTACGAGCTCACGATGATCGAGGCCGCCCTGCGCGACGGCACGGCATCGCGGCCGTGCGTGTTCGAGCTGTTCGGGCGCCGCCTGCCCGGCGCCCGGCGCTTCGGGGTCGTCGCCGGCACCGGACGACTGCTGCAAGAGCTGCGCGACTTCCGCTTCGGCGACGACGAGTTGCGCTACCTCCGCGACAACCGGGTCGTCGATGTCGCGACGCTCGACTTTCTCGCCGGGTACCGCTTCACCGGCACGATCCGCGGCTACCGCGAGGGCGAGCTCTATTTCCCCGGCTCCCCGGTGCTCACCGTGGAGGGCACGTTCGCCGAAGCCGTCGTGCTGGAGACGCTGGCCCTGTCGATCTTCAACCACGACTGCGCGGTGGCCACCGCGGCGGCGCGCATGAGCATCGCGGCCGGCGACCGCCCCCTCGCCGAGATGGGCTCGCGGCGCGCCGGTGAGCGTTCGGCGGTCGCGGCGGCGCGCGCCGCCTACATCGCCGGGTTCGACGCGACGAGCAATCTTCATGCCGGGCTCACGTGGGCGATCCCCACGATGGGCACCGCTGCGCACGCCTGGACGCTGCTGCACGATTCCGAGGAGGAGGCCTTCCGCAGCCAGATCGCGGCGCTCGGTGCCGGCACGACACTGCTCGTGGACACGTACGACGTCCGCACGGGCGTCGAGACGGCGATCCGCGTGGCCGGCACCGGCCTGGGCGGGGTGCGCATCGATTCCGGCGACCTGCCCACGATGGCCGCCCAGGTGCGTGCTCAGCTCGACGAGCTCGGTGCGACGGACACCCGCATCACCGTCACGAGCGACCTCGACGAGTTCGCCATCGCCGCCTTGGCGGCATCCCCCGTCGACGCGTACGGCGTCGGCACGTCGGTGGTCACCGGCTCGGGAGCGCCGACGGCCGGGATGGTGTACAAACTCGTCGCGCGACAGGATGCCGCCGGTTCCTGGGTCGCCGTGGCCAAGGCGTCGGCCGAGAAGGGCTCGAAGGGCGGCCGCAAGTCGGCGTTCCGCACACTCGATGCCGGCACCGCCACGAGCGAGCTGATCGCCGTGTCGGACGGATTCGATCCCGTCGCGACGGCGGACGGACACCGCGATGCCAGGGCGCTGCAGGTCACTCTCGTCGACCACGGTGAACCGGATGCCGACGCGGAAGGCGCAGGCGGCGTCTCGGCCGCGCGCGCACATCACGCGCGCGTGCGGGAGGAACTGCCGGTGCGAGCGTTGGCGCTCAGCCGATCGGATCCGGCGATCCCGACGGTGTTCGTCGACGTCGGCTGATCGGTGCAGACGCGGGCTCAGACGAACGTGTCGTAGATCTCCTTGCACGTGGGGCAGATCGGGAACTTCTCCGGGTCGCGTCCCGGCGTCCACAGCTTGCCGCACAGTGCCTTGACGGGCTTACCGGTGAGGGCGGACTCGAGGATCTGGTTCTTCTTCACGTAGTGGGAGAAGCGTTCATGGTCGCCCGGCTCGACATGCTCCTCGCGCAGCAGCTCTTCGAGCTCACGGTCGAGGGTCGTGGTGCCGCCCGCATCGGGCGCGTCCAGTGGGCTGCTCATGTCCCCGAGTGTAGACCCGGACCCGGACATCGGGATCGGTGCGCGCTGCGGCATCCGCCCCGCCGACTCACGTGGATTCGGCGAACTCCATGAGCTTGCCGCCGCGGCGATCGAACACGGCTCCGCCGATGACGATGCCGAGCACCAGTACGCCGACGCCGACGCCGACGCCGCCCCACAGCGCCGTGGGCGACCAATCGGTGCGCCCATGCAGATACACATCGTGCACGCTCTGCCAGCCCCACCACAGGGCCGGTGCGCTCAGCGCCAGCGAACCGAACAGCACGACGCCCTGAGACAGTCCGCCGGCCGTGCGCTGCGGCTGCTGGAACGGGCTGTCCCCCGGACGAGAGACCGCGTAGGGGGCGGCCGCCGACGCGATCGATGACAGACCGAGCCCGCTCAGGAACAGGCTCGCACACACGCCGATCATCGCCGGCAAGATCGCCCAGCGGCCGTGCAGCGAAACCGTCACCGGGATCGCGACGGCGAGCAGCAGGATGCCGAGCCCCGTCACCGGGACCAGACGTCCCACGCGATCGGCGATGCCACGCACACCGGCAGCGAAGTGCATCCACAGCGCCGAGGAGTCGTAGGCGAGGTCGTTGTGTGCGAGCCACCCGAGGAACAGCGCCACGAGCGGTGCGGGGATCAGCGCCGCCGTGCCCAGCGGCACACCGACCAACACGAGCGGGATGACGACCACGATCGCCGCGACCGGGACGACCAGCAGGTTGACGAGATAGCGCGGGTCGCGCAACCAGTAGACGAGACTGCGCGCGGCGATGCCCCCCGCCGGAGTGCCGCCGGTGATGTCGAACCAACCGAGGCCGCGACGTTCCCGCGCCGGCCGTTCGGTCGTCGTGAGAAGCCGCTCGACGAGCCAGAACCACAGCACGGCCAGCACGGCCAGCGTGATCAGAGCGACCGCCACCGGTCCGGCAGCCGACCACCCCTGCAGTGCAGCCGCCGGGATCGCCCACGCCGCACCCAGGGGTGTCAACGCGAGGCCCCGTACGGCCGCCACCAGCGCCGACGGCACCTCGTCCTCCCACTCCAGCGAGACGAAGAAGATGACAGCAGGCACGACGACGACCACGACCGCGATCAGGAAAACGCCCGTGAGTTCACGCGAGCGACGGTCGCGCAGGAGCAGCCCGCCCAGCGCGAGCGCCACTTTCGCCAGCAGCACGCAGGTCAGCCCGCCGAGCACGACCGAGCAGACGCCCACCGCGATCGGCACACCGTGGGCCGCCCACATCATCACCAGCACGACATCCACCGCGACCAGGCCGAGTACCGGGACGCTCAGAGCGCTGGCCAGCAGCCCCGCGCCGGCGACCGTTCGCGCCGAAACCCCGAGCACGGCGAAGCGCCGTGGGTCGAGCTGATCGCTGATCCCGCCCACGAGCGGAGTGACGAAGAACCCGAGCGTCAGCGCGGAGCACGCGACGAGCGTCACCGCCACGGCGACATCGGTGGGCACCTCGCGCAGGCGCAACGCACCCACACACACGGCGGCGACCGCCACGATCACCGCGAGCAGGCGGAGCAGGCTGCGCGTGACGCGCCGCCGATCGCCGCGCAGCGCACCCACCAGGAGGTCGAACCTCAGCCGGAGAACGTGTGCAACCACTCCAGGCCCTCCGGGTCGCTGATCCCGCCCGCCAGCTGAACGAAACGCTGCTCCAGCGTCAGTTCGCCGCGCACCTCGTCGACGGTGCCCGCCGCGAGCACTTGCCCCGCGACGATGACGGCGACGCCGCTGCACACACGCTCGACGAACTCCATGCCGTGGCTGGAGAGCACGACGGTGCCGCCGTGCGCAACGTACGCCGACAGGATCTCCAGGATGACCGCCGACGACACCGGGTCGACCGACTCGAAGGGCTCATCGAGCACGAGCACGCGGGGAGAGTGGATGAGGGCGCCGGCGAGCATGATCTTCTTCGTCATGCCCGCCGAATAGTCCGAGACGGTGCGACCGAGCGCACTGGTCAGGTCGAACGCTCGCGCAAGGTCGGTGCTGCGGCTTTCGACGACCGATGAGCGCAACCCGCGCAGCACGCCGTAGTAGTGCAGGAGCTGACGCCCGGTGAGACGGTCGAAGGTGCGCAGACGGTCGGGCAGGATGCCCATCTGCCGCTTGGCTCGGCGCGGGTCGCGCGCCAGGTCGATGCCGGCGACCTCGATCGTGCCGTGGTCGGCGCGCAGGAGCCCCGCGATCATCGAGAGGGTCGTCGTCTTGCCCGCCCCATTGGGTCCGACGATGCCATAGAAGGAACCGGCCGGGATCGTCAGGTCGATCTCGTCGACGGCCCGCGTCTGTCCGAACGTCTTCGTCACGCCGCGCAGGCGCACGGCGGCAGCGGTCGGGATGGACGCCTCGGCGTCCATCCCGAGATCGTTGTCGAGCTCGAACGCCGAAAGGATGTCGGACGGTTCCGCAGCAGCAGACTCCGGCTCCGGCTCGGGTTCCGGTTCAAGCTCGGGTTCCGGCTCAAGCTCAGTTTCGGGTTCCGGCTCAAGTTCGGGTTCCGACTCGGGTTCAAGCTCCGGTTCAGGTTCGGGTTCCGGCTCAAGCTCAGGCTCGGGTTCCGGCTCAAGCTCAGGCTCGGGTTCCGACTCGGGCTCAGGCTCCGGCGCGGGTTCCGGCTCAAGTTCGGGTTCCGGCTCCGGTTCCAGCTCAAGTTCGGGTTCCGGCTCCGGTTCCAGCTCAGGTTCGGGTTCCGGCTCCGGTTCCAGCTCAGGTTCGGGCTCCGGCTCCGGCTCAAGCACCGACTCCGGCTCCGGCGTCAGCTCATGCTCAAGCACCGGAATCAGCTCGGGCTCGGTTTCCGGACTCGGCGCCACGACGGGCTTACGACGGGGAGCGCGTTTCGGCCTCCGCTTCGGCTTCGGTGCGGGAGTCTCCTCCTGCGCCGCAACGGTCGCATCCTCGGTTGCGACGACCCCGTCGTCCGCCAGTCGTGCGGCGGCCTCCGCCGCCGAGATCTGGGGCGGCGGAGGTGCCGCCGGGGTCTTCTTCGCCGCGGATGCGGTCTTCGTCTTGCCCGCCCGCGCAGCGGCTGACGGACTCGGTGCCACCGCGGTCGTCGACGCCTCTCCGAACCCCGCAGCAGCCTCGGCAGCCGGGACATCGGGCAGCGGCGGCAATGGCTGCGGCTGAGAGGCGGTCATCAGACCAACCTACCAAGCGCCCGCGACAAGCGGGATCTGTTTCACCCGGCATCCGCATGGTTTTCGCTGAGGATGTGCGCAGATCGCACGCACGATCGGCGCGGCGTGAGCACACGTTCGATTGTCACGAATCGACAACGACACCCCCGCATCCGGCGCCTTCTCAGGTGGTATCGCTAGCATTGCGGGAGCACGAAGGAGTGTCTGCACGTCTCGTTGACCGCGACCGCCTTCTCCAGGAGCCCCCTTGATCCTTCAGACCGTCATCCTTGCCGCTGGTATGGGTTCGCGTCTCGGGCGCGCTCTGCCCAAGCCGCTCACCGAGCTGAGCGACGGCCGCACCATCATGCACCAGCAGCACGACAACATCCGTGCCGCGTTCGGCGGGCAGGCACGCATCACGACGGTCGTCGGCTATCGCGCCGAGACGATCATCGAAGCGTTCCCCGATGTCGACTACGTCCACAACGAGCGCTACGACCAGACCAACACCTCCAAGAGCCTGCTGCGTGCCCTCCAGGCGACCGGCCGCGGCGGTGTGCTGTGGATGAACGGCGACGTCGTCTTCGATCCCCGCGTGCTCGGCCGGGCGATCGCGTTCATCGAACGCGACCAGTCGTTCGTCACCGTGAACACCTCCAAGGTCAGCGACGAAGAGGTCAAGTACACGGTCGGCCCGGAAGGGTTCATCGACCAGCTGTCGAAGACCGTCCGGGGCGGAATCGGCGAAGCTGTCGGAATCAACTACATCTCCAGTCGCGACAAACGCGGCTTCATCGCTCAGCTGAGCCGCGTCGACGACCAGGACTACTTCGAGCGCGGCCTCGAGCTCGCCATCGCCGAGAACGGCCTCCTCCTGGAGCCGATGGACATCTCCGACCTGTATGCGGTCGAGGTCGACTTCGCCGAAGACCTCGAACGAGCCAACCGCTACGTCTGATCCTCTTACCGAGCGCTGTGCCCAGAGTCCACCGGATCCACTCGCTGCCCGATGACGCCCCCTGGGCCGGGGGTCTGCCGCCGGAGGGCTCGGCCGAGCATCCACGCACGATCCGTCTGCTCGATGGGCTCCTCTCGGTGCAACGCCCCGTGGTCATCGCGCACCTCCGCAGCATCCGACTGCGCAGTCCAGATGCCTCAACCGCACAGATCGTGCGGATACTGGAACGTCGCTACCTCGCCGCCGTGACCACCGGCGGCGCCGCTGTCGGCGCGACGGCCGTGATCCCGGGGATCGGCACCGGCATGACGCTGACGCTCGCCGGAGTGGAGACGGTGGCATTCCTCGACGCGACGGCGCTGTTCGCGCAGTCACTCGCCGAGCTTCACGGCATCCGTGTCGAAAACCCCGACCGGGCACGTGCCCTCGTCCTCACCCTCATGCTGGGGCAGGAGGGTGTCGACCTCGTCGCGCAACTGGGCCGCCAGGCCAGCGGCAAAGGCGGAACACGCTCAGCCTATTGGGGCGAGCTGATCACGAGATCTCTGCCCCGGGCATCGGTCGGGCCGCTCCTGGACCGGCTGAAGTCGAGCTTCATCCGCCAATTCGCAGGCAAGGGCGGCGCTTCCATCGTCGGCAAGGCGCTGCCGTTCGGCATCGGCGCCGCCGTCGGCGGAACCGGCAACCACCTGCTCGGCCGGCGCGTCGTCATCGGATCGCGGCGCGCGTTCGGCGTGCCCCCCGCGACGTTTCCCCTCGAGCTCGAGCCCAAGCCGGGTGCCACGCGCATCGAGTCTGCCGCCGCCGCGCGACTGCGACGCGCGGGCTCAGCACTGAAGTCCGTGACACGCCGCCCATCGCAGCGGTAACCTCGCCCCGGGGAGAGATTGCGAGCGAGCACGATGACGACGTCATCTGGTCGGGCGGGGAACGGTGCGGCGGACGAAGATCCCCGCGTGCGCGCGTTGCCTCGCGAGTACAGCGAACGCGAACCTCCCGCCGCACCCGCCGAGGAAGCCGCGCCCGCGCAGTTCGCGGGACGCGAGAGCGCCACGTCGACGGCATTCCAGCTGCCCGGCATGCCGTCGACCGTCTCGCTCGTGACCGACTCGGTGATCACCCGCCCGCTCGCCGAACGGATGGCCACGGCTTTGCCCGACGAGCAGATCGGCGTCGTGATCGAGGTGCGCACCGACGGCGGGCTGACCACGGCCGAGGCCCGCGCCCAGCTGCGGCTCGTCCTCACCCTCGTCGCCCCGGACGCACCCCTCACGGATACCGCCGGGTACGTGTGTTCCGCCCTGACCGCCGGTGAGATCCTCGACCTCGTCCACAACGACGGTGTGGCCGGGGATGCCGGCCCGACCGATCGGCACGGCCAGCGCACGGCGCCCCGCCGATTCGTTTCGCGGATCTGGCCGAACTTCGAGGTACGGGCGACGATTCACCGCTCGGCCCTGACGGTGAAGGCCGATGCCGCCGTCCGCTCCTTCGAGGCGACGGGCGACGGCATCGTGTGGGCGGTGCTGGACACGGGTGTCGACCGCACGCATCCGCATTTCGCGACCTACGACACGCTCACCCTGCCCGACCGGCTCGCCCACCGCAGCTTCGTCGCCGGCTCGGACGACGCGCTCGCCGACGCGAATGGACACGGCACTCATGTCGCCGGCATCATCGCGGGCGGGCGGGTCGCGACGACCCGCAAACCCATCGTCGCTGCCACGTGGTACCGCACGGCCGAGGGCGAAGCAGGGGTCGAGCGGGTCTCGCTGCCGAAGATCAGCGGCATGGCGCCACGCGCCCGCATCCTGTCGATCAAAGTGCTGCGCGACGACCGCACCGGCGATGTGGCTTCCCTGCTGTCGGCGCTGGAGTACATTCAGGACCTCAACCGCGGCGGGCGCGAGCTCAATGTGCACGGCGTCAACCTGTCGCTGGGCTATCCGTTCGACCCGTCGTGGTTCGGCACCGGGCTCTCGCCGGTGTGCCGCGAGGTCGACCGGCTCGTCGCGATGGGCGTGTGCGTCGTCGCCTCGGCGGGCAACACCGGCTACGGGGCGGCACGCGACGCCTCCGGCCGCGACATGCGCCTGGGGTTCGGGATGACGATCAACGACCCCGGCAACGCCGCGCGGGCGATCACCGTCGGATCGACCTCCGTCAAGCCGTACCAGACCGGGGTGAGCTACTTCTCCTCGAAGGGTCCGACCGGCGACGGACGGCTCAAGCCCGATCTCGTCGCTCCTGGCGAGCGGGTCGTCAGCGCGGGGGCGGGGTCGATGCTCGAGCGCGCCCGCACACAGGTGAAAGACGCGACGTACGTCGAAGACTCCGGCACGTCGATGTCGGCTCCGCACGTGTCGGGGGTGGCCGCGGCGTTCCTGTCGGTGCACAAGGAGTTCGTCGGCCGCCCCGACGACCTCAAACGCATCCTGATGGACTCGGCCGGCGACCTGGGCCGCGAACGCACGTTTCAGGGCGCGGGCCTGATCGATGCGATGCGCGCCATTCAAGCCGTGTAGATCGTCCCGAAAGGAGAGGCGATGAAACTGCCGTATCAGGAGGTGCGCTTCACGAAGAAGGGCGCGCTGAGCGCGCCATCCGATCGTGACGCGGCGATCGCCCTCGTCGCCACGACCGCGGCGACCGATGTGCTGGTCATGTCGCACGGGTGGAACAACACGCCCGCCGCCGCGCGGGCACTGTACGAGCGGCTCGCCACGTCGATGGATGCCGTGCGCGACGACGTCGCCGGGTCGCGCTCGCGCCGACTCGTGGTGATCGGGGTGATCTGGCCGTCGATCCAGTGGGCGCCGGAGGAGGGCAGCGGCGCCGGCGCGGACGCCGAGACGGCCGAGGACGTGCTGCGCGCCGAGGTGGTCGAGAAGGTGTCGTCGCGCACCGCGCGCACTCGCCTGCTCGCGCTCGTCGACCGTCTGGAGAGCGATCCCGGTGCGGCCGAGGAGTTCGTCGAGGTGCTGCGCGCCACGCTGCCGCCCTCCAGCGCCGGTGAAGACGCCGCCGCCTTCACCGCGCTGCGCAGCGCGAGTCCCGCCGAGATCATCGACGCCGCGCGCGGCATCGTGACCGGGGACGACGCGGATGCCGGTGAGGTCGTCGGCGGCGCCGCCGACATCGACCCGGCAGGGTTGACGCCGCTCGACAGTGGCGGTCGCGAGGCGGGCGGCGCGGGCTTCTTCTCCTCGATCGTCGACGCGGTGCGCGGCGTCCTGAACATCACGACGTACTACACGATGAAACACCGCGCGGGTCTGGTCGGCGAGGAGGGCATCGCGCCGCTGCTCACGGCCCTGCACGCAGCGCACCCCGATACGAGCCTGCATCTGATCGGACACTCCTTCGGGGGCCGCGCCGCCACGGCCGCGGCGAAGGCGACGAGCGCGCCGGTGCAGACCCTGACTCTGTTGCAGGCGGCGTACAGCCACTTCGGTATGGCGCAGAACTGGGACGGCGCCGGTGCCGACGGTCTGTTCGCCATCGTGCCGTCGCACGTGCGCGGACCGATCGTGGTCACGTGCACACGCAATGACGAAGCGGTCGGCCTCGCGTACCCGATCGCGTCGCGCCTCGCTCAGCAGATCGGGGTCGCCCTCGGCGACGAGAACGACCCGTACGGCGGGATCGGGCGCAACGGGGCCCTGAAGACGCCGGCATCCCTCCCCCGCGCGACGCTGCTGGAGGTCGGCGGCGCGTACGACTTCCAGGCGGGGCGGGTGTCCTCGCTCGTGGCGGACGCGTTCATCTCGGGCCACTCCGACGTCACCGGTCGACAGGTGGCATACGCGATCCTCAGCGCCCTGGAGGCGTAGCGCCGCACGGGGAGCAGCGCCCAGTAGGCTCACGGCATGAACGACACACTGACGTGTCTGGCGCAGTGGCTGCCGCGCCAGCGCTGGTTCACCTCGGGCGACGCCGCACCCCGTCTGCGGCTGCTCGCAGAGCGCACACTGCCGACGGACACCCCCGATGCCCGGGTTCGCGTGCTGATCGTCGCCGACGACGCCCGCGCCCTGCCCGTCGTGTATCAGGTTCCGATCGTGATCCGAGCCTCCGCGCCGCCGTCGGCGTCCCTCATCGGAGTGACGGATGCGGGCGACCACCTCATCGACGGTCCGCACGACCCGGCATACACGAGCGCGCTGTACGGCGCAGTGGAATCCGGGGCACTCGCCGTCGACGGCGCAGCGCCCCTCCCCGCAGCGCAGGCCGAGGTCCTCACCGGCGAGCAGTCGAACACGTCGATCATCTACCGCCCGACATCGGGTCGGCCCGTCATCTGCAAGGTGTTCCGGCAGTTGCACCCCGGCCTGAATCCCGACATCGAGCTGCAGACGGCCCTCGCCGGGGCCGCCTGCCCGCACATCGCGAACGTCGTCGGCCGCGTCGACGGAGCGTGGGTCTCGCCCACCGATCAGACGCAGACGATCACCGGCTCGCTCGCGTTCGCTCAGGAGTTCCTGCCCGAGGCCTCGGACGCGTGGCGCGCCGCCCTGCGCGCCGCCGAGGCCGGAGACGACTTCTCCTCCGCTGCCGCCGCGCTCGGACGCGCGACCGCCGCTGTGCATCGGGAGCTTGCGCGGCTGTTCCCCGTCCGTGCCGCCGATGCCGATGCGCGGGCGGGGATCATCGGCACCTGGCACCGGCGCCTGGCTGTGGCGCTCGCCGAGGTTCCCGAGATCGCGCCGCAGCGCGAGGCGATTCAGCGCGCATACGCGACTGCAGCGGCGGTCCCCTGGCCGGCGCTGCAGCGCGTACACGGCGACTTGCATCTCGGGCAGGTGCTGCAGAGCGCCCACGGCTGGGTGATCCTCGATTTCGAGGGCGAGCCCATGCGCCCCATCACCGAACGTCGCGCGCCCGATCTCGCCCTGCGCGACATCGCCGGCATGCTGCGCTCCTTCGACTACGTCGCGGGCTCGCGCGCCCTCGCCGACCCCGGCGCCGCTGCCGCGGCCCGGTGCTGGGCGCACGATGCCCGCCGTGCGTTCCGCCACGGGTATGCGGATGCCGCCGGCATCGACCCCGCCACCGAGCCGCTGCTGATCGCCCTCGAACTCGACAAGGCCGTCTACGAGGCCCTCTACGAGGCGCGACATCGCCCCGACTGGGTCTCGATCCCCCTGAGGGCGCTCGAGCGACTCAGCGGCGGCTGAGAGCGTTCCGCGGCCTCACGCTCCGGCATGGCATGATCAACGAGTGCACGACGATCACGCCCGCCATCGGGACGCCCCCGTCCCACCGGCCGGGTCGGGGGTCAGCTTCGTCATGCCGGTGCTGGGCGAGCAGGATTACCTGCAACACGCCGTGCGGAGCGTTCTCGCGCAGCAGGTCGACGGTCCCATCGAGGTGATCCTCGCCCTGGGTCCGTCCACGGACCGCACCGACGAGATCGCCGCCGAGCTCTCCGCCGCCGATCCTCGCATCCGACTCATCGAGAACCCCGCCGCCGACATCCCGATCGGCCTGAATCTCGCGATCAAGGCCGCTGTCTACCCCACGATCGTGCGCGTGGACGCCCACTCCGCGCTCGAGCCGGATTACACCGTGCACGCACTGGCCACCCTCGAGCGCACGGGCGCCGCGAATGTCGGCGGCGTGATGAGCGCCGACGGACACACCCCCTTCCAGCGCGCCGTCGCGCGCGCCTACAACTCCCCCATCGGCCTCGGCGGCGGCGCCTACCACTCGGGAAGTGCCGAAGGTCCCGCCGAGTCGGCGTATCTCGGGGTCATGCGACGCGCCGTGCTCGAGGAGATCGGCGGATTCGATGAGACGATCCGTCGCGGCGAAGACTGGGAGCTCAACCTGCGCATCCGCCGTGCCGGGTACCTCGTGTGGTTCGACCCGAAGCTGACGGTGACCTACTGGCCGCGCGAACGCTGGTTGCACCTGTTGCGCCAGTTCCACTCCACCGGGACATGGCGCGGCGAACTGGTCAGACGCTACGGCCGCCGCAACTCGGTGCGCTTCTTCGCTCCGCCGGCGCTCGTGGTGGTCACCGCCCTCGCACTCGTCGTGGGAGTGCTGCAGTGCATCGGGGTGCTGACCGGTGCTGCGGCGGCCGTGGCATCCGTCGTCCATCTGCCGGTGCTCGCCTACCTGTTGCTGGTGCTGTGCCATGCGTTCAGCCCCGGCGCCGGCCCGGGTGTGCGCGAACGGCTGTGGACGATCGTCGTCGTCCCGACGATGCACCTCGCCTGGGGCGCGGGATTTCTCCTCGGCGCCTCCCGGGGCGCGCGGGAGAACGTCGACACCTCGCGGCTACGGCGCAACACCCCGCTGCCCTAGCGATCGGTGGATGCTCTCTCACTCCCGGTCGACGAAGCCCTGATCGAGGATGCGGGCGACGACCCGCTCGGCGCAGTGACCGTCATCGCGGGGGTTGAAGCGCACTCGCCAGCGCGCATATCGCTGCGCATACGCCTCGGAAGCGGCCGGATGAAGCAGCGCCGCGGTCAGCTCGCTCTGGGTCGTGACGAACGGACCCGGTGCGTGTGCCGGCAGATCGAAGTAGAAGCCCCGCAACTCGCCGCGATAGTGCTCCAGGTCGGGCGCGAAGAAGTAGATCGGTTTGCCGGTGGCGGTGTAGTCGAACATCACCGAGGAATAGTCGGTGATCAGCGCGTCGGCGACCAGCAGCAGGTCGGCAATGTCGGGGTAGGCCGTGACATCGATCACGCGCGGAGCGGAGGCGGCAGCATCCGCAGCCACCAGATCCGCACCGGGCAGCAGCGTGCGCGAGTGCCCGCGAACGAGCACGACCGCACCGGTGTCGGCGGCGAGGCGATCCAGGTCGAGGAAGTCGACCATCCGCTCGCGGTCGTCGCGCCACGTCGGGGCGTACAGCAGCACACGCTCACCCGCGCCGATACCGAGCGCAGCCCGCACTGGCGCTGCGTCGCCCGTCACGAGGATGTCGTTGCGCGGCTGTCCCTCCACCCACACCGGACGCCCTGGGAACGCGTATGCCTTCCGGAGGATGCGTTCGGCGTACGGGTTCTGCACGACCAGCACGTCCCACCGGCGCGACTCCCGCAGCACCGCCACCGCGCGGCGCGCATCGAATCCCGGACGGTGCAGCGCCAGGCGCTTGAGCGGGGTGCCGTGCCACGTCTGGACGACGACCTGCCCGGGACGTCGCGAGTAGCGCCGGCGCAGCCAGTCGTTGACGACCAGCAGGCGCGCCGCCCCCCGCGCACGCCACCACTGCGGACTTCCCTCGACGACGGCGATCGCGCCGTCGGGCACCGACACCGACAGGTCGACGACGCTCCAATAGCGGGTGATGCCGGGGGCGACGCGCGCGAGCTCCCGGTCGATGGCCCGTGGATTGCAGCTGGCGTTGCGGCCGTAGAAGCTCTCGAAGAACACCGCGTTCTCGCGCTCGCCACCCGCACCGCCGGGCCGGGTCGCGTAGCGGCGCTCCAGCGCATCCTGTCCCTCGCCCGAGTCGTAGGCAGGGTCGATCGGCGGATGCACGTGAAGCACCCCGCCCCCCAGGTGTGCACGCAGCGTGGCCGTCATCGTCAAGGGGGTCGATGCCGCCACCGACATCTCGATGCCGCCCTGGCCGATGACCCGCAGTGCATATTCGCCGCTGGGCAGCGGCAGGGCGGGGCTGCCCCACCGCGCAGCCTGCAACGGCAGCACCGCGCTCCAGCCGGCGTCGTCGCTCACCGGGACAGCGCTCACCCGCACCCGCGGTCCGACGAGCTCGACGGCGGCCGGAGGTGCCCCGTCGCCGTGCAGCACGAGCGTGGGAGGTCCCCCGGCGTCGCCGGGATCGATACGCGTGACGATCGTCATGAGCCCCCTTCCGCCGCGAGTGCGGTCCGTATCGCACGGTACACGCGCACGGTGTTGTCTCCGTCGTCGAAGGCATGCACACGAGCGCTGAGCTCCCGCATCCGCTCGGAGAGGACGGCGTGCGCAGCGTCATCGCTCAGCAGCCGGCGCACGCGCGCCACCGTGCCCTCCCAGTCCGTCGCGGCATCCGCACCGCCCACCTCGGCGTAGGTGCCGTAGAACCCGCGCGCACGGGTGTACTCGGACAGATCGGGGGCCAGGCAGACGACCGGCACAGGCACGAGGGCGGCGTCGTACAGCAGCGACGAATAGTCAGTGACGAGCACGTCCATCCCCGGCAGCAGCGGCGTCACGTCGGCGACGATGTCGCTGCCGAGCATTCGGATGCGGTGCGGGTGCGCCGTCGCGATGTCGGTGTATGCGCCCGCGCCGAGCGGATGAGGGCGGATCAGCAGGACGGCGTCGGTCTCGTCCAGCATCGTCGCCAGAGCCCGCGCCTGCGCCCTCGTCGGCACCGCCGGGTCGACGTCTCCGTCGCGCCACGTCGGCGCATACAGCACGAACCGGGTCTGTGGCGCCGAGGTGCCGGTCAGTGTCACCAGGCGCGCGCGGGCGCGCGCGCGCCGCTCGTCTGCCTCTCCCTGCGACAGCACGTCCACACGCGGTTCGCCGGTGACCGGCACCCGCGCAGCCGGCAGTGCGAAAGCCGACTCCAGCCGCCCCCTGACGAGCTCGGATGCCGCCGGCAGAATCCGGATGCGCGCCTGCGTGCGGCGATACATCTGCGCGAGCGCTCGCTCGATCGGAACACGCAGTGCCGCCGTGGCGAAGGGCAGCGGGCTGCGCGTGGTCACCGCAGCGTCCAGCCCGATGCGCTTGAGCGGGATGCCGTGCCACAACTGCACGATGACCCCTCCCGTCGCGGCATAGCGGTTGACGTCGCCGAAGCCGTGCGTGGCGACGATGACGGCGGCGCGCGCCGTCAGCCAGAAGCCTCGCCAGGAGTCCTTGCGCGCCCACAGGATGCCGCGGCGACGCGCCTCGGCTTCGTCGCGCTCCGAACCGGTGAGCCACACGGCGCGCTCACCCTGCGCGCTCGCGTGCTCCCACAGCGCCCACGCCCCGTCGGTGAGGCCGACCGCGCAGCCGAAGACCCACAACTCGCGCGTGCGCGGAATGAAGACCGTCGCCGCGCGCCCGGCCAGATACAGCGGGATGCGCAGGAGCTTTCCGGCGTTGCCGGCGCCGAACGAGAAGGACGCCACCCGGCGAGCCTATCGCTCGGGCGGCGTCCTTCCGGGCGTCGGCGCGGTTACTCCGTCAGCGTGCCGAGGGTCACCTCCACCGAGAGGGTCTCGCCGTTGCGCACGTAGACGAGCTCAGCCGTGCTGCCCGCCGCGAGCGCGCGCACCTGCGCGGTCAGGTCGGTCGCATCTGTGATCGGGAACCCGTTGAACGAGGTCACGACGTCACCGCTCTGCAGGCCTGCCGCCTCGGCAGCGCCGCCGGAGGTGACCTCGCTGATGTAGGCGCCGACCGTCGTCGCGTCCGACTGGGATGCGGCATCCTGCACCATCGCCCCCAGCAGGCCGTGCGTGGCCTCACCGTTGGCGATGATCTCGTCGGTGATGCGCTCGACGATGTTCGAGAGGATCGAGAAGCCGACGCCGATCGAGCCCGACTGGCTGGAGCTGGTGCTGTCGGCGCTGGCGATGGCCACGTTGATGCCGATGAGCTTGCCCTCGCTGTCGACGAGCGCCCCGCCGGAGTTGCCCGGGTTGATGGCGGCGTCGGTCTGGATGACGGCGATCGAGATCGTGCTCGTCGTCGTGGTCGACTGCTGCTCGTCGCCTTCGCCCTGACCCTGACCGAAGTCGAACTCGAACTGCGAGTCGTCGTCGCCCTGCTGTTCTTCGTCCTGCCCCTCGGGAGCGGCCGACGACGCGATCTGGATGGAGCGGTTCAGCGCGCTCACGATGCCGGTCGTGACGGTGTTCGACAGGCCGAGCGGCGCACCGACGGCGACGGTCTGGTCGCCGACGTTGAGCTCGCTCGAATCGGCGAACTCGATCGGGGTGAGATCCGAAGCGCCCTCGAGCTTGATGACGGCGAGGTCGTAGATGGGGTCGGTGCCGACGATCGTCGCCTGGTACACCTTGCCGTCGGAGTCGGTGACGGTGATCGTGGCGTTGGCGGTCTCGCCGTCGAGCGTCACGACGTGCGTGTTGGTGACGACGTAGCCGTCGGAGGTGAGGATGACGCCCGATCCGGTGCCGCTCGACGAGCCGGAGGTCGCGGAGATCGTCACGACGCTCGGCACGACCTTCGCGGCGATCGCCGTGGTCTGGTTGACGCTGTCGGTGTCGTTGACCGTGACGGCGGATGATCCACTGGTGACGACGGTCTGCGACGTCGTGAAGAACGACGCGCCCGCGGCGGAGGCTCCGATTCCTGCGGCGCCTCCCACGAGGGCGGCGGCGACCATGATGCCGACGATCTTGCCGGCCCCGACCTTGCCGCTGGCCGGAGCGGTCGTGGTGGTGTCCGTCGAGGCAGCCTGCGGATAGGGTGCCGTACTCGCGGCGGGGGCCGTGTACTGGCCCGACGCGGCAGCGCCGTGGGTGCCGCCGGTCGGCGAGAGCGGGGTCGTGGGCGCCGTCGGAGCCGTATACGGCGCCTGCGCCGCGTATGTCGGCGTCGCCGGCGCGGCCGGGGTCGTGGGCGCCGTCGTCGGAGCCGTGTACGGCGCCTGCGCCGCGTAGGCGGGGCCCGCCGGGGAGACCGGAGTCGTGACGGCGGCATCGGCGGCGGCCTGCTCCGGCAGCGGCGGACGCGCGGGGATGGCGGCGTCGCTCACAGGCTCCGTCGGGTTTTCCTGCTGCGGGCTGTCATCGCCCTGCGCGGTGTCGTCAGAGGGGATGTTTTCACTCATTGGTCGTTCCTTCTTCCCGAGTCGTGATCAGCATCGACCCGGATGCCGTGCGTTTCCTATGTTCGAGCCTCGTCCAGCATATGGATGTAGCCTGAGCGCGATGCGAGAGATTCCCGGACTATGGCGGCGCGCCGCGCGCGGCGCTGGACTGCTGTCGGATGGCGGCATCCCGCAGCCGACGATCTTTGCCGAGATGACGGGTCTGGCGGTGCGTACCGGTGCCGTGAACCTCGGCCAGGGGTTCCCCGACGAAGACGGCCCCGCCGAGGTGATCGACGCTGCGCGCGCCGCTATCTCCGCCGGAGCGAACCAGTATGCGCCCGGTCGCGGCGTCCCCGCTCTGCGCGAGGCGATCGCCGCTCATCAGGAGCGCTTCTACTCTCTGCACCTCGACCCCGGGGCCGAGGTGCTCGTCACGGCCGGGGCGACCGAGGCCCTCGCGGCGACGCTGCTGGCCCTCATCGCCTCCCCCGATGACGAGGTCGTCGTCTTCGAGCCGTACTACGACTCCTACGCGGCGTGCGTCGCCCTCGCCGGGGCGAAGCTGGTGACCGTGCCGTTGCGCTGGCCGCACTTCCAGCCTGACCTGGAGGAGCTCGCCGGCGCCGTCAGCGATCGCACACGCATCATCCTCGTCAACGACCCGCACAATCCGACCGGCGCCGTGCTCTCGGCCGAGGCACGTGAGCAGGTCGTCCGGCTGGCGCATCGGCACGACGCCTGGATCGTCACCGACGAGGTCTACGAGCACCTCGTCTTCGACGGGCCGCACGTGCCCATCGCGACGATCCCGGGCGCGGTCGAGCGCACCCTCACGATCTCCTCTGCGGGCAAGACGTTCAGCACGACCGGCTGGAAGATCGGGTGGGTGAGCGGCCCGGCCGACCTGGTCGACGCGGTCCTCGCGGTCAAACAGTTCCTCACCTACACCAGCGGCACGCCCTTCCAGCACGCGATCGCGGCAGGCCTGGCTCTGTCGGATCAGTTCTACGACGGCATCGCACAGGCGCTGCGCGCCAAGCGCGATCTGCTCGGGGCCGGGCTCGTCGCCGCCGGATTCGAGGTATCGGCACCGGCCGGAACGTACTTCACCGTCGCCGACGCCGCCGCGCTGATGGAGCCGGGGACGGATGCCGCGACCTTCTGCCGAGCCCTGCCCGAACGCGCCGGCGTCGTGGCGATCCCGCTGACGGCGTTCGTCTCCGACGCTCGCCGCGGCGACTATTCGACCCTCGTGCGCTTCGCCGCCTGCAAGCGCACGGAGGTCATCGCCGAGGCGAGCCGTCGTCTGGCTGCACGGTGAACCGCCGCAACCTCAGCGCGGGGTTGACGCGGCGGACCCGCTCGATCGTGACGGCATCGGCGAACCCGACGGCGACGTCGGTGGCCACGCCCGCCCCGGCGATCTCCACGCCCTGAGGGTCGACGACGACCGATGCCCCCACCCCGAGCGGCGGCGGATGGTCGGCTCCGGCGACGTAGAGGGTGTTCTCGATGGCGCGCGCGTGCAGCAGCGTGCGCCAGTGGGACTCCTTGAGCGGGCCGCGCACCCACTCCGCCGCGACGAGGACGACGTGCGCGCCGGCGTCGGCGAGCAGGCGCGCCACCTCGGGGAAGCGCAGGTCGTAGCAGGTCATGAGCGCGAAGGTCAGGTCACCGACGGCGAACGTCTGCGGTGCCTCGATAGCCCCCGGTTCGACCCAGTCCGACTCGCGCTGACCGAATGCGTCATACAGGTGCAGCTTGCGGTAGGAAGCCAGCGTTCGGCCTCCATCGACGGCGACGACGGTGTTGCGCACCCGGTCGCCGCCGCCCCGCTCGACCATCCCCGCCACGATCACGACACCGTGTCGCCGAGCGATGTCGCGGATGGCGACGACGAACGCGCCGTCGAGGTCTTCGGCGTGCGCGGCGAGGGATGCATCGAACGGGTCGACGAAGTAGCTCGAGTATTCCGGGAACAGCACGATGTCCGCTCCCCGCGCCGCCGCCCGCGCGGCCAGTTCGTCGATCGTCCGCAGGTTCGCGGCGGTGTCGGCGGTCGGCGCGAACTGTGCGACGGCGATGCCGACGGCATCCGGGGCGGCAACGGCTGTCATGTCGTCCATCCTCCCCCGCAGCCCGGTGAGCCGGCAACGCGAACCCCGGCGCGAAAACCCGTGCTAGGCTTGGTTCTCGTGCCGCGGGGTGGAGCAGCTCGGTAGCTCGCTGGGCTCATAACCCAGAGGTCGCAGGTTCAAATCCTGTCCCCGCAACAAGACGAAGGCCCCTCCCTCGGGAGGGGCCTTCGGCATCGTGCCGGCACCCGGCGCCGGCGCGGGGCTCACTCCCCGCTGAGCTCCAGCAGGGTCTGCACAGCGGTCGTCAGACGCTCGTCGGCCTCGGCGAACGCCGCGAGGTCGCCGGCCTGCAGCGCGGCATCCCGATCGAGCATCGCCTGCTGAGCGGCGGACAGCGCCGCCTGGAACGCCACGTCGGTGTCGACCGTGCCGCCCCCGTCGCTCGTGTCGGTCGGGGTCGGCGTCGGTGTCTGCGTATCGGAGTCATCGCCCGATCCCCCGCCGAAGAGGGCGTCGAGGGCCTCGGGCACGGTGTCCTCGAAGGCGACCTCGTCGCCGAACGCCACGAGGATCTTCCGCAGGGTGGGCAACTGCGTGCCGCTGGATGCCTGTACGAACACCGGCTGCACGTACAGCAGTCCCCCGCCCATGGGCAGCGTCAGCAGGTTGCCGTTGAGCACCTCGGACTGGCCCTGTTTGAGCAGGTTGATCTGCGAGGAGATCGTCTGATCGGACTGGAACGTGTTCTGCACCTGACCGGGGCCGGGCACGCTGACATCGGCGCTGATCTCCAGCAGCCGCAGCTTGCCGTAGCCGTCGGCCTTGACGCCGGCCTCATCGCCCGCGTTCGAGTCGACGGCGAGATACCCCATCAGCACGTTGCGGGCACCGTCGCCCTCCGAAGCCGGGATGAACGAGGTGAACATCGAGAACGTCGGCTCGTCCTGCCCCGGCATCTGCATCGTCAGGTAGTACGGCGGCTGGAGCACGTCGAGCGTCGAGACCGGGTCGTTCGGCGTCTTCCACGCGTTGTCGCGGCGGAAGAACGACGCCGCATCATCGACGTGGTAGGTGCCGAGCATCGCACGCTGCACTTTGAACAGGTCGGTCGGATACCGCACATGGCTCATCAACTCGCCGCTCATGTCGCTGATGGATTTGAGCGTCGACGGATACACCTTCTGCCACGCCTGCAGCATCGGGTCTTCCGTGTCCCACGCGTACAGCGTCACCGTGCCGTCGTAGGCGTCGACGGTCGCCTTGACCGAGTTGCGGATGTAGTTGACGTCGTCCAGCACGACCTGCGGCGTCGTGTTCGTCGTGTCGCTGATGGCGTCGCGCAGACTCACGATCGACGAGTACGGGTAGTTCGAGCTGAGAGTGTACCCGTCGACGATCCACACGATGCGGCCGTCGACCACGGACGGGTACGGGTCGTTGTCGAGCTCGAGGTAAGGCGCGACCTTCTGCACGCGCGTGAGCGGGTCGCGGTCATAGAGGATCTGCGACTGCTCATTGATCGCGTCGGAGAAGAGGATGTCGGTGGACTGGAACTTCAGCGAGTAGACGAGTCGGTTGAACAGCGACCCGACGATCGGTCCGCCGTCGCCGCTGAAGGTCGTCTTGGTCTGGGCCGAGCCGTCGGTGCCGCGCGGATAGTCCAGCTCGATGTCGTCGGAGCTGCCCCCGACGATCGAGTAGGTGGGCGAGTTCTCGCCGAAATACACGCGCGGCTCGTAGTCGGTCTGGTCGGTCAGCGACCCCGAGGTCGGGATGCCGCGTTCGAGGAACACCGGGTTGCCGTCGCTCGTGCTGTCGTTGCCCTCCGCGGCCACGAGGCCGTAGCCGTGCGTGTAGACGAGCGTCGTCGCGTACCACGAGGTGGCTGCCGCGCCGAGCTGGTCGAGATTCAGCTCGCGCACCGACACGACGGCATCCTGCGAGGTCCCGTCGATCTCGTAGCGGTCGACGTCGAGCGGATCGGTGAACTGGTAGTACGAGCGATACTGCTCGATCTGGCGCACGGTGGGCGAGATGATCGCCGGATCCATGATGCGGATCGATGCCGAGTTGTCGGCATCCTCCCGCAGCTCACCGGGAGCGGCATCGGTCGCCGCCTCGTATTCGGTCGTCTCGAGGTCGTCGATGCCGTACGCCTGCTTCGTCGCGTCGAGGTTGCGCTGGTAGTACTCGCTCTCCAGGGTCTCCTGGTTCGGCCGGACCTGCACGTTGTACAGCAGCCACGGGTAGCCGACGCCGACAACGAGCGACGACACGATCAGCAGGCCGACGCCGATCAGCGGGAACCGCCAGCGCCCGATGATGGCCGTCACGAAGAACAGCGCGGCGACGATGACGGCGGCGATGGACAGGATCGTCAGTCCCGGGATGATGGCGTGGACGTCGACATAACTGGCGCCGGTGATGCGGTCGCCCTCCTGCGTGAGGGTCTTATAGCGGTCGAGCCAGAGGCTCGCCGCCTGCACCAGCAGATACGCCCCCGCGATGACGGCGACCTGGATGCGGGCCGCCTTCGAGATGCGCAGCTCGCGCTGCCCGATGCGCACCGATCCGTACAGGTAGGCGACGAGCACCGTCACCGCCAGACACACCAGGAGCACGGCCGACGCGAAGCCGAGCGCACCGCTGAAGAACGGGACCGAGAACAGATAGAAGCCGGTGTCCATCTGGAACTGCGGGTCGAGCTCACCGGTGTCGACGCGGTTGAGCCACAGCCACACGGTCTCCCACTGCGAGGATGACGCGAACCCGGCGAAGAATCCGAAGAAGACCGGGATGGCCCACATCCCCAGGCGCCGTAGCGGTTCGACGACCTCCTGATAGTGATCGAGCTGCGAGCTCAGGCGCGCATACACCGGGCGCAGCCGATACGCGAGCTGGATCGCGATGAACACCGGCACCGCCATCAGCGCGAACCCGACGACGAACGTGACCACGCGCGCCGTCCACTGCGTCCACAGCACCGACGAGAAGCCGAGCTGATCGAACCACAGCCAGTCGGAGTACAGGCTCGCAAAGACGAAGAAGGCCACGACGAGGACGGCGACCACGGCGAACGTGATCGCGACGGCGCGGCGGGCGGGACTCGGCGTGGCCTGATTCGGCACTGAGGTCGTGGTCACCCGTCCATCCTAGGCGGGGTCGGCAACGGTGAGGCAGCCACGACTGCCCAGTACGTCGGGGAGAGCGCGGCATCCAACTCCCTGACACTCGTGGCAGGCTCGCCAACGGCGAGGGCGCCACGACCGCCCACAATTTCAGGGGAAGAGGCTCCGCATTTCGGGGAAAGAGGCTCCGCGCGGCTATCCGCACGTCGGGAGGTCGGCGAGGTCGTCGCCGGTGCGGATGGCTTCAAGCACGGCGAGAGCGTCATCGAGAGTCGACACCGCGAACACCTGCAGACCGCTCGGGACGTGATCGACGACCTCGCTGCAGTTGTCCTGCGGCGCGAGGAAGTACCGTGCGCCGGCCCCGACGGCGCCGAACATCTTCTGCCGGATGCCCCCGATCGCCCCGACCGTGCCGGCGGAGTCGATCGTTCCGGTGCCGGCGATCTCCTCGCCGCCGTTGAGCTCGCCCTCGGTGAGGGTGTCGATGATGCCCAACGCGAACATCATGCCGGCGCTCGGGCCGCCGACGCTGTCGAGCTGGATCGTCACGTCGATCGGGAAGTCGTAGTCGTGCAGCGTCGAGACGCCGATGAGCCACGTCGTCTCGCCGTCGACCTCGGTCGCGTGGGGGGTGATCGTCTCGGTGAGGGTCTCGCCGTCGCGCTCGATCGTCAACTCGACGGGATCCCCGCCCGCGGCGTTGATGATCGTGCGCAGTTCGTCGGTCTGCGTCACGGCCTGCCCGTCGGCGGCGCGGATGATGTCGTCGGGTTCGAGGATGCCCTCCGCCGCCGAGCCGTCGATGAGCGAATACACCCGCACCATCGGATTCACGTCGTAGCCGAGTTCGAGAAGTGCCGCCGCCGTCGCCTCCTTCTGGGAGTCGACCATCATGACGGCGCTCTCCTCTTCGCGCTCCTGGGTGGTCTGTCCCTCCGGGAACACGTCATCGAGGGGGATCACGCTCTTCGCCGGGTCGAACCAGGCCAGCGCGAGGTCGAACCACGACGGCGTGTGCTCGCGGTTGCCCACGACCTGCACCGTGAGCAGGTTGAGCGATCCTGCGGTCGGATAGCTGGTGGCACCAGAGACCGTGATCAGCGGCACCTCATCGCCGTCCGCGTTCTGCGTCGTACCGAGCGTGTTGAAGACGGGGCCCGGCTGCTGGATGACGAATGAGGTCGGCAGGATCGTGAGCGCGAACAGCGCCGCCAGGGCGACCGTGAGCGCCCAGATCCCGACCGTGATCGACCGTGAGCGCTGCGGGCGACGCCCGGGCACGATCGTCGTCGCCTCATCGAACAGCGCCACGGCAGAACCTTCCCGGCCGATCGTTCGCGATCGGCGTACACACGACATCCGGGGTTACGGGCCGAACCGGCCGCGCGGGAAAGTCGTGCGACTAGCGTAGAACGCAACCCGATCCGCCTGCTGAAAGGCGCCTGACATGGCTGACGACGACTTCCCGCGCGGGCTCCCCGGCGATGTCCCCGACGACTTCCAGGAATTGCTGCGCAATCTCCTCGGCGGCTCCGGAATCGACCCCGCCCATCTGGAGAGTCTGTCGCAACTGGGCATCGATCCGGCGATGATGCAGCAGCTGATGGTGCAGATGCAGGCCGCCTTCGCCGCCTCGAGCGACGAAGGCATCGACTGGGGAGCGGCGAAGACGCGCGCGCTGCACCTGGCGAACAAGGACGGCCTGGGCATCACGACCGGCACGAAGAACGACTTCGACCAGGCGTTCGCCCTGGCCACGCTCTGGCTCAGCGAGGCCACGACGATCTCCGATCTGCCCGCTCCGCCGCAGGCGATCACGCGCGGGACGTGGGTCGAGCAGACCCTGCCGGTCTGGCAGGAGCTCGCCGAGCCCGTCGCCGATTCGATCACGGGTGCTCTGACCGCCGCGATCGACGAGCAGACCCCGGACGAGATGAAGCAGCTCGTCGCCAGCGCCGGCACCTTCATGCGTCGCATCGGCGGGTCGCTGTTCGCCGCGCAGCTCGGGGGCGTCATCGGTGGTCTGTCTCAAGAGGTCGTCTCGGGCGGCGATGTCGGCATCCCGCTCATGCCCGACGGCGTCGCGGCGATTCTGCCGCAGAACTTCGCCGACTTCGCGCGCGACCTCGACGTCACCGACGATCAACTCGCGCTGTACCTGGGCACCCGTGAGCTCGCGCACGCTCGGCTGTTCCGCCATGCCCGCTGGCTGCGCCTGCACGTCATCTCCCAGGTCACACAGTTCGCGCGCGGCATTCACGTCGACACCCGGGCGTTGGAGGACCTCGCCTCGCGCTTCGACCCCTCCTCCCCCGAAGAGCTCAAGGGGGCGATCGAATCGGGGGCCCTGCTGCCGCAGCGCACGCCCGCTCAGGATGCCGCGCTGAAGAACCTGGAGAACCTGCTCGCGACGATCGAGGGGTGGGTCGACGTCGTCACCGCCGATGCGACCTCGCGCCTTCCGGCTTCCGCGAAGATCGCCGAAGCGGTGCGCCGGCGCCGCGCCGTCGGCGGTCCGGCCGAGCAGGCGATGTCCTCCCTCGTCGGTCTCGAACTGCGGCCGCGTCGTCTGCGCGAAGCGTCGGCGATGTGGCGCGCCGTGACCGACGCGGTCGGCATCGCCGAGCGCGACAGCCTCTGGGACTACCCCGATCTCATGCCCGACGCCTCCGACATCGATGACCCGAAGGCGCTCGTCGAACGCTTGCAGGCGCGCGTGCGCGGTGAGGAGCCCACGCCGGACGCACTGGACGAAGCACTGGCCGAGTTGCTGGCGCAGGCCGCCAGCGACGATGAGGGCAACGATGCCGGGTCAACTCCGGAGGACCCTCGCCCGGTCTGAGAGTGCTCGTCGCCTCCTGCACAGGGGGCGATTTCGCGGAGTCTCGCACACTCCCTGTGGACAACCGCCACGCGGCCCGCCGCCGGCAGACACAATCGGGGCATGCTCCGATTGGCACCCTCCCACCCACCCCTGTGGCGCACTCCGACGAGCCTGCAACTCGGCATCGATCCGCCCGTCCACCTCGACGGTGTCACCGGGTGGCAGGAGGAGGTGCTGGCCGCGCTGGAGATCGGCATCCCCGACGCCATGCTCACCCCGCTCGCACGCCTGCTGGGCGCACGGCCCGGCGATGCCGATCGCTTCACGGCGCACATCCGCAGCGTGCTCACCGCCGGACCGGCCACGCCGCTGGACGTGCAGGTCGAGGTGCCCACCGACCTCGGCTACGCGCAGTCGTACGCCCTCGAGGCGGGTCTGCAGGCCGCCGACCTGCACGCGGCGGCGTCCCGGCGCTGGGCCGCGGACGACCCCGACCCCGCCGTCCCGATGATCGTTCTCGCCCATCGGATGCTGCATCCCCGGCGCACGGCAGCCCTGATGGCCGCCGACGTCGTGCACCTGCCGATTGCGCTGTCCGGCGATCGCGTGCGCGTCGGGCCGCTCGTGATCCCGGGGCGCACCGCGTGTCTGTCGTGCGAACATGCCCACCGCACCGATGCCGATCCGCAGTGGCCGTTGCTGGCCGCCCAGCTGATCGCTCGAGGGGGTGCGCCGACCGATCCCGCCCTCGTGCTGGAGGCGACAGTCGTGGGCGCCCGGTTGCTGCGGGCGGGACTGGCCCGGCCCGGCTCTGAGCACTCGGCGGGATCGGCGGGTTCGATATCGGTGACCCTCACTTCCGCGAGCGTGCGCCGGAGCTGGCACGCCCATCGCCCGCATCCGAGATGCTGGTGCCGATCTCCTGAAGGAATCGCGATGGCTGCCGCTCACGGCCGGATGCCTGACGAGCCCAGCTCAGCGACACCGATCGCCCGGCCCGCGTGATGCCGACGTACGCCAGGCGACGCTCCTCGTCGATCTGCTCGAAGCCGGTGGCATAGGAGATCGGGAGCTGCCCTTCGCTCAAGCCCACGAGGTGGACGTGGTCCCACTCCAGCCCCTTGGCGGCGTGCAGCGTCGCGAGCGTCACGGTGCGCAGGGCCGGCTCGTGCTGATCCTTGGCGCGCGCCATCAGCTGATCGGTGAAGCCGCGCAACGTCGTGCCCGTCGGCGCCTCCTCGGCCAGCCGCAGCACGGCGGCGCGCGCCTCCCACGCGTCGCGCAACGCTCCCCCGGCCGGCGGCGGCTCGTCGGTGAGCCCGATCGAGCGCAACACGTCGCGTACGGCGGCGAGGAACGTCGTCTCCACCGGCGCCACCGACGCCCCGCGCAGCGCCATGACGGCCTGGCGCACCTCCGGCAGATCGAAGAAGCGCTTGCCCCCGAGCACGCTCGCCGCAATCCCGCGTGCCGCGAGCGCCGCCAGCAACGGCGCCGACTGCGCATTGGTGCGGTAGAGCACGGCGACCTGGTGGGGTGCGATGCCGCTCTTCAGCTGCATCGCGACCAGCCCGGCCACCCCGGCGGCCTCGGTCGCATCGTCGTCGTACACGCGCACGCTCGGAGGGCTGCCCGCCGAAGGCCCCCTGTCGGCGGTTCGCGCCGCGGTGAGCACCAGGGCGCCGGGCCGACCGCGCATCAGGGCGTTCGCGACATCCAGCACCGCCGGATCGGACCGGTAGTTGCGCTCCAGCCGCACGAGGTGCGCATCGGGGAATCGGCTGGCGAACTCCAGCAGATAACGCGGGTCGGCACCCGCGAACGAGTAGATGGTCTGGCTCGCGTCACCCACGACGCACACATCGCGCCGGGCGCCGAGCCACAGCTGCAAGAGCCGATGCTGCACGGGCGAGACGTCCTGGTACTCGTCGACGGTGAGGTGCCGGTACTGCTCGTGTACGGCCGCCGCGACGCGCGGCTCCGACTCCAGCATGCCCGCGCAGGCCAGCAGCACGTCTTCGAAGTCCATCTGTCGCCGGTCGTCCTTGACCTTCTCGTAGGCACGCTGCAGGTCGGCGACGGCCTGTGCGTCCAGTGTGCCGAGGCCGGTCGGGTGGGCCGCGGCATCCTGGTCGATCGTGTGCATCGTGACCTTGCGCCACTCGATGCGGCTCGCGAGATCGCGCAACGTCGGACCGTCCACGGCGAGGCGGAGGGCGTCGGCGGCCTGCCCGAGCACGCGCACCTTGCTGTCGATGAGCGAGGGCGCAACATCGCCGGCCACTTGCGGCCAGAAGAAGTTCAGTTGAGCCAGAGCCGTCGCGTGGAAGGTGCGCGCCGCCACGCCCTCGACGCCGAGCGCGCGCAAGCGGCCGCGCAGCTCGCCCGCTGCCTTCGCCGTGAAGGTCACCGCCATGACCCGCCCGGGCGAGTACGCGCCGGTGTCGACACCGTGCGCGATGCGGTGCGTGATGACCCGGGTCTTGCCGGTGCCGGCGCCCGCGAGCACACAGACGGGGCCGCGCAGAACGGATGCCGCCGCGCGTTGCTGCTCGTCGAGCCCGGAGAGGGCTCCTTCGCTCACCGCGCGTCCTCGACCCAGTCCACGATCAGCTGATGCGCGATGGATGTCGCTCCCGGCAGGGCGAACTCAGCCGGTCCGGCGAGGGCGGCGGCCAGCTCCGCGCGCTCGAACCAACGGACCTCGACGATCTCCTCCCCGTCGGCGCGTGCTTCGGCGGCATCCGTCGCGGTGGCTCGAAATCCCAGCATGAGCGAGCGCGGGTAGGGCCACGCCTGCGATCCGCGGTAGACGAGGTCGCGTGTGCGCACACCGGCCTCCTCGTGCACCTCGCGCACGATCGCCGCCTCGAGCGACTCCCCCGCCTCGACGAATCCGGCGAACGTGGAGAACATGTTGCGGTCGGCCCACAGCGCGTTCTTGCCGAGGAGAAGGCGCGTGTCGTCGGGCGAGACCACCGCGACGATGACGGCGGGGTCGGTGCGGGGGAAGTGCTCCCGACCGCATTGCGCGCACCGGCGCGACCACCCGGCCGCGTGCAGGTCGGCGCGCGATCCGCACGCGGGGCAGAACGGTGCGTCGCCGAGCCACCGGGCAAGACACACGGCCTCGACGAACAGACCGGCATCCACCGCCGACAGCGCGCCTCCCGCGACACGCAGCGAGACCCATTCGCCCCCCGTCGACGGCGCCTCCGCTGCGGCGGGCACCGCCGCGACCAGCAGCGCCGTCCCGTGTTCGTCGCGCCCGAGAAATGCCCATTCGACATCTCCCGGGACCTCGGTGACGGGCACCGTGAGCAACGATCGCCGACCATCGATGCGGGCTCGATCGCCCTGCACGACAATCGCGCGGGTCGTCGCCTCGTCGCGCAGACGCCTCAGCAGGCCGGGGTCTGCCCGCTCGTGCGCGGCCCGATCGATGCTCCCACGGGCCAGCGGGGGCGGGTGTGGGCTGCCAGAAAGCGACATCCGGGACCTTCCTTGCCGGGCGTGGCGCACACGGGGACGGGGCGCAGCACACCTACCCTGGGGGCATGGCACGCTCTCCCCTCACTCTAGCCGCGTCGGTGACCTCCGCCCTGCCCCGTGTCGCCGTGGTCGGGGTGGGTCCGCTGACGGAAGGCGTCTCCGGCCGTTACGACAGTGCGATCGCCGAGCTCGACGACGGTCGCCGCGTCGTCGTGCGCGTTCCCGTGAACGACGACGCGGACGCCGATCTGCGCGCGGAGGCGCGCGCGCTGACCGCTCTGACCGCCGGCGTGCGCGGCGTGCTGCCGTTCGGCGCACCCGATGTTCTGGGCAAGACCACCGTCGACGGTCGGCTCGCTCTCGTGCAGACGCTGCTGCCCGGCTACCGCGTCGATGCGCAGCAGGTTCCGCAGGGACCCGGCGTTGCGACCGCGCTGGCGGCGGCGGTCGCCGCGGTGCATGACCTTCCCGTGACCGTCGTGCGCGACGCCGGCCTGCCGATGCAGACCGCGGCGCAGGTGCGCGATGAGACGGAACGTCTGCTCGATCGCGCCGAGACGACGGGGCTGCTGCCGTTCGCTCTGCTGCGCCGTTGGAGCACCGCGTTGTCATCCGACCCGCTGTGGCGCTTCGAGACGACGGTCATCCTGGGAGGTGTCGATCCGGCGTCGTTCGTGCTCGAAGACGACGATGACGGCGTGCCCACGGCGACGGGCCTCCTGTCCTGGGGCGGGCTGGGGGTGGGCGACCCCGCCGTCGATCTGCGCTGGACCGCTTCCGCTCCCGCCGCTCGCGACGACGTCCTCGACGAGTACGCGATCCGTTCCCACCGGGCGCCCGATCCGCTGCTGGCCGAACGCGCGCGTCTTCACGCCGAGCTCGAGTTCGCGAAGTGGCTCGTGCACGCGCACACCGCCGGCTCCGAGGCGCTCGTGACCGACGCCGTCGCCCTGCTCGAGTCGCTCGCCGACACCGTCCGCGACGAGCCGGTGCGCGCACACGACGAGGTGACCGTCGACGACGCGATCGCGGCGACGGAGCGTGTCTCGGCGGATGCCACCGCCGGCGACACCTCGATGCAGACCGACACGTTCGACCCCGACGCTCTGGCCGCATTCCTCACCGCCGAGGCGGGAGGGGCGGAGACCGAGCCCGTCGAGCTGTCGGACTGGTCGCCGGAGGCGAGCGACCCGGCCGAGGATGCCGCCGCTGCCGAGGCCGTCCGACGCATCGCGGTCGGCACCCTGGAGACACAGCCCCTCGATCCGCTCGACGTGACGACGGCGCCCGCCGGTCGCCCGCAGCCGCTGTTCGGCCTCGCCGACGATGCTGCGGACGACATCGATCAGGACTCGTCCGCCCGCAACGCCCTGCGCCGCTGGACCGGCACCGCCTGACCGTCGCCGGGATTCAGGCTCGCAGGATGATGCCGTCGGCGACGTAGAACAGGGCGACGTCGATCTGCTCCAGCGGGATGCCGTGCCTGGCGTGGTACGCCCGGCGATACAGCTGCAGCTGCAGCATCCGCTCCTCTCGCTCGGTTGCGGTGCGCGGCGGCCGGCCGGTCTTCCAGTCGACGATCTCGATGCGCCCGCCGCGGCGGTAGACGGCATCGAGCTTGCAGATGACGACGTGCGTGCGGCCGTCGCCGAGCGCATCGGGCATCGCGACGTCGATCTCGGTCTCGACCTCGATCGGCTGCAGATCCGCCCACTCCGACGCGAGGAATCTCTCCTGCAGCGCCGCGAGCCCTGCCGTCGCCGCGGGGCTCGCGCCCTCGTCGGGGATGAGTTCGTCGTCCTGCTCCCACAGCGCGTCGTCGAGCGAGACGCCGGTGCCGACGAGCCCCGAGCGCTGCTCCACCCAGGCGTGGAAGAGCGTCCCGACCCGGGTCTGGCGGTAGGGGCGCTCGGGCATCGGCCGCTCCAGCGCGGGGGCGTCGCCGAGGTAGTCCTTCAGCCGTGAGGCCGGGATGCGCACCGGGGCCGTCGCCGGTCTCGTCCTGGCGCGCTCCGCCCGTTCGGCCAACAGCACCCGCAGGTCGCGCGACGGCTGCGGCCGGGGCTGCTCCGCTGCGGCACGCACGCAGGCGGCAGCTGCCAGGACGGCCGGGCGCCGCTGTCCGAGTGGGTCGAGCGGCCACTGCAGCGTGCGCCCGCCCCCCTCGAACGGATTCTCGCCCGCCGCGCCCTCATCGGGGAGCTCCGGGAGCACGGCCGGCTCGGGCGCATCGGCGCGCAGGCGCTCGACGATCTCCCGCAGGAACCGACTCGGCTTGCGCGGTGTCTTCGCCCCCGACCAGCTCGACCCGCTCACCAGCAGATGATCGCGTGCACGCGTGACTGCGACGTACATCAACCGGCGTTCTTCCTCGATCTGTCGGGCACGATTGGCGGCGCAGAAGCCGTCGAACTCGGCCTTGAGCTCTTGCTGCGTCGTCGCCTCGTGCGCCTCCCAGCGCAGTCGCGGCAACCAGTCGGCATCCCCCCGGAACGGGTACGGCAACACGCCGAACTCCAGCCATCCCTTCTTTCCCGACGACCGCGTGGGCAGCTCGTCTTCGACGAGGCGGACGACGGCGACGGCATCCCATTCCAGCCCCTTCGAGCCGTGAATCGTCAGCAGCTGGACGACGTCATCTTCGGGCGCCTCAGTGCGCGCGGCGAGCTCGTCGACACGTTCGGCGTGATCCAGCCACGCCAGCAGACTCGACAGCGAACCGCGTTCGTCGGTCGCGAGAAACCCGTGCAGTTCGTCGACGAAGGCCCGCAGCTGCTCGTTGGCGACGCGCGCCGGCCCCCGCGCCTCGTTCGCGGCCAGTTCGACGTCCAGACGGAGTTCCCCCTCGATCAGGCGCACGAGCTCGGGGATCGGCAGCCCGGCCTGACGACGCAGACCCGCGAACACCGCGGCGGCGTCGCGGAGCCGCTCGCGCGCGGACGGGCTGAAGTCGCTCAGCCAGCCGTGCTCGACGGGATGGCGCAGGAAGAAGTCCAGCGCGTCGATGAGAGAGCCCTGATCGTCCCCGGCCGAGGTCCGCAACCGTTCGACGACGTCCGGATCGAGTGGCTGCAGGGCGCTGTCGTGTCGCGACAGCCGCCGTGCAAGCTGGGCCAGGGCGCGCAGATCGGCGAGGCCGATCGCCCAGCGCGGTCCGCTCAGCAGTCGGATCAGCGCCGACCCGGCACGCGGATCGCTCACGACCCGCAGGGCGGCGACGACGTCGACGACCTCGGGGGTCGAGAGCAGTCCGCCCAGACCCAGGATGCGATGCGGGATGCCGACCCTGCCCAGTGCCTCGGCGAATCGCACCAGATGCCTCTTGGTGCGCACGAGCACCGCCGCGGTCGTCGTCTTGCCCGCCCGCGCCCGCTGCGCATGGACGTCGGCGAACCACTGCGCGACCCGCTGCGCCTCGCCGTCGATGTCGGTGTCGAAGTGCACCTGGACCGCTCCGCGCGGTGCACCGTCGCGCGCGCGCAGCGCCGCGACCGGTACGGATGCGCTCCCGGTCTGCGCGAGGGGGGCGAGGACCGCGCCGGCCGCCTCCAGCACCGTAGCGCTGTTGCGCCAGCTCGTCATGAGCGTGTGGGCACCCGCCGCACCCGATGCGAAGGCCGCGGCGAAGCCCCCGAGGTTGCCGGCGCTGGCTCCCCGCCACCCGTAGATCGACTGGTGCGGATCGCCGACGGCCATGACGGCGGCATCCCGGAAGACGGCAGCCAGCAGATCGGTCTGCACCACCGAGGTGTCCTGATATTCGTCGAGCAGGACGGCGCGATAGCGCGTGCGCAGGTCGGCGCCGATGTCCTCGTGCGCGGCGACCAGCTCGTAGGCTCCAGCCACCTGGTCGGCGAAGTCGATCACTCCGATGCGGCGCTTGCGGCGCGCGTACTCCCGCGCGAGGGCCACGAGCACGCCGAGCCCGCCGACGGCGTTCACTGCCGTGGCGATGTCGGCGTAGACGGTCACGCGCGCCGAGGTCGAGGGGCGCTCCAGAACGCTCGCGAATCGTGCCGGGAATCGCTCCAGCTCGTCGAGGTCGACCCGGTTGTCGACGCTGTCGCGCGCGATGCGCAGTGCCGCCTCGACGATCGTCGGCAGCGCCTCGTCGCGATGTTCCAGCCGTTCGTCGTCACTCTCCAGCACGACACGGCGCATGAGCAGCCACGCGGCCGATTCGCTCAGAACGCCCGATTCCGCCTCTCGCCCGGCACGCACGGCGTGCTCGCGCACGATCGCGTCGGCGAAGCTGTTGTAGGTGGCGACGGTGGGCCGGTTCAGCAGGTCGTCGGCGTCGGGGGTGGCGGATGCCGCCTCGGCGCCCACGTATGCCGCGAGCGCACCGAGCGCGGCATGCCGCGCGCCCTCGGGCGATCCGTCGCGCTCCCGTTCGCCGAGGATGTCGAGCCGGCCCTCGCGGTGCAGTCGATCCAGGTGCGGCACGAGACCGTAGCGTTCCAGTTCCGCAAGTCGGGCCAGGCGTCGCTGGATGCGCTCGGCCAGCTCTCCGGCGGCCTTTCGCGTGAAGGTGAGCCCGAGGATCTCGGCGCGCGCGACGAGCCCGTTCGCGACAAGCCAGACGACGCGCCCCGCCATCGTCTCGGTCTTTCCGCTGCCCGCGCCGGCGACGACGAGAGCCGGTGCCAGCGGTGCGGCGATCACGCGTGACTGCTCGGGGGTCGGAGGATATTGGCCCAAGGCGACACTCAGTGCCGCCGGGGTGACAGCGGCGCTCACGATGCGCTCACCGCTTTGATCGTGTGGATGCGGCACAGCCCGTAGGAGTGGTCTTTGCGGCAGTGGTCCTCGTACGGTGCGAGGAAGCTCGCTCCGCTCATGACGACGGCCGCGGCGCGCACACGTGTGACGAAGGCGTCGCGCGCGGCGTCGTCCATCGGCGGTTGACGCGGTTCGGCGTAGTCCTTGCTCGCCGCCGTCGGTCGCAGCACGAGCAGCTTCGCTCCCCCCGGCACCAGGCCCGCGGCCTCGGCGATCGCGCCGTCGACGAGCGCCAGCTGGTAGGCGGCGAGCTGCGGATTGTCCGCGACGGCAGCATCGGTCTGCGGCTGGTTCTTCCCGGTCTTCAGATCGACGATGACGACCTCTCCCGCCGCGGTCCGCTCGACCCGGTCGATGTATCCGCTGACGACGGCGCCGTGTGTGCGCGGCGGATCGAGCGTGACGGGCACTTCGAAGTGCGGTTCAGCGCCGATGAGGGTGCCGCCGTCGGCATGGAACGTGCGCAGGTACACCGCGAGGCGCCGCACCAGGTCGCGTGCGCGCGTCTGCTCGGCGCGACCCTGCCATGCCGATTCGAAGTCGAGCTCGCTCCAGCGCGCGGCGACGATCTCCCACAGCGCGTGCTCGTCGTCGCCGGCGGCGTGCTCCATCGCGGCGTGGATGAGCGTGCCCACACCCGCCACGGCGCCGCCCTCGTCGGCCCCCAGCTCCCCGATCACCCAGTTCAGCTCGCACTCTTCGAGTGTCTGCATCCGCGACGGCGAGACGCGAACGTCCTCGGTGTCCAGATCGCGCAGCGGTGCGGTGGAGCTGGGCGGAAGCACGCCGAACCAGTCGTCGGGGGCGGCTCCGGGAACACCCGCCTCGGCGAGCAGCACGAGTTGGCCGGCCGCGTCTCGTCGGGCGGCATCGTCGGCGGCGGCATCCGTCAGTGTGCGGCGGTGCTGGGCGACGAGGCCGCGCAACGACAGGGGATGCGAGGGGGCGACCGGTTGGGCGGGCGGGAGGAGCTCGAACAGCGTGCTCGGTGTGGCATCGCTGTCGCCGACGGCGGTGACCACGAGCAGGGAGCGTGCGCGCGAACAGGCGCGCGCGAACAGGCGCAGCTCGTCGTGCAGCACGCCGCGACGGCGGTCGAGCGTATCGGTTGCGGTATCGGGTGTCGCCAGCCGCCAGGTCTGCAGCACGCTTCCGCGCGTGCGCAGATTCGGCCAGATGCCGTCTTGGACGCCGGCGACGATGACGGTGTCGAACTCGGCGCCGAGGGCGCCGGCCGGCGTCAGGATACGCACGGCATCGCCGCCGGTCTCGTCGAGCCGGTCTTCGGCGACAACCGAGTCGAGCACGCTGCGCACGAACGCCGCCGGCGAGGTGCCGTCGTCGCGCTCGCCGTGCCTTTTCGCGAGTTGGAACAGTGCGCAGGCCGCGTCCAGGTCGCGCGCGGCCTGCGCGGCGATGGCTCCCGATCCCTGCGCCGATGCCGCCCAGGCGCGTGCGCACCCGAGCCCGTCCCAGACGGCCCACAGCACCTCGTGGGCCGTGGCGCCCTCGTCCCAGGTCGTGCGCACGCGTGCGATCGTGCGGGCGACGCGCTCGGCGCGCCGCCCCTCGCGCGTGTCGATGAGAGCGAACTCCATCGGATGCGCCAGGCCCGAAGCGAGCAATTGCGCTCCGCTGGGCTCAGGCTCGGAGGAAGTTGCGGCATCCGTCGCGCGCTCGCGCAGGGCCGCCTGCCGCAGCGCGGTGCGCAGCCGCCGCACCTCGATCGGGTCCAAGCCGCCGCCGTGCAGAGCCTCGACGACCTCGTCGGCGGTCCACTCGTGCGGCTCGCGCGCGGCCATCAGCGCGATGCGCAGCAGGTCGGCGACGGCGCGTACGTGGGCGAGGGGTCGGGTCTGGCGGCCGGCGTGCGTCGGCACGTCGCGCGCCGCGAGCTCGGCCTCGAGGGCCGTCACCTGACGGGTGTCGTGGGCGATGACGGCGCAGCGCGCCCACGACACGCCCTCGTGCACGTGGCGTTCGCGCAGCAGACGCGCGATGGCGTCGTGCTCTTCGGCGGGCGAACGGGCCACGATCGTGCGCACCGAGTCGTCCGCAGCGCCGTCGCCGCGCGCGGCTACCTGTCGGTGGGCGACGATCCCCGACGCGCCGATGCGCGAGGTGATCTCTGCGACGACGCCGCGCTGCGCCGGCGTGCCGCGGTGCACGGTCGGCAGAACGTGCACCGCGAGCCCCGCGGCGAGCCGCGCGAAGTTGTGCGGGCTGGCTCCGCGGAAGGCACCGGAACCGACGTCGGGGTCGCCGAAGGCCAGCACCGCGGCGCCGCGCGCGCGGCAGGCCTGAAGCAGCTCGACCCCGCCGAGGGTCAGCTCCTGCGCGTCGTCGACGAGGATGACGCGCAACCGCTCGAGGCTGCTCACGGCGGGCGATGCGGGCGGCAGCGTGCACACGAGCCCCAGCGCCTCGCGCACGAGCCCGGCCGCATCGCGGTGCGCACCGCGCAGCCGCGCACGCACCGCGTAGTACTCGCGAGCGAAGGATGCCGCGGCGCGCCAGACCTCCCGGACGTCCGCGTCGGACGCGGCGAGCCGTTCCAGGTCATCGGGCTCGATGCCCAGCTGGGCGCACTCGGCCAGGAACGCACGCAGCTCTGCGCGGAAGCCGCTCGTGGCGCGCACGTCGGCCGGCAGTCGGGCTGGCCAGCGCACGATGCCCTCGCGCTCGTCGTCGGCATCGCCGTGCAGCAGGTCGGCGATGAGCTGGTCTTCGTCGGGGCCGGTCAACAGCTGCGGAGGCGGTGCCCCGGTGTGCACGGTGTGAGCGCGCACGATCTGGTGGGCGAACGCCGCGACCGAGCGGGCCAGCGCTCCCGGGGTGGCGATGCCGACCGCGAGGGCGAGCCGGTCGCGCAGCGCCGTCGCCGCCTGCCGGGTGGGGGTGAGCACGAGCAGCTGTTCGGGGGCCAGCCCCGCCGCGACGAGGGCCGCCGCACGCGCGACGATCGTCGTCGTCTTGCCCGTGCCCGGAGCGCCGGCGATCACACCGCTGGCGTCGATCGGCAGCTCCACCACGGCGCGCTGAGCGGCATCCGCCCCGGTGTCGGGACCTGTCGCGGCGGGTGCATCGGTCATGACTCTCACGCTATCCGAGCACCCCGACATCGCCGCCCTGTCGCCCCGGCGCCGCGCGCCCCGTGATGTCCCGGCGCCGCGCGCCCTGTGATGTCGTAGAGTCGATGTGCACCCGACACACCCGTGGAATCGGGGCGAGAAAGGCAGTCACCCGTGGAGATCCGCATCGGCATCGCGAACACCGCGCGCGAGCTCAGCTTCGAGTCGACCCTGACGGCGGCGACCGTCACCGAGCAGGTCGAGAAGGCGCTCACCTCGGATGTCGCCTTCGTCAGTTTCGCCGACATCAAGGGCAACACCTACATCGTGCCGACGGCGGGAATCACCTTCATCGAGGTCGGGACCGAGGAGTCCCGCCGCGTCGGCTTCGTCGCCTGAGCGCCCCGTGGAGATCCTGCTCGCCTTCATCTACGGTGCCGCGCTCGGCATTGTGCTGCACTATCTGATGCCCGGGCGCGCCTCACGCGGCACCATGCTCGCACCGATGCTGGGCGCCGTGGTCGGCGGGGCGACGTGGCTCGTCCTCACCTGGACGGGCCTGACGACGACCGATGCCGGGCTGTGGCTGATCTCGCTCCTCGTGCCGGCCGTCGTGGTTCCGGTCGCCCTCATCGCCCTCACGCGACTGCGCAACGATCACGACGCCCGCGAGCGGCTGCGCCTGAGGATCTCCTGACCCGTCCCTCACGCATCCAGTCCGAGCACCGTCATCCGGCGTGAGTGCGCGCCGAGCAGATCGGTGAACACCGGCTCGACCCGCTGTTCCTCGACGGCGTCGAGGGTGCGCGGACGCAGTGCCGCTCGTGCGATCAGCAGGGTGTCACCCACCAGGCGCCGCCCCCACAGGCTCAGCAGCGACTTCCAATCGTCGTCTCCCGCGATCGCCTCGCCGAGGATGTCGGCGAGGGCCCCGCGATCGTCGTCGGCGCGCAGGATCTGCGCGACCCGCTTGCCCGTCGAGCCGTAGCTGGCCGACAGCGCGAGATAGAAGTCGTCGAGCATTCCGGCGGTGATGTACACGGACAGCATCGTCTCCAGCGGGCGGGCGCCGTGCGTCGCCCGGCGAAAGGCGTCGAGCGGTTCGCGAAACGGCAGCATGAGGTCCAAAGCGTCGGCCCCGCGCTCGCGGATGACGGCGACCAGTTCCCGATGCTTGCGCAGGGCCGCTCCGGCGGCGATCGACAGCAGCTCCTTCTGCGCGAGCTCGGAGGTCGGGGCGATCAGTGCGCTCAGCGTCTCGAAGAAGCCGAGCTGCAGATAGGCGGCCTGGCCGAGATACGTGTCGACGTCGGGAGCGAGTTCGGCGAAGTCGACGCGGTTGACGTCGCCGAAATCGCCCCGCGAACGCACCTTGAGGGTGCGGGCGGAGGTCCGGTTGCGCTGCCACGGCCAGGTCACCACGACGACAGCCTACGCGGGAACGTCCCGTCGCTCCGGTAGGCTGAAACGGTCCCGGCGATGGATCGGGGCCACCGCGCCTGTGGCTGAGCAGAGGGCGTGGACCTTCTCACCGGCGGCTTCTCCCCGCCAGACAGGCACGTATAGTGACGACTTTCGCAGAACTCGGCGTCGATGCCGACATCGTTCAGGCCCTCGCGGCGAAGGGGATCGTGGACGCGTTCCCGATCCAGGAGCAGACGATCCCCCTCGGCATCCCCGGCCAGGACATCATCGGTCAGGCCAAGACCGGCACGGGCAAGACGTTCGGCTTCGGCATCCCGGTCGTGCAGCGGCTCGGGCTGAACCCGGAGCCGGGCGTGAAGGCGCTCATCGTGGTGCCCACCCGGGAGCTCGCCGTGCAGGTCTACGAGGACATGGACATGCTGACCCAGAACCGCCCGACGAGTGTCGTGGCGATCTACGGCGGCAAGGC
The DNA here is from genome assembly GCA_047606715.1 of Microbacterium sp. GTDB lineage: Bacteria > Actinomycetota > Actinomycetes > Actinomycetales > Microbacteriaceae > Microbacterium. Next base: position 49,578 of record JASGEE010000128.1, read on the forward strand.
GTATGAGGGGCAGATCGACCAGCTCAAGGCTGGCGCCCAGATCGTCGTGGGCACACCGGGGCGTCTGATCGACCTGAACAACCAGCGTCTGCTCGACCTGTCGAACGCGGCCGAGGTCGTGCTCGACGAGGCCGACAAGATGCTCGATCTCGGGTTCCTCGCCGACATCGAGAAGATCTTCCAGAAGGTGCCGGCGGTCCGGCACACCCAGTTGTTCTCGGCCACGATGCCGGGGCCGATCGTCGCCCTCGCCCGCCGGTTCATGTCGAACCCCATCCACATCCGCGCCACCGACCCCGATGAGGGGTTGACGCAGGCCAACATCCGCCACCTCGTCTACCGCGCGCACTCGCTCGACAAGGACGAGGTCATCGCGCGCATCCTGCAGGCCGAAGGCCGTGGCAAGACCGTGGTGTTCACCCGCACCAAGCGCGCCGCCCAGAAGCTCGTCGACGAGCTGAACGACCGCGGATTCAACGCCGGGGCCGTCCACGGCGACATGAGCCAGGAGGCCCGCGAGCGCTCCATGGCCGCCTTCAAGGCCGGCAAGAAGGACGTGCTGATCGCCACCGACGTCGCCGCCCGCGGCATCGACGTCGACGACGTCACTCACGTGATCAACCACACGATCCCCGACGACGAGAAGACCTACCTGCACCGTGCGGGTCGCACCGGGCGTGCCGGCAAGACCGGCATCGCGGTCACCTTCGTCGACTGGGACGACCTGCACAAGTGGGCCCTCATCAATCGTGCGCTCGAGTTCGGCCAACCCGAGCCGGTCGAGACCTATTCCTCGAGCCCGCACCTGTACACCGACCTCGACATCCCGGCCGGCACCAAGGGCCGCGTCGCGAAGGCGCCGAAGGCCGCCGACGCCGGGCGCACCCCCCAGCCCGCCCATGCAGCCGATGCGGCTGCAGAGACCGACGGCGGCACGCATCGCCGCCGGCGACGCCGTTCGGGCGCCACGCACGTGGGTGCGACCTTCGCCGAGGGCGTCGACGGGCAGAAGATGGATGCCGGCTCCCGTGACGGCGGCTCCCGTGATGCCGGCCGCACCGCAGAAGGCGCCGGTACCCACAACGGCGCCGGGCGCGAGCACCACGACGGCAAGCCCGCCCCGGCCCGCCGTCGGCGGCGTCGCCGCGGCGCGGGCGGCACGAGCGGTGC
>JASGEE010000129.1:0-5088 GCA_047606715.1 Microbacterium sp.
GCGCCGAGCACGGCCCCGCGCAGCCCGCGCAGCACCGCGCGCGCGTCCGCGGCATCCACCCGCTCGAGCCTCACGTCACGCCCCCCGCGCCCCGCGGGGCGCATGACACCACGCCATACCCACAACACGGCGTCCTGTCCGCAATGCGGTGTTCTGCTGCATCGGTACGCGCCGCGTCAGAAGTGGTACGGATACGGCGACCAGTCCGGATCGCGCTTCTCCAGGAACGCGTCGCGGCCCTCGACGGCCTCGTCGGTGCCGTACGCGAGCCGCGTCGCCTCGCCGGCGAACACCTGCTGGCCCACCATGCCGTCATCGACCGCGTTGAAGGCGAACTTGAGCATGCGGATCGCCGTCGGCGACTTCCCGAGGATCGTGCGCGCCATCGCGATCGCCTCCCGCTCGAGCTCGGCGTGCGGCACGACCCGGTTGACCGCGCCGATCTCGTACGCTCGCCGCGCGGAGTACTCCTCGGCGAGGAAGAACACCTCGCGCGCGATCTTCTGCCCCACCTGCCGCGCCATGTACGCCGAGCCGTAGCCGGCGTCGAACGAGCCGACGTCGGCGTCCGTCTGCTTGAACCGGCCGTGCTCGGCCGACGCGATCGACAGGTCGCACACGACGTGCAGCGAATGCCCGCCACCCGCGGCCCACCCGGGGATCACGGCGATGACGACCTTCGGCATGAACCGGATGAGCCGCTGCACCTCGAGGATATGCAGCCGTCCCGCCCGCGCCGGATCGGGTGCGGTCGCATCGTCGGCGGCGTAGGTGTAGCCGTCGCGCCCGCGGATGCGCTGGTCTCCCCCGGAGCAGAACGCCCAGCCGCCGTCCCTGGGGCTGGGGCCGTTGCCCGTCAGCAGCACGACCCCGATGCGAGGATCCTGGCGCGCGACGTCGAGGGCCCGGTACAGCTCGTCGACCGTGTGCGGACGGAACGCGTTGCGCACCTCGGGGCGGTCGAACGCGACCCGGGCGATGCGCCCGTCGGTCGAGACGTGCGCCGTGATGTCGCTGTAGGCGTCGGCGCCGGGCGCCGGCATCCACGCGGACGGATCGAAGAGCTCGGAGACGGCGGCCACCCGCCCAGCCTACGGCGCCGCGCCGAGCGGGAGTGGGCGGCGCTCCTCATCCGACGCGAATCACGGTCATCGTGCCGCACCGGCGCGATGTGCGGCGGATGAAACCGTGGGAGCGGGGAGGGCGCACGCGCCCGCGTGCGCCAGTCGGATGCCGCGCTCTACGCTGGACCGGTGACCTCATCTCGATTCCTCCTCGCCCTTGCGGCTTCGGCCGCGCTCACCCTCGGCCTGTCCGCCTGCAGCACGACGACCGCCGAGCCAGACGAGACGACAGCGTCGTCGAGCGCGGCGTTCGTCGACGGAGCCTGCGCCGATGACGAGGGTGTCAGCGTCATCGTCGACGCCGGGAACCTCGCCGGCGCGGACGAGGCGAACCTCAGCGTCTGCGTCTTCGCCGACGCGACGCTCGCCGCCGCGCAGGCGCTCGAGGTGGTCGGCATCACCGTGGAGGGCACCGAGGAATACGGCGATCAGGTCGTCTGCCGCGTCGACGGTCTGCCGTCCGCCACTGATCCCGTCGGCTCGACGGAAGACCCGGCCTACGTCGAGTCGTGCGAGAGCATGCCCGCGGCCTTCGCCTACTGGTCGCTGTGGGTCAAGCCCTCGGCCGGCGAGTGGGACTACGCGCAGGAGGGGCTGTCGACGCTGACGCTGGAACCCGGCGAGAGCCTCGAACTGCTCTTCACGCTCGACGGCGAACCGGCGGCGCCGGCCGCCTGACATGCCGTCGGTGCGCACGACGCCGAGCCGTCGGGGGGTACTCCACTGGCGCCCGGCGGCGCTGCGGGCCGCGGGCGCCCTCGCGCTCGGGTTCGTCGCGGTGCGCGTGCTGTATCGGGTGCTGTTCCACGGCGCCGACGGGACGGGGCCCGTGCTGCTGCCGCTGCCGTCGTGGCGACTGCCGGCGCCGCTGCAGCACGTCGAGCTGCTGGGGTCGGTGACCGCCGGCGGTCTGGGGAACGCCGCCCTGTCGGCGGTGCCCATCGCGCTGACGATCCTCGCGTTCGGTGTGCTCAACGCGAGCGTCGACGTCCCGCGCCTGATCGCCCACGGCGCGGGGCGTGGCCCGCTGCGGGGCCTTGCCCGGGCGGTGTCGATCGCGTGGGCGACGCTGCCCTCGTTGGCGGATGCCGTGCGTTCGGCCCGCCTCGCCCAGCGGCTGCGCGGCGAACGCCTCGGGCTGTGGAGCGGCGCCCGGCTGCTCGCGCCGGTGCTGGAGCATACGCTGGAGCGCGCAACGGCCGTCGCCGCGGCGCTCGAACTGCGCGGTTACGCGGGACGGGAGCGGGAGGGGTCGTATGAGCACCCCGTCGTGCTGGACGGTTTCGCGGCCGGCTTCAGCGCCACACCCGTCGTCGCGGCTTCGCACCTGCGGCTGGCTCCGGGCACACTGACGGTGCTGACCGGGCCGACCGGGTCGGGAAAGTCGACGCTGCTGCGGACGCTGAGCGGTCTGCATCCGCACCTCGACGGGGGCTGGATCGGCGGCACGGCCGAGGTCGTCGGGCACGATCGTGCGGCGACCCCGCCGCGCGACCTGTCGCGCCGGGTCGGCGTCGTGCTGCAGCATCCGCGCGCGGCGTTCGCGACCACGCGGGTGCGCGATGAGATCGGGCTCGCGCTCGAACTGCGCGGCCTCGCCGCGGTGCTCGTCGCCGCGCGCGTCGCCGAGGTCGCCGAACGCGCCGGGATCACACCGCTGCTCGACCGCTCGCTTCGTGAGCTGTCGGCGGGCGAGGCGACGCTCGTCGCGATCGCGGCGGCCGTCATCGACCAGCCGGTGCTCCTGCTGGTGGACGAGCCGCTCGCCGACCTCGATGTGGCCGCCCGCGAGCGGATCGTGGCGCTGCTGGCCGCCCTCGCGCACGACGCCGGCGTGTGCGTGCTGGTGGCGGAACACCGCGCCGCCGAGTTCGCCGACGTCGCCGACGGGTGGCTGGCGGTCGATGACGGACGTGTCGTCGCGGCGTCCGCGTGGCCAACTCCTCCGATCCCGACGGCACACGGCGAAACCGCGCCTCGGGCGGAGGGTCCGGCCGCAGATGGGAGGAGTTACCCACACACCCCGGCGCTGACGGCGTCGGGCATCACGGTGCGGCACGGCGACCACGTCGCGGTGCGCGATGCCGCACTGACCCTCGCCGCTGCGGAGATTGTCGCTCTGACCGGCCCGAATGGTGCCGGCAAGTCGAGCCTGCTCGTCGCGCTGGCCACCGGTGACCTCGCGGGGCGCGTCGCGCTCGTCCCCGACGATGCCGATGCGCTGTTCGTCCGCGACACCGTCGCCGCGGAGTGTCGCCGCGCCGACCGCACCGCGGGGCACGCCCGCGCCCGCCGAGCGCCGGGCGCCATCACCGCGACTCCTGTCGAGCCGACGGCGGCCCGGTTCTCCCGACTGCTGGGGTTGGACCCACGGGCGCCGGTGGCCGAGCTCATGCAGCGGCACCCGCGCGACCTGTCGGTGGGTCAGCGGCGCTGTCTGGCCATCGCGGTGCAGACCGCGAAGGCCCCGGGGGCGCTGCTCGTCGACGAGCCCACGCGCGGGCTCGACCCGGCCGCCAGGACGCTGGTCGCAGCCGTGCTGGCGGCACTGGCGCAGAACGGAACGACAGTGCTCATCGCGACGCACGATGCCGAGTTCGCCGACGCGATCGCCGATCGCACCCTGGCGATGGATGCCGGCGTCCTCACCCCCCGCGAAGCCTCGCAGCCACGCTCCGTGAACCGGGGTTCGCTCTCGCGCGCGGACGACGGTCTCGATACACCGCGGCTACGCCGCGGCACTCGACCACCGGAGGAGCTCCACACCCGCCCACCGGAGGGGCGGGCCCGGCACGCCTGGCGCACGCCCACGCTGATCGCGGCGAACCTCGCGGCGATCAGCGCCTTCCTGTGGCCGCTCGTGGCCAGCGCCGTCCCCGCACACGCCCAGGCGGCCGTGCCGTACATCGCCCTCGCCCTCGCCCCGCTCGCGGTCGTGCTCGTGTTGGCGGCGCTGGACGAATCGGTCCGCTCGGCGCACACGCTCGCGCTGCTGGCAGTGCTCGCGGCGATCGGCGCGGCGATCCGCATCGCGAGCACGGGGGTCGGCGGCGTGGAGGCGCTGTTCGTGCTGCTGATCCTCGCGGGCCGCGCGTATGGCGCCCGGTTCGGGCTGCTGCTGGGGGCGGCATCCATCGCCCTGTCGGCGATCGTGTGGGGCGGAGTGGGACCGTGGCTGCCGTTTCAGATGTTCGCGTGCGGCTGGGTCGGTGCCGGGGCGGGGCTGCTCCCCCGGCGTCTGCGCGGCGTGCCGGAGATCATCCTGCTCGCCGCCTACGGCGTCATCGCCTCGTATGTCTTCGGGCTCGTCATGAACATGTGGTTCTGGCCGTTCGCGGTCGGCAGCGACACCAGCATCTCGTATGTTCCCGGCGGCTCGGTGGCCGAAAACCTCGGAAACTTCCTCGTGTACTCGCTGCTGACCTCGACCCTGAGCTGGGACACCCTGCGCGCCGTCACGACCGTCGCCGGTCTCGTGCTCGTGGGACGCGCGCTGCTGCGCTCGCTGCGCCGCGCGAAGCCGGTGACGCTCGCTCCCGCATCGGCGCGGGCCACAGTCGACGCATGAGCCTCGTCGACGGGTCGATCGTCATCCGCGTCGACGACGTCGCCCAGCTCGCCTCCTGGACGCAGGCGCTCGATGAGGTCGCGCGCGCCGACCGATCGGGCGGGGAGAAGCGCCACGTGGGAGAATCGTAGGGTCATGCAGATCAGGAACTCCTCCGACTGGCGCGATGCCCTCCCCTTCGAGTTGCCGGTACCCGCTGCCGATGCCATCCCCGGCGAACCCACGCGGTGCGCGGGATGCGGCCCGGCGAGCGAACCCTGGCCGCGCGAGGGCCTGTGGATCGTCAAGCACCGCCACCCCACCAATCCCGCCGGGTTCGTGCGCTACTACTGCGCCGGGCACCGGCCGACGCCGAAGCCCCCGCCCGCCCCGCCCGCTCCCGCGCGCCGCTCCCGC
>JASGEE010000130.1:0-10274 GCA_047606715.1 Microbacterium sp.
GCGCGCCGGTGCGCTCGGGGGCCTCGTGTCGGGCTCGGGTCCGACGGTCGCGCTGCTCGCTTCCGACGCCGCGGCTGCGGGGAACATCGCCGCGACGCTCGCGGCCGACGGGCTGACCGCCCTGACCGCGCACGGCCCGGCCCGCGGCGCGCACGTCACCCACGTCGACTGACATCCCGGTGGCTCGCGGGCAGAGCGCGCGGGGCCTGCACCCCGGTGAGCACCTGGCCGGCGATCCAGCTCCCGGCGGGTCTCGACAGCCATCCAATGAACTCCGCAGGGTCGGATGGCACTCCGAGCCCGCCGGACGCCGCCGTCGCCAGATACTCGTCGAGTTCGTTTAGCGCTCGATCGGTGGTCTCCGGATCCAGAGATCCCGTGCTGACCGGCCACGGGTTGACCGTATTGAGGATGATGCCGGGCTCGAGCAGTTTCGCCGCGATCGACGCGGTGACCCCCGCCAGCACGCGTCGAGCCGCGCGGGCGTCATGTCGAGGATCCCTGCCGTCGCCGCCGCTCTTGGCGTGATCGCAGACGAGGATGCCCACCGAACCGGTGACTGGCACGGGGCGCTCGAAGACCCGGCCGATCGAAGCCGGGCCGGTGAGGTCGGCGGGGATGTCGTCGGCGACGGCATCCGGCATCAGGTGCGACCGGATGCCGTCGCGCACCCCCTGGAGATCGTCGCCAAGTCCTCCAATCCAGTACACCCGGCGGCGAGGCGCCGCGCGTTGACAGGGTGGGCATCGAGGACGCGAGCGGATGGGCGGAGTTGGCCGCGCGCGTGAACTCTCGGCGCCGGGAGACGCGGGGCTCGACGATCTGGCGCTGGAGCACATCGATCCCTTCTTGGCAGGACTGAGCCGCCGGATCGAGCCGCGTTCCCGCTCGCGTAGCCTGGACGGGACATGGCGCATCTTCTCGGGGGCGAAGCCCTCCATCTCGAATTTCCCACCAAGGTCGTCTTCGACGGCGTCTCGCTCGGCGTCGACGAGGGCGACCGCATCGGCATCGTCGGGCGCAACGGCGACGGCAAGTCGAGTCTCATGGCGATGCTCGCGGGGCGCCTGGCGCCGGATGCCGGGCGGGTCACCGTCCGCGGCGGCGTGCGCATCGGCGTGCTCGACCAGAGCGACACGCTCGATGACGCCCTCACGATCGCCCAGACCGTCGTCGGCGGCCGGTCGGAGTACGAGTGGGCAGGAGATCCCGCCGTCCGCGATGTCATCGCGGGTCTGGTCGGCGACCTCGACTGGGACGGCCCCGTCGCGCGTCTGTCCGGTGGTCAGCGTCGCCGCGTCGCCCTGGCCCGGCTGCTCGTCGGCGATTGGGACGTGCTGGCGCTGGACGAGCCGAGCAACCATCTCGACGTCGAGGCGGTGGCCTGGCTTGCGCAGCATCTGAAGCGGCGCTGGGCGCCGAGCGCCGGTGCGCTGCTGCTGGTGACGCACGACCGGTGGCTGCTGGACGAAGTGTGCACGCGCACGTGGGAGGTCCACGACCGCATCGTCGAGCCGTTCGACGGGGGATATGCGGCCTACATCCTGCAGCGCGTCGAGCGCGACCGGCAGGCCGCCGTGGTCGAGCAGCGCCGGCAGAACCTCGCCCGCAAGGAGCTCGCGTGGTTGCGCCGCGGCGCACCAGCGCGCACGTCGAAGCCGCGCTTCCGCATCGACGCCGCGAATGCGCTCATCGCCGACGTGCCCGAGATTCGCGACCGCGTGCAGTTGCAGTCGCTGGCCGTGTCCCGGCTGGGCAAGGACGTCGTCGACCTGCTCGACGTCTCGGTCGCGTTCGACGGCCGACCTGTGTTGCGCGAGGTGGAGTGGCGCATCGCACCGGGGGAGCGCACCGGCATCCTCGGCGTGAACGGCGCGGGCAAATCGACGCTGCTCGGGCTGGTGGCGGGCACGGTTCAGCCGACGAGCGGGCGTGTCAAGCGCGGCACGACCGTCAAGGTCGCCACCCTCACTCAGCGGATGGACGAGTTGGATGAGCACCTCGATGAGCCGGTGCGGGTCGTCATCTCCCGTCTGCGCACGAACTACACGTTCGGGATGGGGGCGAAGGCGACCGAGCTGACTCCCGGGCAGCTGCTGGAGCGGATGGGGTTCTCCTCCGCGCAGCTCTCGACTCCCGTGAAGGATCTCTCCGGCGGGCAGCAGCGGCGGCTGCAACTGCTGTTGATCCTGCTCGAGCAGCCCAATGTGCTCATCCTCGACGAACCCACCAACGACCTCGACACCGACATGCTCGCCGCGATCGAGGATCTGCTCGACTCCTGGCCGGGGACCCTCCTCGTCGTCAGCCACGACCGCTACTTCATCGAGCGGGTGACCGATCAGCAGTACGCCGTGCTCGACGGGCGCCTCCGGCACCTGCCCGGCGGGGTGGATGAGTACCTGCGACTGCGGGCAACGGTAGTCGACGCGCCGGCATCGTCGCCGAAAGGCTCAGCGGAGCCCCCCGTGCCCACGCTGTCCGGCGCCGACCTGCGCACCGCCGAGAAGGAACTGGCATCTCTCGAGCGCCGCATCGAGAAGCTGCATCAGCAGGCCACGGATGCCCGCACGAACCTCGCCGACCTCGACCAGTCCGACTACCAGCTCCTCGGCGCCGAGCTGGCGAGGATCACGGCGTTGGATGCCGAGGCATCCGCCCTCGAAGAGCGCTGGCTGGAGCTGTCCGAACTGCTCGACTGAACTTTCGTGCGCCCTGCGCCGTGCGCATAACTCAGGCTGTGTGCGTGATCCCGGGGATTTTCTGGCCGGCGGGTGCGAAACTGCCTGAGTTATGCGCCGTGGGGTGAGGGAGCCCCCGCGGCCGGGCCGGCCGCTCGGGGCCGATGTTCGAGGGCCGGTCGGAGCCGGCGAAGAGGAGGCTCATGGCGGAGCCGTCATGGTCGCGTGCTGCCTGACCGGACGGGAGACTTCAGAGTGACGACCAAGACGATCGACACCAGGCACATCGCGACGCCGGTGTAGATGACGGTCTCATAGCCGCCGGTGGCGTCTCGCAGGCTCGCTCCGAGTTGGCTGCTGATTGCGGCACCGATCTGATGGACGGTCCACAGCAGGCCGAGCACAAGTCCCCGCATGGATGCGGGGTAGGTGGAGACGAGCCACATCGTGGTCGCGACGACGGTCATCAGGAAGCTCGCCCCGAAGACGACGCCGAACACCTGGGTGCTGAGAGCCGTCGGCGACACGGCGGATCACCAGCATCGCTGTGCCCCTGAGCGCGTATGCCGCCAGCAGGGTCGAGCGGATGTGTCCGCGGTCGCACAGGATGCCGGCGGCGAAGGTGCCCGCGACCTGGGTCAGACCCAGCAAGACCATCGCCGACGACGTGGCGGTGCCCGAGACGCTGTGGTCGTCTGGGTGGGAGATGAGGTGGACATCGACGAATGCCATCGTGATGCCGCAGGCGAGGAACGCGAGGGCGAGACCGACGAAGGGGCCGCGCAGGAGCGTCGCCGCTCGCGCGGGCGCAGCGGGTGCCTCCGGTACCGACGACGTGGTCGCGGGCGATGGTGCGCTCACCCGTAGGGTCAGCGACAGGGGGAAGGCGATCAGCACGAACACGGCGCCCAGGCTCGCTAGGACCCACTGCCAGGCGACGAGGCCACCGAGCCGGATCCACAGCGGCACCAGGACGATGAAGCCCACGGCCGTGCCGTTGGTGAGCAGGGCGTAGAACAATCCCCTGCAATGAACCCGGAGTTAGAGACGTGGTTTGCCTCCCGCCAGCGCGTCACCCACGTCCTCCGCCACAAACTCCACTCGTAACGCGACAAGTATGGCGTATTCCACGGGTTGCCTACGACGTGCAATGCACCCGGATTCACCCGGAGGCTCGGTGCCACCGATGCAGCCGTGAACATTGGTGGGGACAGGGCAGTCGACACGCTGCCGCCTGTCCCCGTGGTGCGCGGTCAGGGTCGCCCAGAATTCCCCGCCCCTCGGCATCCGCCGCCCGCCCTACTCGCAGAGGGTGACGACGACGAGCGTTGCGTTGACGCGGATGGTGCGCTCGCCGAAGATGGCTCTGGCGTCGATGTCGTCGAACTCGGTGACCGCCGCGCCGATGCTCGTGAACTGCGACGAGGTGATGTCGCCGTCCAGAAGGTCATCGAACTGCTGCGCGAGCTGCGTGTCGTCGTAGGGGCGGGTCAGCACCGCTGCGTAGCTCGCCGGAGCGCAACCGGCATCCAGGTACTGCGTCACCGATTCGGGGTACTCGTTCAGGGGAACCTGCGCGTCGGGAGTGAACAGGTCGGCGCGAGCGGCGGATGCCGACTCCGCGTACGAGTTCCGCTCGAACGCCGCCTGTCCGCTGGCCTCCCGCAGCTCGTCGATGGCGGTCAGCAGGTCGTCCGGGTCGATGTGCTGGTTGACGGGCAACTGCTCGACGCGCAGGTATCGCTCGCACTGCTGCGCGATGACCGCGTCGAGTTGGTCGGATCGCAGCCCCGTGCACGCGTAGGAGAACAGCTCGGTGGGCCTGATCGACCCATCCTCTTCCACATAGCCCTCCTGCCACGTCGGCACGAGCGCGCCCAGCCGCTCCTCGTCTTCGTAGGCCTGATCGAGGGCTGCCGTCAGCGCGGCGTCGTCTTCGAGGCCGTCGCGTTCCCAGACGAGATGCAGATACTCGTGCGCGAGCAGTTCGGGCCGGCGGAAGTCGTCGAGCTCGGACGAGAGGAAGATCGTGTTCTCGGTGGGGAGGTAGCAGGCGAGACCTTCGTCGCAGTCGCTCGAGATCTCGTCGCTGAACTGCAGGTTCACCGCGGGGAGGTCCTCCGTGGTGAGCGACGCCAGCTCCGCCGCGAGCGCAGGGTCGCGATCGACGTCTGTGGGAGTCGCCGCCGGGCTGGATGCGGCAGCCTGCGTCGCCGACGGGCCGCTGCGCGCTGTGTCCGCGCTCGCGCAGCCCAACAGCACGATCGCGGCTGTCGTCACGAGCGCCGCAACGGATGCCGTGCGGATCATGCGGCCAGTGTATTCGTCGGGCTCCCCGCACCGCTGCGCCGCCACGTCCCGCGGGGGGCGCGCCGAGGACGCAGCTGTGTCACGTTTCGCCGTTGTGGGTGGATCTGAGAGGCGGATGCCGACATGTCTGCGGCGGCGCACTCCGCGTAGTCTGGGCGGGTGACAGATCTCGCCCGCGACCATCGCGACGCGCCGCTCGATGCCGCCGCGTCGGCCGCCGTCGCGGCATCCAGGCTGCGCCTGCACCGCGTCGGCGATGACGATCTCGCGCAGACCTCAGCGTGGCTCGAGGCGGAGTCGCGCGGGTTTCTGGAGGGCGAGCGCACCGAGGCGCAGCGTCAGGCATTCTTCGCTCGCGGTACGTACCGCCGCAAGCTCGGCGTCTACGACGAGGCGGCGCCACACCCCGAGATGCCGGTCGCGACGTTCGATTCGTGGGTCGCGGAGCTGACCGTGCCGGGAGGCAGCGCCGTGCCCGCGTGCGCGATCAGCTCGGTCACCGTCGCCCCGACGCATCGCCGCCGCGGACTGTTGCGCGAGCTCATGTCGGGGGAGCTGCGGGTTGCCGCCGCGGCGGGCACCCCCGTGGCCGCCCTCACGGTGAGCGAGTCGTCGATCTACGGCCGGTTCGGGTTCGGCCCCGCCGCGCACGCCGCATCGTGGACGATCGCGCCGCGTCGCGCCGGCTGGATCGGGCCCGACGCGCCCGGTCGCATCGACTTCGTCTCGCGCGAGCGCGGGCGCGAGGTCGTCGAGGCGCTGCACGAGCGCACGCGCCGCATCACACCGGGTGAGATCGCCATGCCGGGCGGGCACTGGGACCGCTACTTCGGCACCCGCCCCGACGCTGAAGACCCCGGGAAGACTCGCGTTTTGCAGTACCGCTCGCCGGCCGGCGCGATCGACGGGCTCGTGCTGTACCGCGTCACCGAGAACGAGCACGACTTCGCCGACTCGTCTCTGGACGTCTCGCTGCTGCTCGCTGCGACCGATGAGGCGTACGCCGGCCTGTGGCGGTTCGTGCTGTCGATGGACCTCATCGGCACGGTGCGCGCGAGCCAGCTGTCGGTGGATGAACCGCTGTGGTGGATGATCGCCGACCAGCGCGCCGCCCGCATCGAGGTGTGCGACCACCACTACGTGCGCATCCTCGACGTGCCCGCCGCGCTCCACGCGCGCACGTACGAGGCATCCGGCACCCTGCTGCTCGACGTCACCGACCCGCTCGGGTTCGCCGCCGGTCGCTGGCTGCTGACCGTCGACGCCGACGGACACGGGCACGTGACGAAGTGCGAGGGCGACGCGCCGGCGGATGCCGTCACCGTGCGCCTCGGCGTCACGGAGCTGTCGGCGGCGTATCTCGGCGGCGTGTCGCTGGCGACGCTGGCCCGCGCCGGTCGCATCGAGGCGAGCGATGCGGATGCCGCCGCCGGCTTCTTCTCGACGGTGACGCCGCCGCGGCTCAGTTTCTGGTACTGAGCGCGGGCGCTTCGCGCGGAGATCTGCACCTGTGCGGAGTTTTGCCGCGGCATCCGTCCGCTTTTGTGCAGATCTCCGCGCGGGGGTGCCCGCGGTCAAGCGCCGCGCCTGGCATCCCACGCCGCCCACAGTCGCGCATACGCGCCGCCGGCGGCGACGAGCGCGGCGGGGGAGCCCTCCTCGACGATGCGCCCCTGGTCGATGACGACGATGCGATCGCACGCGGCGGCCTGCGAGAGCCGGTGCGCGACGACCAGCGCCGTGCGTCCGGTGATCGCCGACTGCGCGGCGCGGTCGAGCAGGCCGGCGTCGGCGCTGTCGGCCTCGGCGGTGGCTTCGTCGAGGATCACCAGCTCCGGGTCGGCGAGCACGAGCCGGGCGAGGGCGAGGTGCTGGGCCTGCGCGGCGGTGAGCGGGTATGCGCCGTGCCCGATGAGGGTGTCCAGGCCGTCAGGCAGGGCATTCACCAACCCGGTCGCCTGCACGCGGGTGAGCGCGTCGGCGACCTCGGCGTCGGTCGCGTCGGGTCGGGCGAGGCGGAGGTCGTCGGCGAGGGTCCCGGCGAACACATGGGTCTCCTGCGAGAGCAGCAGGGTCCTCTCCGGTCTGCTGATCGTGCCGGTGCGGGGTTCGTGGATGCCGGCCAGCAGCGCCGCGATGGTGGTCTTGCCGGCGCCCGAGGGGCCCACGAGGGCGACCTTCTCCCCGGGGAGGATCCGCAGCTCCACCTCGTGGAGCACCGGGCGGCCGCCGTCGTAGGCGAAGCTCACCCGCTCGACCGTCGCGAGCGGAGCATCCGGGGCGAGCGGAGAGTCGGATGCCCAGGGCACCTCGCGCGGCGTGGAGTCGGCCCGGGCGATGCCGATGATGCGGGAGAGGGATGCGGCGGCGGCCTGGGCCTCGTCCATGACGAACATGAGCTCGCCGATGGGCGCGAACACCCGCAGGAGCAGCAGCACCGCGGTCGTGGCGCCGCCGACGGTGACGAGGTCGGCGTCGACGAGAGCGAACCCCGTCGCCAGGAGAGCGGCGAGCCCGAGGTATTCGGCGAGGTTCAGGCGACCGGTGAGCATGTTCTGGACGACCCGTGCGCGCAGCGCCCAGCGCACGACGTCCCACGATGCGACCGCGATGCGACCCGAGTGCTCGTCGGAGAGCCGAAAGGCGAGCACGGTGTCGAGCCCGCGCAACGCGGCGAGCACGTGGTGCGCCCGCGTCGCCGTCGCGGCGCGCTGGGCCGCGTAGATCATCGGCGCGGTGCGCAGGTACCAGCGGATCGTCAGGGCGTAGACGGGGATGGTGACCGCGAGCGCGAGCGCGAAGCGGCCATCGACGAGGCCCATGCCCGCCACGGTGACGACGACGGTGAACAGCGCCGAGGTCAGGGCGGGGACGAGTTGCGGGATCGCGTCGGACACCTCGGCCACGTCATCGCTCGCGCGCGAGACGAGGTCACCCGTCCCGGCGCGCTCGACCACGCCCTGCGGCAGGGCGAGGGCGCGGGCGATGAACTCCTCACGCAACTCGGCGAGCATCCTCTCGAACAGACGTGCGGCGAGCATGACCCCCACCCCGGCCGTCGCGGCTGCGAAGAGCGTGGCACCGAGGATCGCGAGTCCCAGTCGCCACACTTCCGCCGCGGTGGCGGTGTCGTCGCCGATGAGGTCGACGAGCGCCCCCAGCGCCCACGGCGTCACGAGCCCCGCAGCCGCGCCGCTGAGCATCACGACGACGACGAGCAGGAGCAGCCCGGGCCGGCGGGACGCCAGTCGCCACGCGACGGCGAGGGTCTGCCGTCCGGTTGCAATGGGCAATGTGGTGGCGGTCATGTTCCGCTCCCGGCGGTCACGACCCGGTCGCACACGCCCAGCAGCGCGGGGGATGCCGTGAGCACGATCGTCGTTCGCCCCGCCCGGATGCCGCAGAGCCTCGACGCGATGGCCTGTTCGGTGGCGGCGTCGACCGAAGTCGCCGGCTCGTGCAGCAGCAGCACGGGCGGATGCGCGGCGTACGCGCGGGCCAGGGCGATGCGCTGGCGCTGTCCGCCCGACAGTTGCGTGCCACCCTCGCCGACCGGGGTCTCCACGCCGTCCGGGAGCGCGTCGAGGATGTCGTTGCACGCGGCCGCTTCCAGAGCGCTCGGCACCAGGGCGGCGTCGGTGGCGGGAGTGGAGAGGTTCCACGCGATGGTTCCGTCGAACAACTCGGCCCGGTGCGGGGCGACCAGCACCAGGCGTCGCCAGGCATCCACGCCGAGGGCGGACGGCGGCGCGCCGTCGAGGAGCACGCTCCCCGCATCGCCCGATCGGCGGCGGGCGGACAGCAGCCGGACGAGTTGCTCCGCCGCGGCCTGATCGGCGCGCACACCGACCAGCTCGCCCGGCTCGACCCGCAGCGCGAGCTTCGGCAGCACCGCCTCGACCACGGGCGCCTCACCGTCGGCGCGAGGGGTGGGAGCGGCATCCGGGGCATCGGCTGCGATGGGCGCGTTCAGCACGCTCAGCACGCGGTGGGCGGAGGCGACCCCGATCGCCCAGACCGCTCCGGTGTTGGCGGGCATCATCGTCAGCGGTCCGACGAGGAACTGGATCAGCCCGACCGCGGCGATCAGCCCTCCGATGCCGAGCTGCCCGGCCCCGCCCAGATGCGACGGCAGGGCGAGGAACCCGGCGAGCACCGTCAGCGCGGCGGTGAACAGCCCGGTGAGGGCATCGGTGCCGCCGAGTAACACGCCGTGTGCGGTCTTGGCCCGCAGCGTCCCGCCCAGTGCCGCCTGGCTGACCTCCCGATAGCGACGGGTGGCCTCGGGTTCTGCGCGCAGCCCCTTGATGACCCGGTACCCGGCGAGCAGGTCCGCGGCCCGCCCCACGGCGTCGGCAGCGAGTTCCTGCTGCGCAAACGACCGGCGCTGCAGGGGCCCGCCGGCGGTGAACAGCACCACCAGCAGTGCCGCCGCGCCGAGCAGCACCGCGATGCCCAGCCACGGCGACAGCAGCGACAACCACACGCCGCAGAACACGATCGCGGCCAGTTCCCCGGCCGGGTAGACGCCGATCTGCATGATCGCCGCCAGGCGGGTGACGTCGCTCGTCGCGATCGACAGCGCGGCCCCGTCCGACTGACCGTGCTCGCTGCCCGCCGGGTGCAGCAGCCGGTCGGTGACGGTCGTGCGCAAGCGATGCTGCACCTGCTGCATCCCGTAAAGACCCAGCCGCGATCCGAAGCGCAACGCCAGGGAGAACGCCGCGAAATCCACCGCCAGCACGCCCAGCCACCACAGCAGCCGGCCGAGATCTCCCGTCGCGATGGCCCCGTCGATCGCCGCGCCGACGATCACCGGCACGAGCGCTTCGCCGATCATGCTCACCGCGAGCAGGAGCCCTGCCGGCACGGTGAACCGGCGCGCGGCGAACATGACCCGCACCGCGAACCGCGTCGCCGACACGCCTTCGTACCGGATCGGTGCGGACAGTCGCGGCTGGACCGGGGCCTGGAGAAGAACCGGCAGACGGATGCCGAACCATGTCCGGCCCAGCGTTTCATCGGCGGACTCCTGTGCCGCCGTCATCTCTCACCGGGGGCGAGCGTGTAGAGCGTGAGCCCCCACCCGATCGTCGTGCGCTCCGCCGGGGCGAGACCCGCGGCGGCGAACAGCGCCTCGTGCTCATCGTGGTCGCGGGCACCGCCGCCGGTGAGGGCGAACTCGATCAGGTCGCCCTCGTAGTCGTGCTCGTCGGCCAGCTCGGCTTCCAGGATCCTGCCGAACACCAGCACGCTCCCGTCCGGGTTGACGCTCGCCGCCGC
>JASGEE010000131.1:0-13307 GCA_047606715.1 Microbacterium sp.
ACGACCCACTCACGGGTCACTTCACCGGCCTTGGGGGTGTAGGTGCGCGTCACAGTAGTGCTGCTTTCTGGTATCGAACGGAGAGGTTCGTGAATCCCACTCCGGGGTGGTTCGCGCGGCGGAGGCCGGGGCGAACACGCCAGTGGAGGGCTCACGTTCGCGGTGCCGGTCAAGCTGCGCCGAGCACCAAAGGGACAGTCTACGGCATCCGGATGCCGCCACCAAACCACCCTGTCGCTTCCGCCACGGATGAGCGGCACCCGATCGCTCGGGTGCCGCTCATCGGCATTCAGCCGATGACGGGAATCCGGTCGGTGGTCGCCGCAGCGACGTCGAGGGGCATACGTCGCGTGCGGAGCTGATCTACGAGGGCGATGGCCGATCCGATGAGCAGCAGGCCCCCGACGACCCACAGCGCGATCATGGGGCCGGCCGCGGGGCGCCCGCCGATCGTCGGCAGGGCGAAGAACGCGTAGTAGACGATGAGGGCGACGGCGATGCCGATCGCCGAGCCGGTGCGCTGCGCGAACTGAATGAGCGATCCGGCGACGCTCGAACGGTACTCCGGGGCGAACATCAGCGTGCGCGCCTGGTTCGCGGGTGCGGCGACTCCCGCCCCGAACGAGCTCAGACACAGCACGAGCGCGATGCTCCAGGGCAACGCCGAGTGCGGAACGAACCCGAACAGGAAACCGATGCCGACGAGCGAGACCGCGCCCAGTCCGGCGCCGAGGGCGACGACCGGGCCGCTGGTCGGGTCAGCTCGCGAGGCGACGGCCGTGCCGATGAGGCTGGCGCCCGCTGACGGCAGCATCCACAACGCCGTCTCGAGCGCGGTGAGTCCAGCGATCTGCTGCAGAGCGATGGTGACGATGAGGGTTCCCGCCGTTGCCGCAGCGTGCATGAAGCCCGAGACGAAGACCCCGGCGGCGAAGTGGGGCAGTCGGAAGAGGTCCGGGTCGACGAGCGGCTCGCCGCCGCGTCTGCGCAGTCGCCGCTCGTGTCGGACGAACAGCAGCAGCAGCCCGATGCCGACCGCGGTCATGACGTACGCCCAGGGCGAGGAGGGAAGGGCCCCCGACGTGGCCGACACCGGAGCGATCGTGAGCACGACGCCGGTGCCGAGCAGGGCGGCGCCCCAGCCGTCGAAGCCGGCACGGCGCTGGGACGGCGGTTCCTTGACGAACACGGCGGCCAGCGGCACGACGACGACGCCCGCCGCGACCGTGACGAGGAACAGCAGGCGCCAGCCAAGTTCGTCGCCCGCGACGTCCATGATGACGCCGGCGAGCACCGGTGCGGCCAGAGAGGTCAGGGTCATGACGGCGGCGAGCGCCGCGAGCGGCTTCGCGCGCTCATCGGAGGGGAAGATCCGCTGGACCAGCCCCAGAACTTGCGGCATGAGCGCTCCGGCGCCGAGTCCCTCGACGATGCGGGCGCCGACCAGCCACTCGATGCTGGGGGCGAACGTGCACGCGACGCTCGCGCCGACGAAGACGAGTGAGCCGACGAGGAAGACGGTGCGCCGCGGCAGCACGTCACCGATCCGGCCGGCCGGCACGAGCATCGCGGCATATGCAAGGGTGTAGCCGACCAGCATGAGTTGCACCGTGGCCGGATCCCCACCCATGTCGGCCTGAATGGCGGGCAAGGCGATGCCCAGCTTGGAGACGTCGAGGATCGTGAGCGCGGCGGCCGTGGCGAGGACCCAGAAGGTACGCCAGCGTGCACGTGACGTGGTCGTGGCGGCATCCGCCTGTTGGGACACTCAGGAACCTCCGTCGCGGAAACATTGCAGAAACATCAGAACTATATAACAGAATTGGACTACCAAAACACACTACGGAATTGGGGAACCAATGACTGAGCGCACGGCGTTGATCATGATCGACATGCAGAACATGTACCTGCAGCAGGAGCGCCGTAGTGCGCTGGGCTGGCCGCCGATCTGGAACTTCGAGCCAGTGGTCGCCGAGTGCGCCGAGTTGCTCGCCGCCGCGCGCGCCGCGGGCATGCCGGTGATCTACACGCGACAGACGTCGCGGGCCGACGGTGCGGATGCCACGCCGAGCATGCGGCGGCTGCTGTCGGATGCAAGCGTGGACGACGAGTCGCCGATCGGCGCGGAGGTCGACTGGGGGTCGCAGATCCTTGACGCCGTCGCGCCGCAGCCGGGTGACATCGTCATCGAGAAGCATCGATGGGATGCCTTCTTCAACACGGATCTCGACCCGATCCTGCGCAACCTCGATGTGACCCGGCTAATCGTCGCGGGGCTGCAGACGAACGTGTGCGTCGAGACGACCTCGCGCACCGGCATGATGAAGAACTTCGACGTCGCCGTGCCCGAGGATGCGGTCTCGACGGACGGGGAGTCGCTGCACCACAACGGGCTGGACTCGCTGCGCGTGCTCTACGTGGAGGTCGCGCCATGGCGTGAACTGCTGAGCGCCGGTGCGGCGTGGGATCGCCGGTACACGACTCCCGGCTACGGTCGTCGCGCAGAGGACATGGCGCTCATCGGCGGTTGAACCGCGGGGTGGTCCCGGAGTCGGCTAGACCCGCTCGGGGACCGCCCCGGTCAGTACATCGGGCACGGGGACGTCGGGGTTCTCGAGCAGAGTGCGAAGCTCTTCCAGCCAGTCGAGCATCATCTCGGTCTGGCGCAGCCAGAGCGTGTAGAGCGCCCGGCGGTTTCGCCACACCGCGCTGTCGGGGTCGTCGTGCTCCTCGTCCCAATTGGCCAGCAGGTGTGCGAGGCTGAACTGCCGCTGCCGCTGGAACGTCACTTCGGCGTCGAGGAGGTAGTCGGCACTTGCCCGGTCGAGGACCCAGAGGTTCAGCAGTCGCAGCATCGCATCGTCACGGATGCCGTGATCGGGCTGTTCGTGCAACAGCCACCGTCGCAGCTCTTCCACGCCGTTGTCGTTGATGACGTAGCTCGTCCGCCCGCGCTCGTTGCGCTCCTTGATGTCGATGAGGCCGAGACCCTCCATCTTGGTGAGCTCCGAGTACACCTGCGAAGGACTCGCGTGCCAAGCACGGTCGTTGACGTCGTTGAAGCTCGCGTTCAAGTCGTAGCCCGTGCGCGGCTGTCCTCGCGAGAGCGCGGCGAGGATCGCGTGCCGGAGTGCCATAGGGGCCCCTTTTCTGCGGCCGATCGATGGCGCGCATGCGAGCAGAGTGTGCCAATCGTAGCGGGAGACAGCTCATCCGCACGGGGAGCGACGCCGAGAATTCTGTTTCACGGACCCGAAACAACGCCGAAACAGTGATTCAGTAAATAATTCCAATTATGGACTACAAAGCCATAACCCAGAACCGGCTTATCCGCCTCGTGGCGAGTCGGCTCGTCATAACGATCATCACCGCGTTGTTCATCGCCGTCGTCGTGTTCTTCGCAATCAGAGCGATTCCGGGTGACCCTGCGCTCACGATTCTCGGTACCGACAGTACCCCCGAAGAGCGCGAGCAACTCCGCGCAGTCATGGGACTCGACCAGCCGCTCATGGCTCAGTTCGCCCTGTGGCTCGGCCAACTGCTCCAGGGAGACTTCGGCTACTCCTACAGTCAGGGCCGGCCCGTCACCGAGATCATCGGCCCGGCTCTGCAGAACACGATGATGCTCGGCGGCGCAGCCAGCGTGATCGCCATCGCCCTCGCCCTCGCGATGGGGAATCTCGCGACCTCCCGTTGGCGCGGCATGCGCCGGGCGACGGACTGGGCCGAGGCGCTGTTCTTGTCCGCCCCCCAGTACACCGTGGCGCTCCTGCTGCTCATCGCTCTCGCCGTCGTCCTCCCCGTGTTCCCCGCGGGCGGCGTCAGCACTCGAGGGGACGGCTCGTTCAGCGACATCGCGGCACACCTTGCGCTGCCCGCCTTGGCGCTGGCTCTCGCCCCCGGCGCGCAGATGGCCCGGTCGTTGAAGACGTCGATCTCCACCCTGCAGTCCACCGAGCTCCTGCCCACGCTCCGCGCCCGCGGCCTCTCGCCGGCCCGCCTCGCCGCGCACGCCCACCACAACGCGCTCCCCCCGATGATCACTGTGCTCGGCATCCAGGTCGGGACGATGCTCGGCGGCGCGCTGTTCGTCGAGCAGATCTTCAGCATCCCGGGTCTTGGCGCCCTCATCGTGCAATCGGTGAGCCTGCGCGACTACACCCTCGTGCAGGCGGTCGCCCTGCTCATCGCCATCATCTTCGTCGTCGTGCTGCTGGTGGCCGACGTCGTGAACGCCCTGCTCGACCCGCGGATCAGAAAGGGACGCGCATGACCGCCCTCACCGTCGCTCCGACGACGCCGATGGACACGACCGTCAGATTCCGGCGACGCCGCCTGCTGAGCAGGATGCCGCTGCGCAGCGCCGTCGCGCTGGCACTCGTCGCCCTGCTCGCCGCGATCGCCATCGCCGTGCCGCTGCTTCCCCTCGCCGATCCCCTCACCGGCGACCTCTCCGACCGGCTGCAGCCGTTCTTCAGCGAGGGGCACGTGCTCGGAACCGACACGCAGGGGCGCGACATGCTCAGTCGTCTCGTGTACGGCATGCGCACGTCGCTGTTCGCCGGAGTCGTGCCGATCGTCATCGCCACCGTGATCGGGCTGGCGATCGGAACGGTCGCGGGGCTGTCGAACAAGACGGTCAACATGATCCTCATGCGCGGCGTCGACCTGCTGTTCGCCTTCCCCGGCGTGCTGCTGGCGCTGCTGCTCGCGATCTCGCTCGGGGTCGGACTCGGCACACTGATCCTCGCCCTCACCCTCGTCTGGATCGCGCCCGTCGCGCGCATCGCGGAGACCGAGGTGGCGCGCATCCGGGAGCTCGACTATGTGACCGCAGCTCGTGCCAGCGGCGCCACCGACACGACGATCCTGTTGCGGCAGATCGTCCCGGTCACCCTGCCCGCGGTGCTGGCCTACTCGACCTCGCTCGTGGGAGCGAACGTCGCCATCTCGGGAGGCCTCGGCTTCATCGGACTGGGCGTCCCCTCTCCCCAGCCGGAACTGGGATCGATCCTCTACGAGATGCAGGCGGCGGTCTACACCGACCCCTCCCTCGCTCTCGCCCCCGTCGTGGTGATCCTGTTGCTGTCGATGCTGTTCCCACTGGTCGGCGATGGGTTCCGCGACGCGATCGCCGGAAAGGGGCAGCAGTCATGAGCGACCTGCTGACGGCGGCGCCGGCGGGCGGTCTCGATCCGACCGTGTCGCTCGTGCTCGACGCCACCGACATCCGCGTCTCCTTCCCCCGACCCGGCAAGACGCCGAGCACCGTGATCGATGGCATCGGGCTCGGGCTCGAACGCGGTCAGGTCACCGTGTTGCTGGGCGAGTCCGGCAGCGGGAAGACCGTCTTCGCCCGCGCGGTCACCGGGCTCGCGCCGTCGAGCGCGATCGTGGCCGGGAGCGCGGTGTTCGATGGCGTCGATCTCGTCTCCGCGTCGACCTCCGCGCTGCGCGCGCTCCACGGCGATCGCATCGGCATGGTGCCGCAAGACCCGAATGCGTCGCTGGACCCGATGCGGCGGATCGGGTCGCAGATCGTCGAGACGCTGCTGCAGCATCGGCAGGCCGCGAACCGCGCCGCCGCTCGAGCGCGAGCGGTGGAACTGCTCGAGCAGGTGCAGATCCATGAGCCGGAGCGCGTCGTGCGCTGCTATCCGCACGAGGTGTCGGGTGGCATGCGTCAGCGAATCGCCATCGCCATCGCCATCAGCTGCGGCCCCGAGCTGATCGTCGCAGACGAGCCGTCCAGCGCCCTGGACGCCTCGGTCGGTGCCCGGGTCGTCGGTCTGCTCGATGACCTGCGGCACCGCCTCCACACCGCGATCCTCTTCATCACGCACGACATCGGCATCGCGGCGCTCATCGCCTCGCAGGAGCACGATCGGGTCGCCGTCATGCTGGGCGGTCAGATCGTCGAGCTCGGGTTCGCCCCCGACGTGCTGCGCGCACCGCGACACGAGTACACGCAGGCGCTCCTCGCGGCCGAGCCGTCAGGGGCGGTCGTCCGTGGCCACCTCGCCGTGGTTCCCGACGCCGTGCGCTCACGGCGCGACTGGGGCCCGCTGCGCGAGGTCGCCCCCGGGCATGCCGTTGCAACAGGAAGCGAGCTGAGCTGATGACCCCCGTTCTGCAAGGCACCGGCATCGTCAAGAGGTTCGGTGATTTCACCGCGCTGCACGGTGTGGACTTCCGCATCGAACCGGGGCGCACGCTCGGTGTCGTCGGAGAATCCGGCAGCGGCAAGTCGACGCTGGGCCGCATCGTGATGCGGTTGATGCGACCGGATGCCGGCACTGTCCGGCTCGATGGCCGCGACCTCTTCGGACTCAGCAGGTTGGCCTTGCGCCGCGCGCGTCGCGAGTTCCAGCTGGTGCCGCAGGATCCGCGCAACGCGCTGAACCCGACGATGACGGTGGGTGAGAGTTTCGCCTTCCAGTTTGCGGCTCAGGGCATCTCCCGGCGGGAGTGGCGGAGCCGCTCGGCCGACCTCCTGCAGACGGTCGCGCTGCCGCCCGACTACCTGCACGCCTATCCCCACGAGCTGTCGGGTGGACAGGCGCAGCGGATCGCGATCGCTCGTGCGATCGCGGGGCGCCCGAAGCTGCTTGTCTGCGATGAGGCCGTGTCGGCGCTCGACAAGTCCGTGCAGGCGCAAGTGCTCAACACGTTCGCCGACCTTCAGGCCGAACTCGGCGTCGCGATGTTCTTCATCACTCACGATCTGGCCGTCGTGGAGCACATCGCCGACGACCTGCTCGTGCTCAACCGCGGCCGAGCGGTCGAGAACGGGCCGACCGGCGCAGTGCTCGCCGCTCCGAGCGATCCCTACACCAAAGAGCTTCTGGCGGCTCGACACCCCATCCCCGCCTGAAGAGCACCACCCCACCACTCACCTGCACCACACAACGAGGAGACACATGCGATCCCACCACCCACACCTCGCCCGCCGCGCCCTGCTCGGCGTCGGCATCGCCATGGCAGCCGCTCTTGCGCTCTCTGGCTGTGCGAACGGGTCGGCTCCCGCCGACGAAACCGAGCAGGAGCTGATCATCGGCTCCCAGATGGCGTCGTTCCCGAGCCTCGACACCGGCGCCATCACGACCGCCGGGTATGAGGGCCAGCGACTGATCGGCAATCTGATCTACGAGGGGCTGACCAAGCGCGATATCTCCGACCCGAACGCGCCGGCGGGCGTGGCCCCCGCGCTGGCCGCCTCGTGGGACGTTGCCGAGGACGGCCTGTCCTACACCTTCTACCTGCAGGAGGGTGTGACCTTCCACGACGGGACCGACTGGAACGCCGACGCGCTGATCTACAACATCAACCGGTACACCGACGAGACCGATCCGAACTACGACCCGGTGCTCATCACGTACTACGCCGTCTTGAACTACGTCGACTCGGTGGAGAAGGTCGACGACCTCACCGTCACGTTCACCCTCAAGGAGCCGTTCGCGTTCTTCCTCGCCGACCTCTACAACGTCTACTTCGCGAGCCCGACCTCACTCGACGAGGACGGGGCCGCGGGACAGGCCGTGAACCCGGTCGGCACGGGGCCGTTCGTGTTCGACGAGCTGGAGCAGAACCAGTCCATCTCGTTCGTGCGCAACGACGACTACTGGGGTGAGGTACCCAAGCTCGACCGATTGACGGTGGAGCTGATCCCCGACGCCTCGGCACGCACCGCGGCACTGCGCTCGGGACGCGTCGACTGGATCGAGGCGGCTCAGCCCGACGACCTCGAGAGCCTTGAGTCGGCGGGCTTCGTCGCGACCGGCAACGCCTTCGACTGGGAGTGGTCGTGGCAGCTCATGACCACAGAGGAGCCCTTCGACGACATCCGCGTGCGGCAGGCGATGAACTACGCGATCGACCGCGAAGCGATCGCCGAGGACCTTCTGCACGGCACTGCGGCGCCGGCGTACCAGATGTTCGCGGCCGCGAGCCTGTACTACACGGCCGACGACGACATCTACTCGTACGACCCGGAGAAGGCGGTCGATCTGCTCACCGAGGCAGGCTACCCCGACGGAATCGACGTCACGGTCGGCTACATCACCGCCGGCTCTGGCGCCATGCAGGCCAAGGCGATGAACGAGGCGCTGCAGGCCCAGCTGGCGGAAGTCGGCATCAACGTCACGCTCGAACCGGTCGACTTCTCGGGCATGTACGCGAAGCTCGGCGCCGGTGACACCGGCTGGCAGGGAGCGAACCAGGCGTTCAGTCTCGAGCAGCCGTCGAGCTGGAAGGGTTTCTGGTTCGGTTGCGACGGCAACTTCTTCGGCTACTGCAACGAAGAGGCCGAGGCGCTGTATGACCAGGCGCTCGTGACGGTCGACGACGCCGAACGCGCGGCGCTGCTGACCGAGGTCGGACACCTGGTGACCGCCGATGCGGCATGGCTGTTCGTCGTCAACGACACCGCCCCGCGTGCCATGTCGGCATCGGTCAAGGGATTCTCCCAGCCCAAGAGCTGGTGGATCGACTTCAACAGCGTCTACCTGGAGGACTGACCCGACGCAGTCCTGTCGCCCGCGGTCCGGTGTCAACCCCGGACCGCGGGCGATCCCCGTCGGGCGGAGGCGCCTCGGTCCGCGGTGACCGGCGCGGAGTCGGCGAGCGCCGAGCTGGGCCGCACGACACCGCCGGTCGGGGTGCCAGAGCTCGCCGTCGAACACCGACAGCGTCGCGATCCGCAGGTCGGGGGCAGTGGTGGCGTTCGTGCGGCGGTCAGCATCGGCACGTCACTGCGGCGACGCAAGTCGTCGCCCAGGTCGAGAGTCGCGTCGATGCTCGCGAGAGTCCCGGAGCCCGGGGAGAAGAGCCCCGTGCTGGTGAACCTCACGACCCCGCCGGGCGACATCCCGCACGCGATGCTGCGGTTGTTCGGCTCTCGTCATCGTGGGCGATGCCGGAGGATCACCCGGCGCCCTGAGTCGGTACGCCCGGCGCAGGGCTCGCGGGGTCAGCGCCCCGAGTCGAACAGGTGCCGCCGTTCACCGGTCGTCGTCGAGCCCGGCGCGCGCGACGGAGCGCCCCGGTGCTGAACGTGCCGTCGTGCGAGCCGCAGCGAGCCCGGTTGAGCGTACCCATGAGCGCCGTCTGGTCGCCGATCACGTCGATAGAGTGATCAGGCACGCGCCCAGCTTACCCGGGAGGCTCCATGTCCACCGTGCGGATCATGACCGTCTGCACCGGAAACATCTGCCGGTCGCCCCTGGCCGAACTACTGCTGGCGACGCGGCTGGACGGGCTTGCCGAGGTCGACAGTGCGGGCGTACGCGGCTTGAATCACGCGCCGATGACGGCCGAGGCGATCGATCTGGCGACGGAGTTCGGGGTGCCCGAGCGGGCCGCCGCCGCTCACCGGTCGCGCTACCTCACCGCGGGGATGCTGGTGGCGCCCGACCTGATCCTCGCGATGACGCGCGATCATCGTCGCGCGATCGCCGAGATGGCGCCCGGGCGGTTGCGGTCGACGTTCACGGTGCGGGAGTTCGCGCGGCTGGCGGCATCCGTCTCGGACGAGGAGATCGCCCGAGCGGCCGCGCGCGACGCGGTGGACGGATCGGCGGGAGCGCGCCTGCGCACCGCGGCCACCGTGATCGCGGGGCTGCGCGGTCTCGTGCCGCCACCAGACGATCCGGCCGGCGACGACGTCGTCGACCCGTATCGCCGCGGCCGGGAGGTGTACGTCAAGTCGGCGCAGCAGTTGCTCCCCGCTCTCACGCAGGTCGAGCGCGTCGTGCGCCTCGTCGCCGCCTGACCCTCACGCGCGACGGATGCCGCATCCAAATCCCTGACAGTCGTGGCAGGCACGGGCCAGGCAACAGGGCCACAACTGCCAACAAGTCACGAGGCGACGGATGCCGCATCCAACTCCCTGGCACTCGTGGCAGGCACGGGCCAGGCAACAGGGCCACAACTGCCAACAAGTCACAGGGCGACGGCGGGGCGGGGTCAGGGGGCGGGGTCGTCCTTCTCCCACGGCCAGCGCGGGCGGGCAGCGCGCGTGCGCACGAGCGCGATACCCGACCAGCCGGCAACGCAGGCGGCGAGGGCGAGCACGACGGCGAACCACGACGTCGCGAAGCCGGCGAGGGCAGCCAGGGCACGGCCGGCATCGATCCCGGCGAGCACGGCGCCGACGAGCAGCCCCAGCAGGTACGCCAGAAACGCCGCGACGGCGGCGACGGCCGCCGAGGTGTACCGCGGATGCCGACGGCGAGCGCCCACCCACATCACTCCCGCGAACGCGAGCGTCGCCAGCGCGACGGCGACGACACCGGGCAGCGGCCCGAGCCCGGGGACCGCGAGCACCTCGGCATCCAAGAACAGGCTCAGTAGACCGAAACCGGCGATGACCAGGGCGAAGAATCCGATCACCGCGAAACCCACCGCCACCGGCGGTGAGACGGAGTGACCGGGCTCCGACATCACACCATC
Source organism: Microbacterium sp. (assembly GCA_047606715.1). Taxonomy (GTDB): domain Bacteria; phylum Actinomycetota; class Actinomycetes; order Actinomycetales; family Microbacteriaceae; genus Microbacterium. Next base: position 10,450 of record JASGEE010000131.1, read on the forward strand.
AGATCTGATGGATGCGCGGGCCCGCCTCGAGCGTGCGCTCGTACTCGCGCTGCGCGGCGATGTTGAGGTCGGTGACGCGCTTGCCGCGCGCGGCGACCCAGGCACCGAACCAGATCGTCAGTTCGCGACCCAGGATGAAGGCGACGATTCCGAGGGGCGCCAGCAGCTCATCCTCCACGAGCTGCGCACCCTGGCTCGCCGTGAGCGTCCAGAACGGCGCCTGGAACAGCTGACCCAGCAGGTGCCCTCCGTAAGCGATGAACCCGACCAGCAGGCCGAACACCACCCAGTGGCCCCAGCGTCCGCGGTTGATGATCGCGCCCAGCAGCCAGAAACCGAGGAAGAACGTCACCACGGGCACCCAGAACCACCACGACGCGAGCGCCGCCGTCAAGGTCGGCACGGCGTTCGCATCGGTGATGTTGCCCGCCAACGCCTCGAAGCCCAGCGCGGCAGCCAGATACAGGATGCCGAACGAGATCGCCGCGAGCAGGCCGATCAGGCCCGCCGCTGCGCGGTTGCCGCGCGGGCGCGGTGCCTCGGGCGCCTGTACGAAGATCGGCTGCGGCGTCGGCGCGACGACCGGCACGACAGGCGCGGCGGCAACGGCGGTCGCCGCGGGAGCGACATCGGGGGTCGCGTAGGTCTCATACGGCAGGGTCAGGTCCGACCCGGAGTCCACCACCTGCGTCGCGGTCGCATCCGCGGAGTCCACGACCTGCGTCGCGGCGTCCGGGACGCCCGCGGCCGCACCGATCTGATCGGCGGCTACGGCATCCGTCGCCTCCGCGACGACATCGCGCGAGGCGGCCTCCGCGTCGGCCAGGCCCTCATGCGCGCTCGCGACGGCATCGTCGACCGATGCCGCGTCCTCCGGGGTGATCTCCTGGACCGGCTCGCCGTAGTTGGGGTCGCTCATGGCGTGTGCTCCTCACGCGGGGTCGATGCCACCGCACAAGCGAGCGTAACGCCGACCCCGCACGTCGGCGTGGAGCCATGCCGCCGTGTCTGAACGCCGCCGGCCATTCGGGCGCCTATCGTGGGCGCCATGAGTCTGTCTCGCACCTCCCTGCTCGCCCTGACGGTCGCGGCGATCGCCGTGCTCACCGCCTGCGCCGGGTCGCCCGAGACGTCGCCGTCGACCGTGACGATCGGTGCGACCGGGACGCCCGGCGCGACCGCGACCGCCTCGGCCACCCCGACATCCGACTTCACGCTCGAGTCCTTCCCGATCGGCACCACCGAGTCGACGACGGCGCTGCCCTCCGACCTTCCGCAGGGATGCCGCGACATCCTCAACGACGAGGTGCTCGCCCAGCTCGACGGGGTGCCGCTGAACGCCGACGGGATGGGCGGCGGCATCCGCGCCGACAGTGCCCGCGTGTGCGTGTGGGGCGATCCGGACGCCGTCGCGACGCGCCTGGTGACCGTCATCGGCTACTCCCCCGACCAGGAGGCGCGCGATGAGCTGTATCGCCTGGCCGGCGAGGGATACACCTGCTACGAGCCGAACAAGGGCATCCGCTGCGAGAAGACGTGGGATCACCCGACGCTGCCGGTCACTCAGGGGCGCACGCTGTTCTACCGGGACGGCGTCATCGTCGACACGCAGTACTCGAACCTCGCGCCGTCGGGCTACACCGACGCGATCATCGACGCGCTCTGGTAGGTGCCTTTCGCGGGCTCGAATCAGCCCCAGACGGCCGCGGCCGTGCGCTTGACGTATTCGTCGGGATGCCAGCCGTCCTCGCTCGTGGACAGCCACAGTCCCCCGCCCGCCTCGATCGTCTCGGTGAGCTCCCCGTCGGTGCGGGTGCAGCGGGTGCGGTCGTCGACCTTCTCGCACGAGAATCCGGCGCCGGGCAGGGCTGCGGCGGCGATGGCGCCGGCATCCGGCGCGACCGTCGCGAGCGTCGTGGAGACCGTGCCCGTGTCGGAGTGCCAGGAGCACGTCAGCGCCACCTGCGGTTGCAGCGCCGAGACGAGCGCGGCCGCCGTCGTCACCGGGGCGTCGGTCGACGGTGTGAGCACGGCGCCGGAGGTGAAGCGCAGCGTCGCCCACAGCGGCTCGTCGTAGAGCTGATCGCACTCGGTCGGCAAGCCCGCCGCCGTCTCGTCGGGGGTGGGTGTGGCCGACGACGTCGGCCGGTTCACCGCCTCGTCGACCCAAGTGATGGATGCCGGAACCAACGGCAGCGCGAGCAGCGCGAGCACCCCAAGGACCCCGAGGATCAGGAGCCCCACGATCCATGCGAACACGGCATTCCTGCCACCGACCCGAGCCATCCCCCCAGGCTAAGCGGGCCGGACGCCGCACCCCGGATCCCACGCCGCTCGCCCCGCCGCTCGCCCCGCGCCGCCGGAACCGGAAACCATGACACTCGTGGCGGGGTTTGAGGGGCGGAGGCCGCCACAACTGCCCAGGACCTCAAGCGCGGCGCGGAACGCGAAGAGCCCCCGGGGGTCCGGGGGCTCTTCGCGGGACGACGTCGGGCTCAGTTGTAGGTGCCGGGCGTGAAGTCGTCGGTCGTGAAGCTGTCGAAGTCGACGTAGCTCAGGTCGTCGCCCGAGTAGGCGCCGTCCGAGGCGAAGATGCGGTTCGGGTACGACTCGCTCTTGGCCTCCTCCGTCGCCTCCACCACGACGTTGCGGTACTTCGCAAGGCCGGTGCCGGCGGGGATGAGCTTTCCGATGATGACGTTCTCCTTGAGGCCGACGAGCGGGTCGCTCTTGCCCTCCATCGCCGCCTGCGTCAGGACGCGGGTGGTCTCCTGGAACGACGCCGCCGACAGCCACGACTCCGTCGCGAGCGACGCCTTCGTGATGCCCATCAGCTCGGGGCGACCGGATGCCGGGCG
>JASGEE010000132.1:0-4296 GCA_047606715.1 Microbacterium sp.
CCGGTGCTCGCTGCGCACCGGGTCGCCGCCGGCCCCAAGCCGATCCCCGGCGACGGCGAACCCGTGGTCGGTGCCGTGCCCGCCGTCACCGGGCTGTCCGTCCTGTTCACCCACTCCGGTGCGACCCTGGGCTTGATCCTCGGGGAACTGATCGCTGAAGAGATCCTCACGGGCGTGCCCTCGCCCGTGCTGGGCGCGTTCCGCCCCGATCGCTTCGATGGCGGCGCGCCGAGCGACGCGTCCGTCCACTCCGGTGCGTGGAGCCCCGTGACACGCCCGTAGCCGCGGCACCGCGGGGGGTTAGACGCCGCCGGCTTGTCGGCGTCACCCGTGACCCGGATCAGCCGTACGCAGGGGGGAGTAGCGCCCACTGGGCGAGGCTCGCGACGAAGACGACAGCCGCGAGCGTCGCCATCGTGACCGCGCCGACGAGGCCGATCGGGCCGGGAGGGCGGTAGTACGGGTGGGGCGACACATCCTTCGAGAGCTCGCGCAGGAGCGCGAGCTCGAATCGGCGTACGACGAGCCAGCCGATCAGGGGCATCGCCACGAACGCCGCCAACCCCATCCACATCACCGCCAGGGCATCCGTGCGAGCATCCGCGACGTTCACGGAGAGCAGCAGCACGAACCCCGCACCGCCGCATCGCGAGATCACTCGCGACCACAGCGAGAGTCGTTGTGTGGCAAGGCGCCTGAGCGGGTCGCGTTCGCCGGAGAACGCGCCGACGCGCGACGCCGTCGCCGGGAAGCTCAGCTGCCACAGTGTCGAGTTCAACGCGGCCACGATGATGAGCGCGCCGAACGCGACAACCAGCCAGCGCACGGCCGCCGCATCCCGAACGACGAGCGCCGTGACGATACCCGCAGCGCCGAGGGCCCACACCGCCGGGAAGGTGCGCTTGCGGAGTGTCGCCAGTGGCGGCTGAGCGGATAGCTGTTCTCGGTAGGTCGTCGATGCCCCTCTGGTGTTGCGGTACGAGAAGCGCTGGGTCAGAGCGCCGACGAGGGCGACGCCCACCGCGCCGGCGATGAGGATGCCGAGCGACCTGTCCACACGGAAGGCCAGCAGGAAGACCGCGAGCAGGGCGAGCGGCCTGTCAATGTCGCGCGTCCGCTGCCACCACAGAGCGGTGAACAGGGCGCGCCGGGCAGGGTGATGCTGTGGATTGATGGTCAGCAGGTTGGTGCTTTCCACGACGATCGTCCGCAGCGCGCCGACGGGGTCGTCGCGCGACGTCGACGTGATCGTGAGGCTGCCGAGCAGGGTGCGGAGTTCCTCATCGTCGGGGGAGAGAGCGAGCCCCGCTCGACGTAGAGCTTCGCCTCGGTCAGGCGACCCAGCTCTCTCGCGATCTGCGCTGCCCACCCGTACGTGTTCGCGTCGTCGGGAACGGACTCGAGGGCTCGTTCCACGTGTCGGAATGCCTCTTTGCGAAGCATCTTCGTCGCCGCGCCCCGGCGGGCCCGACGCGCGCGCAGCGTCAGGATCTGAGCGCGCTGCAGGTGGAAGGTCGGATTGTGAGGGATGCCATCGAGGCAGCGTTGGTTCGCGGCTTCTGCCTCGTCGAGATGACCCACGGCCCGGTGCGCCGTGGAGAGGAAATGAAGTGTGCGCAGGTCGTCCGGCGCCTGTGCGAGCGACCGGGTAAGCGTGTCGATCGCCGCCTGATCGTGACCCATGAGATGGAGCAGCCGCCCGCGCTGCGTCAGCAGCCGGGGATTTTCCGGATCGTCGACCAGCGCCTCGTCGAGGAGGGCGATGGCCTCTTCTTCTCGGTTCTGGAGGGCCAGCAAGTCGCTGCGCTGCATCACTGCACCGACACGCTGCGCGTCGGCATCGTTCACTTCTTCGGCTTCCTCGCGCTCTGCTGGCGGAGCTTCTCCGCGTCGACGTACCGCTGGAGGTCGTCGTATCGGCCGTCGGCATTGGCGAAGTCGACCACGTTGCGAGCGCTCTGCAACCACGCTCCGGTGCTGGGTTTGATCTCTGCGAGGGCGCGGCGGATGTCCGCCATGGAGATCGGCCGATCCTTCAGCGCGAGCTTGACGATCACGGCGCGCGCGGGCGCATCGGGCGGCGTCACCAGAACGATCCGGTCGAATCGGCCCGGCCGGAGCAGGGCGAGGTCGACATCCCACGGGTAGTTTGTCGCCGCGAGAACGAAGACTCCTTCGTTGTTCGTGGCGACGCCATCCATCTCTTGCAGCAGTTGGTTGACGACGTTGCGCATCCAGCCCATGTTCGAATATCCCGAGCGTTTGCCACCGAGCGAGTCGAGCTCGTCGATGAACAGGACGCAGGGTGACAGCTCTCGGGCGCGCTCGAAGATGCGGTGGACGTTCTTCTCGCTCCCGCCCATGAGCCCGTCGGGCACGTCGGCGATCGTGACGCTCAGAAAGCGCGCGTTCAGCTCGCCGGCGATGGCACGGGCGAGGTAGGTCTTTCCCGTGCCGGGCGGGCCGTAGAGCAAAAGGCCACCTTTCAGGCTTTTGCCGTACGCCTTCGCGATCCGCGGATTGTGCATGGGTTCGAGAAGGGCAAGCCGCAGGCGCTCCTTGACGTCGTCGAGCCCGCCGACGTCGGCGAGGGTGATCGTCTCGGGGGTCGGCTCTTCGAAGAAGCGCGCGTCCTCTCCGTCGCTGATGCGAATCAACCCGTCTTCGTCGGAGACTTCCGTCGGCGCGTCCGACGTCGCCCCGAACCGTCCGTGACGAACGGGGGATCGATCCGCAGCCCGACCTCCTCTTCGAGTCTGCCCCAGTCGATGCCCGTCTCGGTCTGCGGAACCGTCGCCTCGGCGGGTGGTGACGCGGGAGCGGGGGAGAGCGCCCGCTGCAGGAGGGCGCGGGCCTCGGCGTGGGTCGGATCGGTGCCGATCACGGCACCGCGATCGCGCGGTCGGAGGCTCCGGCGTCGAGCAGCAGCTCGGCCAGGTGCAGTCGCAGCGGGATGGAGTCCGGATTGGCGGCTACTGCGGCCTCGATCACTTTGATCAGCTCAGACATGGCGTCTCTGGTCTGTCGCGGGGTTCACAGCCAAGATTACGTGTCGCGCGCGATGGCAATACAGTGGTTCGGTGAGACCGTTCCGCGTGCGCCCGGCGACGACTGCCGATGTGCGTGCCATCGCCCGGCTCCTCGATCCATGGGTGCGGCGGCGCATCCTGCTCGGCAAGGAGATCGTCACCCTGTACGAGTCCGTGCAGGAGTTCGCGGTCGCAGAGTCGGACGGCGAGATCATCGGCTGCGGTGCGCTGCACGTCATGTGGGAAGACCTCGGCGAGATCCGCACGCTGATCGTCACCGACGAGTGGCTGCATCACGGCGTCGGTGGCGCCGTCGTCGCGGCGCTCGAAGACCATGCCCGCGCGCTCGGGCTCACGCGCCTGTTCTGCCTCACCTTCGAGGTCGAATTCTTCACCCGCCGGGGATTCACGCCGATCGGCGAGCAGGTCGTCGACCCCGACGTGTACTCGCAGCTGCTACGCAGCCCCGACGAGGGCGTCGCGGAATTCCTCGACCTCGCGCACGTCAAGCCCAACACTCTGGGCAACACGCGCATGCTCAAGAACCTGGTGTGATCGGTGAGCGCCGCGCCCCGCCGCCCTTCGGCCGCCGTGTACCGCCGGCGCCGCCTGGTCGCTCTGCTGCTCGTGCTCGCGGTGATCGCCGCGGTGGTCGTCGCGTTCTGGCAGCCGTGGCGCGGGGTGCTCGCGCAGCCGACGGCATCCGTCACGCCCTCGTTCGCGTCGCCGCTGCCGACCTCGCCGACGCCCGTCGACACGGCGACGCCGAGCGCGACGCCGACGCCCACCCCGACCCCCACGGCGAGCTCGACCGAGACGTCGCTCGCGGCGTGTTCGACGTCGTCGATCACGGTGCTCGCGGTCACCGATCAGGACTCGTACGGCTCCGGAGAGCTGCCGGAGCTGTCGATCACCCTCTCGAACACGTCCGACACCGCGTGCCTGATCAACGTCGGCACCGCGACGCAGAAGTTCACCATCACCAGCGGCAGCGACACGTGGTGGCGCTCGACCGACTGCCAGTCGGAATCGAGCGATCAGGTCGTCCAGCTGGCCGCCGGTCAGACGGTGTCGAGCGTGACCCCGCTGGTGTGGGACCGCACCCGGTCATCGACCACGACGTGCGACGATTCGCGGTCGAACGCTCCCGCTGGGTACTACAACCTGTCGGTGTCGATCGGGGGCATCGAGGCGGCCGACACGAAGGCGTTCCAATTGCGCTGACGTTCCGGCGGTCACAGCAGATGGATATCTAAGAGGATTCTCA
>JASGEE010000133.1:0-4555 GCA_047606715.1 Microbacterium sp.
CCGCAGCCGCGCGACGATGTCGTCGAGGTAGGGCGCGAACTCGTCCGCGACCGGGATGCCGACGACCTGCACGGGCGACAGCCACACCGGGAAGGCGCCGGCGTAGTGCTCGAGCAGGATCGCGAAGAACCGCTCCACCGACCCGAACAGCGCCCGGTGAATCATCACCGGGCGGTGCTTCTCGCCGTCGGGTCCGGTGTACTCCAACTCGAAGCGCTCGGGCTGGTTGAAGTCGAGCTGGATCGTCGACATCTGCCAGGTGCGCCCGATCGCGTCGCGCGCCTGCACCGAGATCTTCGGACCGTAGAACGCGGCACCGCCCGGATCGGGCACGAGCTCGAGACCGGATGCCTCGGCCACCTGTCGCAGCGTCTCGGTGGCCTCGGCCCACAACGCGTCGTCGCCGATGAACTTGGGGTTGCCCTCCTCCTTCGTCGACAGTTCGAGGTAGAAGTCGTTCAGGCCGTAGTCGCGCAGGGTCTGAAGGACGAAGTTGAGGCTGTGGGTGAGTTCGCCCTTCACCTGGTCGGCGGTCACATAGATGTGGGTATCGTCTTGGGTCATCCCGCGCACGCGCGTCAAGCCCGACAGAGTGCCGCTCTTCTCGTAGCGGTACACCGTCCCGAACTCGCTCAGGCGCAGGGGAAGCTCCCGGTAGCTGCGCGCACGCGACCGGAAGATCAGGTTGTGGAACGGGCAGTTCATGGGCTTCAGGTAGTACTCCTGACCCTCACGGGAGACGTGCCCGTCGGCATCCACGATCTCGTCGAGCACCATCGGCGGATACATCCCGTCGGCATACCACTGCAGGTGCCCGCTCGTCATGAACAGATCGCCCTTGGTGATGTGCGGGCTGTTCACGACCTGATAACCGCTCGCAAGCAGGCGCTCGCGCATGTATCGCTCGATCTCGTAGCGAATGATGCCGCCCTTGGGGTGGAAGACGCTGAGTCCCGGCCCGATCTCGTCGGGGAAACTGAACAGGTCGAGCTCTCTGCCGAGCTTGCGGTGGTCGCGCTTGGCGGCCTCCTCCAGGCGCACCTGGTAGGCGCGCAGCTCGTCCTTGCTCGCCCAGGCGGTGCCGTAGATGCGCTGCAGCTGCGGGTTCTTCTCGCTCCCCCGCCAGTACGCGCCCGCGATGCGGGTGAGATCCCAACCGTTGCCGACGAGGCGAGTCGAGGGCACGTGCGGGCCGCGGCACAGGTCCTTCCACGCGGTCTCGCCGTCACGGGTGACGTTGTCGTAGATGGTCAGCTCGCCCGCGCCGACCTCGACCGATGCCCCCTCGGTGGCGCCCGCGCCGGGTCCGCCGGCGAGCCCGATCAGCTCGAGCTTGAACGGCTCGTCCGCCATCTCGGCGCGCGCCTCGTCTTCGCTCACGACGCGACGGACGAAGCGCTGCCCCTCGCGGACGATGCGCTCCATCTCCCTTTTGATCGCTTTGATGTCGTCAGGGGTGAAGGGCTCGTCGACACCGAAGTCGTAGTAGAAGCCATCGATGATCGGCGGGCCGATGCCGAGGTTCGCCTGCGGGCGGATGCGCTGCACCGCCTGGGCGAGCACGTGCGCCGTCGAGTGGCGCAGGATCGAGAGGCCGTCGGCACTTTCGACGGTGACGGGCTCGACGGCATCGTCCGCGCTGACGACGAAGGCGAGGTCTTTGAGCTCACCGTTGACGCGCAGCGCGAGGACGGAGCGATCGGGGAACAGGGCGAAGCCGTCGGCGGGGTACGTCACGTCCGCCGCGGGTGAGAGGTTGGTCAAGGAAACGTCTCCAGAAGGGGGCTCGAATACGGATGCTCAGCTTCGGGCGCGCCGCGCCCCGCCCGCTCAGGCGCTGAGCGTTCGAGAGTCAGGGGTGGGCGTACCGGACGCGAGAGCGAAGATCCGGTGCTGTTCCATGCGTCGAGTCTATCGCCGTCACGGCGTGTCACAGGTGCTTCAACGCCTCGCGAACGGCATTGGCCAGCGTCACGTCCGGCGCAGGGGCACCCACGGGGTCAGCCGACCGTCAGATCGACCTGAATCTCGCCCGCGAGCTGTTCGAGCGCGGCCGTGAGCGCGGCGGCATCCGCCTGATCGGGAAGGCTCACGGAGACGACGGCCTCGAACAGCGTGCCGCCCGCCATGGGAGCTTCCAGCGTGCGACTGCGGAAGCCGTCGATGCTGAGGGCGTGCGCGTTGATCGCCGCGGTCACATCGCGCACGATGCCCGGACGGTCATTGCCGATGATCGTGAAGGACAGCACATGCGCGGGCGGGGTCGCCTCTGGACGGCCCGCGTGGGTCGTCACGCGCAACAGACCGTCAAGCCCGGCGAGGGCTGCCGTGAGCCCGTCGACGTGATCGTCGGGCAGCGAGACCAGCACGATGCCAGCGAACGCGCCCGCAAGCTCCGCCAGTTCGCTCTGCTCCCAATTACCGCCCTGTGCGGCGACTTCCCGAGCAAGAGCGGTGACGAGACCGGCCCGATCGTCTCCGACGACCGTGAGCACGAGGTGCGCCATGGGCGTCAGCTGTCGCGGCGCTCGCTGGCCGCGGGCAGATGGAACAGCATGGCGACCGCGAGCGAGAACAGCAAGAGGCCAGCGATGAAGACCCACGCCGATGCCACGGTCATGCCCAGGCCCAACAGATACATCCCGGCGATGAACAGCAGCAGGTACAGAACGAACATCACAGCCTCCCTCGTCTCGCTCTCGATCGTATCCCGTTCGCGGCGATGTGCACGAGATGCGACGGTTGGGTGCATACTCTTCAACAACCTCGGCACGACAGCGTGCGGGCCGCTGAGGCGGACGGGGCGGGAGCGCAATCTGGGAGGAAAGATGACCGTGACAACCACAGCCCCCAGCCTGAAACGGAACCTCGGGCTCTGGGCAATCGTCGGACTAGGTCTGGGCTACATGACGCCCACCGTCGTGTTCGACACGTTCGGCATGGTGGCCCGCGACACCAACGACGTCGTGCCGTTGGCCTACCTCGTCGCCCTGATCGTGATGCTGTTCACTGCGATCAGCTACGGAAAAATGGCCGGCGCCATGCCCAGTGCCGGGTCGGCGTACACCTACACGCGAGAGTCGCTCCATCCGAACGTCGGCTTCATGGTCGGCTGGACGTCGCTGATCGATTACATGCTGCTTCCGATGGTGAACTGCCTCATCGTCCGCAGCTACCTCGAAGCCATCTTCCCCGAGGTGCCCGGCTGGATCTGGGTCGTCATCTACTGCGTCGTCGTCACTGGCATCATCTACGTGACGATGCGCGGCACGTCGAACATCAACATGATCCTGCTCGTGTTCTCCATCGTCGTCATGGTCGTCTTCGTCGTCATGGTCATCGCCCAGCTCTCGCGCGGTGAGGGCGCCGGCACGACACTTTCTCTGACGCCGTTCATTCACGACGACGTCACGATGGCCGCGGTGCTGATGGGTGCGACGATCGTCTGCTTCTCGTTCATCGGCTTCGATGCCGTGACGATGTACGTCGAAGAAGCCCGGCATCCAAGCATCATCCCGAAGGCGATCCTGCTGACGGTGCTGATCGGCGGCGGCATCTTCCTCGTGTCGTCGTACTTCGCGCAGCTGCGCTTTCCCGACTGGAACGAGTTCGCACCCGGCGGCGACATGCAGTTCGTCGAAGACAGCACGCTGCCGCTAATCGGTCAGTACGTCGGTGGAGCCTGGTTGCAGACCGTGCTGACCTCGGCCGGCTTCGCCGCCAGCGTCGCCTCGGGTCTGGCTTCGCACGCCTCCGTCTCGCGGATGATGCTGGTCATGGGCCGAAACAGCGTGCTGCCGAAGAAGCTGTTCGGCTATATCAACCCGACGACCCACACACCCACCTTCAACATCGTGCTGACCGGGGCCATCTGTCTGCTAGCCGCAGCCTTCACTCTGGAGATGATCGCTGCGTTCATCAACTTCGGCGCCCTCATCGCCTTTACATTCGTGAACATCTCGGTGATCGCGTGGTTCGCGATCCGCAAGGGCCGCCGCAAGACCCCGAAGGACATCTTCACCTTCATCGTGATGCCGGGGATCGGCATGCTCCTCACCGGCATCCTGTGGGCGAACCTGCACGCGGATGCGCTCATCGGCGGCCTGAGCTGGGCGGTCGTCGGCCTGGTCTACCTCGCGATCCTGACGCGCGGTTTCCGCAAGCCCGTAGCCGCCTTCGACGAGAACCAGCCCGTCACCGGCTTCAACAAGGTCGTCGACAGCGATGAACCCGATCCGGTGGACCAGAACGCTTGAGCCTGCCGCGAAAGACGAATGCCCCCGGGTCTTCCCGGGGGCATTCGTCTTGTCGTGCGCGATACTGGGATCGAACCAGTGACCTCTTCCGTGTCAGGGAAGCGCGCTACCGCTGCGCCAATCGCGCCTAGAAAGGCTGTTCAGTTGTGGAGAGGTGGCGACGGGATTCGAACCCGTGTAAACGGCTTTGCAGGCCGGTGCCTAGCCGCTCGGCCACGCCACCGTGTGGTTCGACCCACGTGTCGTGATCTCCTCGGAAAGAGACCCCGCACTCGAGCGGATGACGAGACTCGAACTCG
>JASGEE010000134.1:0-5711 GCA_047606715.1 Microbacterium sp.
GCTCGATCGCAGCCTTACGCATCGCGCCTTCCGCAGCCTTCCCACGCGCTGGCAGGAGGTGCTCTGGTACACCGAGATCGAGCAGATGCGCCCGGCCGAGGTCGCCCCGCTGCTGGGGATGTCGGCCTCCGCGGTCGCCCAGTTGGCCTTCCGCGCGCGCGAAGGTCTGCGTGCGGCGTGGATCCAGGCACACCTGCAGTCGGTCGCCGACGGCTCTGAATGTCAGTGGACGATCGAGCACCTCGGCGCCTATGCCCGGGGAAACCTCAGCCGCCGCGACACCAAGCGCACCGAGGGGCACCTGGCCGACTGCGCCCGCTGCACGATCGTCGCGGCTGAGGCCGGAGAGGTCTCGAACCGGCTCGCGCTCGTGCTGCTGCCGCTGACGATCGGCGCGGGTGCGATCACGGCCTACCTCGCCGCCCTGCAGCACGGCACGACGCAGCTCACCGCGCTCGCAGCGACGACGCCCGCGATGCCGGCGACGGTGACGTCGGGCAGCGGCATCGCCGGTGGCACCCCGGCCGTGACCGGATCGGCGGCGGGGATGGATGCGGCGCCGTTCGCGGCGACGACGACCGGCGCCGCGTCGAGCGGCTCTTTCGCGGGCTTCGGTGTCGCCACGCTCGTCGCGGCATCCGTCGTGATCGCCGGGGGCGCGGCGATCGCCGCGGTCGTGGTGCCGCAACTGATCGCGAGCACGGATGCCGGCAGCGACGGATCCGAACCGGCGGACGCGGGCTCCGGCTCCAACGGCGACGGCATCGCACTACCGGCGCCCGGTCCGAGCCCGAGCGACGTGCCCACGGTGCCGGCGGATCCGGACGGAGAAGATTCCGACGGCGAGGTCGACGACGGGTCCGACGCCGACCCGATCGTTCTGGATCGCACCGAGGACTCGACCAGCCCGTCTGCCACCCCGTCGACGACCCCGCAGTCGTCGGCATCCGCGGACCCGACCTCCGACACGACCCCCACGCCCACGGCGACCCCCGATTCGACAACGACGACGACACCGACGGTCACGCCGTCTCCCACGCCGACCGTGGATCCGACGCCCACACCCGACCCCACCGCAACGGCGACACCGGAAGCCACCGCCACACCGGAGGCCACCGCAACCGCCGAACCCACCGCCACCGCGACCCCCGAACCCACATCCACCGCCGAACCGACCCCGACCGGGGCACCGACCGCGCAGTCCGTCGAGGTAGAGCTCGGCACGACGGTCACGACCACCGTGCAGGTCAGCGGCACCCCCGGTGCGATCGTCGTGGTGCGCTACACGAGCCGCGTCGGCGGCGACCGGGAGCTCGCGCGAGCCACGATCGGCGACGATGGCACGACGAGCGTGCAGTTCACGGTGTCGCTGGTGAGCTACCTCTTCGGCACGGCGACGCTGCACTACGAGATCGACGGCTCTCCCGGCACCGACAGCACCGCCATCTGGTGATCCCGCACGCACACGTGGCGGCATCCGTCGCACCCCCGGAGCCAGACCATCTGCCGCCCGCGCACCCGCGCGTAAGCTGAGGGCATGTCCGACGCGCTGCCCCCCGTCCGCCCGAGCGCACCCGAGGCGCCGACGACGGATGCCACGGCCGGCACGCGGCCCGCCCTGGATGCCGTCGACGTGCTCGCCTTCCTGTGCGAGATGTTCGCCTTCGCAACGCTCGCGGTGTGGGGCTTCACGGCTTGGCCGCTGCCGTGGAACATCGTCGCGGGTCTGGGAGCGCCGCTGATCGCGATCGCGCTGTGGGCGCTGTTCGTCTCACCGCGCGCCCTCGTGCCGGTGCACCCCTTCGCCCGGGCCCTTGTCGAACTGCTCGTCTACGCCGCGACCACGATCGTGTGGTGGACCAGCGGCAGCGCCTGGATCGGCCTCGCTTTCGCCGTCGTCGCCGTCACGGTCGGCCTCGTCGCCGGTCGCCGCCGCCTGTCATGACCGCCGCACCGACCGCGCCCGCAGCAGCACCGGCCGTCGCGCGACTGCGCGCCACGCTCGGCGAGCGCGTCGAGACCGACCCGGCCGTGCTCGAGCTCATGCGCGCCGACAAGTCGGGCCACTCGTCCGCGGGGGCGCCGCTGGCCGTCGTGCACGCGGAGTCGGTCGCCGACGTGCAGGCGACGCTGCGCATCGCGCACGCAACCGGCACGCCCGTCGTCACGCGCGGTGCGGGCACGGGTCTGGCCGGCGGCGCGAACGCCGGCCCGGGCGAGATCGTGCTGTCGGTGCTGCGGATGAACCGCATCCTCGAGGTGCGCCCCGACGACATGCTCGCCGTCGTCGAGCCCGGCATCATCAATGCCGAGCTGAACGACGCCCTGCGCCCGCACGGGCTGTGGTGGGCTCCCGACCCGGCCAGCCGCGACATCGCCACGGTCGGCGGAAACATCGCCACCGGCGCCGGCGGTCTCCTCTGCGCGAAGTACGGTGTCGTGCGCGACGCGGTGCTCGGGGTCGACCTCGCCCTCGCCGACGGACGCCTGCTGCGCCTAGGCCATCGCAGCGTCAAGGGCGTCACGGGGCTCGACCTGACCTCGCTCGTCATCGGCTCGGAGGGAACCCTCGGCGTCGTCGTCGGGGCGACCCTGAAGCTCCGGCGCCTGGTTCCGGGTCAGGCGCGCACCCTGACGGCGCTGTTCTCCGACGTGCGTGCGGCGGCGACAGCCGCGGCGGCCGTGACGGCATCCGGCGTGCAGCCGTCGATCATGGAGCTGATGGATGCCGCCTCCCTCGCCGCCGTCCACCGCCTGCTCAGCCTCGAGGCCACAGCGCCGGGCGCGGCCCAGCTGACCGTGCAGACCGACGGCGACGCCGCCGAAGCCGAGGCCGAGGCGATTGCGGCAACCCTCACCGCTGCGGGCGGGGTCGTGCGCCTGGCCGCCGACGAGGCCGAGGCCGACCTGTTGTGGCGCATCCGCCGTTCGCTGCACCCGGCGTTGGAAGCTCTGGGCACGGCGCTGATCGAAGACGTTTCGGTACCGCGCAGCGCGTTGCCGGCGATGTTCGACGAGATCGCGCGCATCGAGCGCGAGCACCGCGTGCGGATCCCGACGGTGTGTCACGCGGGCGACGGCAATCTGCACCCGAATTTCGTCTTCGACGGGACCGAGGTCCCCGCGCACATCTGGGATGCCGCCGAAGACCTCTTCCGTTCGGCGCTGCGCCTGGGCGGCACCCTGACCGGAGAGCACGGGATCGGCGTGCTCAAGCGCCGGTGGCTCGCCGAGGAGCTCGGCGACGACCAGTGGCGCCTGCAGCGCGAGATCGTGCGGGTGTTCGATCCGACCGGCATCCTCAACCCCGGCAAGGTCTTCGCACCCTAGCCCTCACGCGGAGATCGGCACATACGCGGATCTGTGGCGCACAGATCTCCGCTTTTCTGCGGATCTCCGCTTATGCGCACGGCGCACCGGAGAGCGCAGGCGTGCTCAGCTCGTCGCAGGCACGGGGCGCAGACGTTCGTTCGGGATGCCGCGTCCTCCACGCAGACCGAGCACGATCCCTGCACGCAGTTCGCCGAGCTCCGAGCGGATTCGTTAGTAGAGCTCACGAAACGACTCACCGCAAGCGCGCGCCGCATCCGCTGGGTTCATCGTTCCCAAGAACGGGACACGCACCTCCCGTGGGTGGCATCCGGACGCTCGCAGCCTCGCCTTCACGGCACTCTTCCAGTCGCGGCCGATGCCGTCGCGTACCATAGTTCGGGGGCGCGATCGCGCCGATAAGCGCAGAGGGTGGGGTAGAGTCGTGACGGATGTCGCCACGGAGCCGGGTTCTGAGGGGTCGCTGGGCGACAGCTCTCCCACTGCGCAGTTGACCGCCGAGCAGCCGACCCTCGCGCAATGGGCACCGGCGGCCCCGGCCCCCAAGAAGAAGCGCCTGTGGCTGTGGATCTCTGCGCCCGTCGCGGTGATCGCCGCCGGCGCCGCGGCCGCCTCTCTCGTGCTCATCGCCCCGGGAACGGCCGTCGCAGGCGTTCCGGTCGGACTTCTGACCGAGGGGGCCGCAACCGAGGCGATCGCCCAGCGGCTGGCCGACACCACACTCGTGCTCGGCGAGGACGGGCCGTCGATCAGCGGTGCCGACCTCGGCGCCGCTGTGGACGCGGAAGCTCTGGCGGCATCCGCCTTCGAGCAGCGCCCGGCGTGGAACCTCTCGCAGTGGAACGGCGACCCCGTCGAGGCATCCGTGACGATCGACGCCGAGAAGGCCACCGCCGCGCTGCAGGCCGCGCTGCCCGACAGCTATGTCGACCCGGTGGGGGCCACCGTGGCCTTCGACGGCGAGACGTTCGCGGTGACACCGGCCGTCGACGGCACCGGCGTCGACCTCGACGCGGTGACCGCGGCGCTGACCGACGCGTTCGAGTCGGGCACGACGACGGCGACGATCGACGTCACCCCGAGCGCCGTCGCCGCCGCCGCGACGACCGAGAAGGCCCAGGCCGCGGCCGACGAGGCCAACGCGATGCTGAAGAAGGTCGGTTTCTACGTCGACGACGAGCGCACGGTGCCCGTCGACAAAGAGACCGCCGCCAGCTGGCTCACCATCGCAGCCGATGACAGCGGCGAGTTCGTGGTCACCGCCGACGCCGAGAAGATCCAGCCGGTCGTCGACACCCTGAAGAAACTCGTGAACCGCGAAGCCGTGGACGGCACCGTGCTCACCAACTCCGACGGCGACGTGACCCGCACGATCACCGCGAGCCAGGATGGCCGCGAGCTCGGCGACGTGAGCGGGGTCGCTGAGGACTTCGCCGCGCAGCTGGCCACCGGCGACGGCGCCTACCAGCTTCCGGTCGAGGTGACCGCCGCCGACACGACCGAGTTGGAGCGTCTGCTCGAGGTCGACCTCAGTGAGCAGCGGCTGTACCTCAAGGAGAACGGCGAGGTCGTCGACACGTGGCTCATCTCCAGCGGTCGCGAGGATGAGGACGCCTACTCGCCCACCTACCCCGGGCACTTCCAGGTCGCCAGCCACTACGACGTGCAGACGATGTCCAGCGGCTCCGGCAGCAGCGGCAGCGGCTACTGGGACTACGAGGTCGAGAACATCCAGTGGATCATGTACTTCAACGGCAATCAGGCCTTCCACGGTGTGTACTGGCACAACAACTGGGGCACGCGGCAGAGCCACGGCTGCGTCGGCATGTCCAACGCCCGCGCCAAGCAAATCTACGACTGGGCACCCAACGGCACCGACGTCTGGATCCACGCCTGACCTGCGCCCCCACGCATGTCCGCTACCCGCGGCGTTGAGCGGACGTTTGCGCGGTCTCGCGAGACGGCACGGGTGCACCGAAACAGCAGACGGCATCCGCCGTTTCGGTGCACGGATGCCGTCTCGCGGGGGACGACGACCAGCCCTTCGGCGGGTCAGAAGAGCGCGTCGATGACGGCGTTCAGCGTCGTGGAGGGGCGCATGACGGCGGCGACCTTCGCCTCGTCGGGGTGGTAGTAGCCGCCGATCTCGACGGCGCTGCCCTGGACGGCGACGAGTTCGGCGACGATCTGCGTCTCGGCCTCGGTCAGCGCCTGCGCGATCGGCGCGAACACCGCGGCGAGGTCGGCGTCGGCGGTCTGGGCGGCGAGCTCCTGCGCCCAGTACAGCCCCAGGTAGAAGTGGCTGCCGCGATTGTCGATCGTGCCGAGCGCACGGCCCGGCGAGCGGTCCTGCTCCAGGAAGGTGCCGGTGGCGGCATCCA